>JAPKMQ010000192.1 GCA_026645875.1 Longilinea sp.
GCGTTTCGATCCCGATAAAGATGTTGATAAAGCCCGCCGCAACCATCAATGAGACCAACTCATCGTCATCGGCCAGATTGATGGATGCTTCGGTGATGAAGTAGCATCCAACTTTTCCTTTTCGCCATTCAATCAACGCCGGCAGGACCTCCTCCTTAAGCAGTTTCTTGTTGCCGATGAAATTGTCATCGACGATAAAAATGTTCCTGCGCCAACCCATTTGGTACAGTTGATCCAATTCCCGGATCAACTGCGGCGCGCTTTTCGTTCGGGGCCTGTGACCCAAAAGGGCGGTGACATTGCAGAAGTCACAATTAAACGGACATCCCCGAGAGAATTGAACCGCCATCGAATCGTAAGCATCAAAGTTCAATAGACCCCATAATGGGATGGGTGATTGGCGAATGTCGGCGAATTGATCGGTTTGATATACCGGTTTGGAATGACCAGCAGCCAGATCATTGAGAAATTCAACCAGTGTGATTTCGCCCTCATTGAGGATAAAGTGGTCAATGTCCGGAAAATCTTTATATTCGCCTGTGAATAATGGGCCTCCGGCAACGATCTTGACCGAGTGATCGCGTGCAAGTTTGACGACCTGTTTCACTGATTCGCGCTGGACGTCCATCGCGCTGATGAACAAATAATCACACCATCTCAGGTCTTTGAGTGTGAGTTCTTGAAAATTCAGGTCGATCAGACGTTTTTCCCAGGAGCTTGGAAGCATGGCGGCCACGGTGAGTAAGCCCAGCGGCGGATTGCAGACCTTCTTATCAACAAACTCCAAGGCATATTTAAAACTCCAAAAAGTATCCGGGAATTTAGGCTGTATCAGCAATATCTTCATAACGAATCTCCTTCGCAGGCTTGTTCATCTAAAGATACTTCGTGGCATCCGGAAGGCCATGTGCAGTGAGTCACAACCCCCGGCACTTTGGGGCATTTTAATAACTGTGGCGGGACTGTGACCTGGGTGGGATGGTCATGCGGCCTGCGTCAGTTATAATAGGAGGCGATGAATTCCTCCTCTCAGCCGGTAAAAGTGGGGACCAATGCTGACCTAGCGTTTGCGGTGGTCGTGTTGTTCTCCTATTTCGCCATGTTCAGCACTATTCGCCGGACGACGGTCCTGGAATTGATCCTATTAATTTCGTTTGGCGTCGCCTATATTTTGATTGGCATCTATGGCTATGCCGCGGTTCGGAATGACCCGGGTCAAAACCGAAAACTGCTGTATTTTCTGGTCCAGGTACCTTTGGGGTGCCTGATCGTGCTGATCAGCAAGGGCGCTGCCTACAATGCGCTGTTACTGTTGCCTTTGATGGCGCACGCGGTGATCCTGCTGCCAACACGCTTGAGCTACGGTGCCGGTGTGGTGATCCTGGCGGGGTATGTCATTGCCGTGCGTGCATTTTCGCCAAGCTGGGAGGTCGTCTGGAATGGCCTGCCCATATTCATTGCCGGATTGGTGTTCATAACGGTTTTCACACAAAGCGCGGTGAGCGAAGAGCGGGCCAGAGCGGAAGTGGAACGGCTGGTGAGCGAACTGACCCTGGCCAATCAGCAATTACGCGCCTACGCCGTCCAGGTTGAGGAGCTTGCGATCACCAAGGAGCGGAATCGTCTCGCACGCGAGATCCACGACGGACTTGGGCATTACCTCACCACCATCCACATGCAGATTCAGGCGTCCAAGGCAATTGCCAGCCGCGATCCCCGCAAAGCGCAGGATGCCCTGGATAAAGCGCTCGAAATGACACATCAGGCACTTGCTGATGTGCGCCGGTCGGTGGCATCCCTACGTTCGCCAGCGATCGCGGATTTGCCGCTTCCCGAGATGATCCGGGAGCTGATCGACCATATCGATGCCGGCAAAATGAAAACCCAGTTCCAAGTGCTTGGAACTCCGCGAGAATTGTCGCCGCAGGCACGTATGACGTTCTACCGGTCTGCACAGGAAGCGTTGAACAACGCCATCAAACATGCGCAGGCATCCGTTTTGTTATTGACCTTGGATTTCCGAGCGGCGGATTCGGTGACAATGATTGTGCAGGATAATGGCCAGGGAGCTGAGGATATGAACGGCGGCTTTGGTTTGATTGGGATGAAAGAGCGTGCTAACTTGCTGAATGGCGAAGTGAAATTCTCCTCCGCCAAAGGGCAGGGATTTTCGGTGGAGATATGGTTGCCAGGATGAATCCTATTAAGATCTTACTTGTGGATGACCAGTCGTTGTTCCGCGAGGGGTTGCGCACTTTGTTATCCGTGCAACCGGAATTTGATGTGGTGGGCGAAGCGGGCAATGGTGAAGAGGCATTGCGGTTGGTTGCCCAGTTACGCCCAAATATCGTCCTGATGGATTTGCGGATGCCGGTTATGGACGGCGTGACTGCGACACGGCGGTTGCGGGAACTGTTTCCAGAGTGCAAAGTGATCGTTTTAACGACTTTTGATGACGATGAAGATATCTTTGAAGGCATGCGCGCCGGGGCTGTGGGATATCTATTAAAAGACGTCTCATCTGAAAAGCTTTTTGAGGCCATTCACACCACCTATCGCGGCGAGTATTTCATGCTGCCTTCCATAACCGCAAAAATCATGGCCGAGTTCTCCCGGTTATCCCGACCGATGCCCAAACCGGATGCAACCCTGATCGATCCCCTCTCCAGCCGGGAAATTGAAATCCTGCGGTTGGTCTCAACCGGGTTATCCAATAAAGAAATCGCAGATAAATTGGTCATTGCCGAGGGCACGGTCAAAAACCACCTTACTAACATCCTGGCGAAATTGTCTGCGAAAGACCGCATGCAGGCCGTAATTAAAGCCAGAGACCTGGGAATTATTCCTTGAATGGCGTTTCATGGGATGAGGCGATTGGGAATGTCGGTGTGACTTTTGGCACATGCGTATTTCTCCCTGAACAGGTATTCTTTGTTCTCAGAGGTTCGAAAAATGCGTTCGATTGAGTTTCAGCAAAACAAACAGCCCAGGCGAGGATTTGCATCCATCGCGGGATTAGCGCTGATTGCCACCGGCTTGGTGATACTGGGCGAACAGGTTGTGCGAACCGGATGGTTATTACCGGTGGCATTGCCTTTAATTTGGGCTATGTTCTTCGCATCCATGATCCGTCAACAGCGGCTGAGCATGATCATTCCCGGCAGCCTGATCTTGACCGGCGGGATTGGAGTTTTGCTGGCGTTTACCGCTTTTCAGGGGGCGGGCTGGTCGCATCAGCTCGGCATCGCGCTGCTTGTTTTATCCCTGGGCTGGCTGTTAATTGCCGGCGTGACACATTATGTTGGAGAAAAGACGGCTTATTGGGCTCTGCTTCCGGCCGGCGGGATTTTTGCCGTCGGGGCCAGTTTCTTTTGGGGCGACCTATCGCTATTGAGTTTCGTCCTGTTCCTGGCGGTGGGTTTTGGCCTGGTTTTGCTGCTAACAGGCATTTACACCCGGCTGTTGGGTCTCATCCTTGCCGGCTCTTTACTGGCTACCACAGGAGCAGGGGTATATTTCGGTTGGAACCAATCTGCCGGCCCCAATGCGTTGGCCCAAACAGGCATCATGCTGGCCTGGTTCTCCCTGGGATGGATCCTGTTGACCGTAATTTACAGGGCTTTGTTTCACAAATTCATGTGGTGGCCGCTGATCCCCGGTGGCATTCTTGCGATGGTGGGGTGGGGGCTATATATCGGGGGAAATCCTGGAAATGCCCTCAGCTTTATTGGCAATACCGGCTCAATCGGTTTGATTGTCTTTGGCATTTACCTGCTGCTAATGAAACGCGGGTTTCACCAGTAATTTTTAGACGGGTATTCTGTTTTTATAAACTGCTCTCTTTTCAAACGAAAACGACTCTGATATGATTACACGCTTGCCAACACGATACACATGGCAGACGGTTTGATAGAGAGTCAGGTTTATATGTTAACAGAGCGAAAAGATCTTCGGAATATCGCCATTATCGCGCATGTCGATCATGGTAAAACAACATTGGTAGATGGGCTTTTACGGCAGGCGCGTGTTTTCCGTGAGAACCAGCAGGTTGCAGAACGGGTGATGGATTCAAACGACCTTGAGCGGGAGCGGGGCATCACCATTTTGGCAAAGAATACAGCAGTCACGATTCCGGATCCTGTCACCGGACAATTGGTCAAGATTAACATTGTCGACACGCCAGGCCACGCCGATTTTGGCGGCGAAGTTGAGCGCGTCATGAACATGGTCGACGGCGTGTTGTTGCTTGTGGATGCTGCTGAAGGCCCAATGCCCCAGACGCGCTTTGTTCTGAAGAAAGCTCTTGAGATCGGCCACCGGGTCATCGTTGTGATCAATAAAATGGACCGTAAAGATGCCGAGCCGGATCGCACACTTAATGACACCTTTGATTTGTTTATCGAGCTGGGCGCATCCGAAGAGCAGACAGATTTCCCGGTGGTGTATGCCAACGCGATCACCCAGCAGGCCGGTTTCACTCAGGATTTAGGCTCTGATCTGCAACCCCTGTTTCAGGCAATCCTACAGCATATTCCTGCGCCAAAAGTGGATATCGACGCGCCGTTTCAAATGCTGGTGACCAATTTTGGGTATGATGATTACCGCGGAACAACTGCGGTGGGGCGCATTTCTGCGGGTCAGATCAGCGCCGGGCAGGCTATGGCGCGCATGATGGTTAACGGCCAGATCGTACCCGAGCGAGCCAGGTATCTCTCTGAATTCCAGGGCCTGGAAAAAGTCGAAATAGCTCAGGCAAAAGCCGGCGATATTGTGGAATTGGCCGGGCTTGAAGGGATCGCCATTGGCGAAACGCTGGCGGATCCGCAAAACCCGATCGCGCTGCCGCCGATCCAGGTGGAACAGCCGACCGTGCGAATGACCTTTGGAGTCAACTCGTCGCCTTTTTCGGGCCGTGAAGGAAAATGGAGCACCTCGCGCAAGCTGCGCGAGCGCCTGTTTGAGGAATTGCGCCACAATGTGTCTCTGCGGGTTGAAGAAACCGAATCACCTGATATTTTCAATGTTTCTGGCCGCGGTGAGCTTCACCTGGCTATTTTGATCGAAACGATGCGCCGCGAGGGCTATGAATTCCAGGTTTCCCGGCCTGAAGCGATCTTCCGGGTGGATGAAAACGGCGAGACACAGGAACCTTATGAAGAAGTGCACATTGACACCAGCTCTGAAACGATGGGCGCGGTAGTGGAAATGTTAGGTGCCAGGCGCGGCAGGATGCTGGGTATGGCAAACAATCCTGACAATACCGTTCACCTGCATTACGTGGTTCCAACACGTGGTCTGCTGGGCTTCCGTTATCAGTTCCTGACCGCCACCCGCGGCATGGGCGTTATAAACACCCTGTTTTCTGAGTACGGCCCGATCGCCGGCCCCATTACCACGCGAACCACATCCTCGGTAGTGGCCTGGGAAACAGGAA
>JAPKMQ010000193.1 GCA_026645875.1 Longilinea sp.
TTCGAGGGGCTCATCCAGGCCGGCCCGGTCGACGGTGGGCAGGTCGAAATCCAACGATTTTGGCGGCAGCATGCGCCGTGCGCTGGCGTCCATTACCAGCCAGGCCGAGGTGGCCGCGGCGAGGCGTTCACCGTTTTCCGCCCGCATCTCAAAATCGCGGATGTAGAAGAGCTTTTGCTGGATGGTCTTCGGCCAGGTGTGGATGGTGACGTGTTCGCCGATGCGCGGGAAGTGAAAAAATTTGAGCTTCATGCGCGCGTGCACCCAGAACAGGTTGCGCGCGTACATGGCTTCGAAGCCCACGCCCAGGATGCCGGCGTGAACGGTGGCAGCCTCGGTGAGGTGCTGGAAAAAAGCCGCCGGCTTCATCTGCCGATTGACGTCGCACTCGTAACTGTGGACCCGGAAGGTCTCTTCGTAAATGGTGGGGTGATCACTCATGCTGCTTCCATGATATTGAGATAATTTCTTTGGCAAGGAGAATTAAACCACGAAAAACACGAAAGCCACGAAAAAAAATAGAAAATGCAAGAAAGAACCTCAAAATTAAGGAAAGTGCTGAAGTTAAAAAATTGAGGCCCGCCGGAAAGGCGGGCCTCAATTGTAGATCAAATAGCGTGTCGCTGAGCTTAGTCGGTGGCCGAGGGGGCCTGAACCATGCCGCCGCGGCGTTTGGCGATGGCGCGGTAGGTTTCAACAGCCATCCAGACCGCCAGGATCAGGTAGATCACGCAGACGACCGGGATGATGGCGTTGGCGTTGGCCGGGAAGCCGATCCAGGCGCCGTCTTTCACCGTGTACTGCAGGAACATGCGGACCAGCGCCCAGGAGCTCATGATGAACATGAACACAGCCGGGAAGAAGGTATACAGCCAGGCCTTCTTGTTCTTGGAGGTGTTCATCAACCAGACGGTGAGGCCAATGAGGGCCAGGGCAGCCAGCAACTGGTTGGAGGCGCCGAAGGTCTTCCAGAAGACACTCCAGGCCGCAACCGGCTTGCCATCAGCGCCGGTGAGGGTGATGAGCATGAGGATGGCGGGGATGCCACCGATGATGAGGGTGGAGAAGATGCGGCCAAACCAGCCCTTCCAGCCGGAGAGTTCCTGGATGATGAAGCGGCCCAGGCGGGTGCAGATATCCAGGGTGTCATAGACGAAGGTGGTGAAGGCCATCAAACCGAAGGAGATGCCGAAGGCCGGGCTGACGCCGATCAATTTCATGAAGGCGCCGATACCGGAGGCATACACGAAGTTCGGGGACTTGGTCAGCAGTTCGCTGTCCTTGGCCAGGATCATGACGGTCGAGAGGGCGATCACAGCCACAACGCCTTCCATGAGCATGGCGCCGTAGCCGATGATCTTGGTGTCGGATTCGCGCTTGATCTGCTTGGAGGTGGTGCCTGAGCTGACCAGCGAGTGGAAGCCGGAGCACGCACCGCAGGCCACGGTGATGAACAGCATCGGGATCATCGGGATCCAGAAGGCTTTGCCTTCGGTGACCGGGATCTTGAAGGCGGGATAGGTGACGCTGAAGCCGCCGAACAGGACGCCGATGGCGGCGACGATGACGGAGGCATACAGGAAGTAGCCGCCCAGGTGGCCGCGCGGTTGCAGCAGCGCCCACACCGGCACGATTGCCGCGACGAAGCAGTAGATCAGGACGATGATGTTCCAGACCTTCTGCGGGGCCAGGCCAGCGATCGAGGGCATATCGAGCGGGATGAACTTGCCGACCCAGATGGCCACGGCCACCAGCGGCAGGAAGATGACCGTCGCCCAGGTCAGGCTGAGCTTGGTGTACTTGAGCAGGAAGCCCATGACGATGGGCAGCATCAGGTACAGGACGGAGGAGGTGGCAATGGCGCCGCCGCCGACCAGGGTGCCGTCGCCGATGTCAATCTGGTTGACGAAGGAGGCGGTGGTGATGTCGGTGAAGGCCACGATGATCATGATCAGCGCAACCAGGATGAACAGGTTGAACAGGATCCAGGCGCTGCGGGAAACGTTGGTGCGCACGGTCTCAGTGATCGAGCGGCCTTTGTTGCGCACGGAGGCGATCAATGCGCCCCAGTCATGCACGCCGCCGATGAAGACGGAGCCGATGACGATCCAGATCAGGGTGGGCAGCCAGCCGTAGGCAATACCCGCCAGGATGGGGCCGGTGATCGGGCCGGCGGCAGCGATGGCGGAGAAGTGCTGGCCCAACAGGAACTTGGGCTCGGTGGGCACGTAGTCAAGTCCGTCTTCCAGTTCAACAGCGGCGGTCGTGTTTTCGTTGTTGAGGAAGTAGATGTTCTTGGCGATGAACGTGCCGTAGGTGCGGTATGCAATGTAGAACAATGCAGAGACACCCAATACAATGAAGATGATGTTCATTGTGCGGAACCTCCTGGCGCAAAACGCGCCAACAAGAAAAATGGGTCGCGCCTGAAGCAGACGCGAGAGCGATGGATGTTAGCGCTCAAATGAGCGCCACGGCGAAATACTACATTTCCCAATGCACAATTAACGCTTAACAAAGGTTTTGGGGGGGAAGTGGGGGGGGGGGGAGGAAATAGGGACGCTTAAAGAAAAAAAAAGCGCGCGGTGAGTAACACACTCACCTGAGTTTATTTTAGGTTTTAACCATCACATTTCAATCCTGACTTTCCTCACATATTTCGACGTTTAAGGTATGCTTTTTTCTTTTTTACTCTAGAAAAATCCTTAAAGGCGCAACCTTTGGCACCCCGGCGGGTTGTTAAATTTCTGGCATTTTGCTCGCAGGCGCGGGAGTTTCTGGTATGATTGCCCTGTTAATTTTTAGCATGCGAGTTGGATATGAATAAAGGTATTCTGTCTGCTGCCGGCGCGTACGCAATGTGGGGTTTCTTCCCGATCTATTTCAAGGCCATCCAATCGGCGCCCGCCGACCAGATTGTGGCGCACCGCTTTGCCTGGTCCTTTTTGTTTCTGATTGCTGTGGTGCTGCTGCGCCGCGAGCTGCCCGCGCTGCGCGCCAGTCTTAACCGCCGTACGCTGCTCACCTACCTGGGTGCCGGCGTGCTGCTTTCCTTTAACTGGGGACTGTACGTGTGGGGCATCAACAGCGGGCACGTGGTGGAGACCAGCCTGGGCTATTTTATCAACCCGCTGGTCAGTGTGGTGCTGGGCGTCATCTTTCTGCGCGAGCGCCTGCGCCCCCTGCAGTGGGTGCCGGTTGCGCTGGCCACCGCTGGCGTGCTCTACCTGACCCTCAGCTTCGGCAAACTGCCCTTAATCGCCCTGGGGCTGGCGTTCTCCTTTGGTTTTTACGGCTTGATCAAGAAACTGGCTCCGCTGAATTCGCTGCACGGCCTGACGCTGGAAACCGGCTCGCTGTTTGTGGTGGCGCTGGCCTACCTGGTGGCCGCCGAGCTGCGCGGCGTGGGCAGCTTTGGCCATGTGGCCCCGCTGACCAGCCTGCTGATCGCGCTGTCGGGCATCATCACCGCTATTCCGCTGCTGCTGTTTGCCACCGGCGCGCGCCAGGTGCCGCTCAGCACGTTGGGCCTGCTGCAATATTTTGCCCCCACCATCCAGTTTCTCATCGGCGTCCTGTTGTACCACGAACCCTTCACCCGGGACCGCCTGATCGGTTTCAGCATTATCTGGCTGGCCTTGATTTTGTTCTCGGCGGAGAGTCTCATAGTCGGACGGCGAGCGGCCGCGGCCGCGACCGCCGACTGAACGCAAAAGTTGCCCTGCACGGCGGTTGTTTGCCGCGCCATTCTTCTATATAATGAAAAGGGCATTCCCCGCCAGCGTTCATCCAGATACGAAGGTGTCGCATGAGCCTTTACAGCGGCCCGGACCTCAGCCTGGGACCGGTTTCTTTGTGCCTGCCGGACGTCCGCGAAATTGAAAACGCGCCGGCCGCGCCGGATACGCTTGAAGCCCGCGAGCAGTGGCTCAGCCGGGCCATCTCCGGCAGCGATGTGGTTTATTTTGCCATTCGCGTGGACGGGATGCTGGCCGGACAGATCTTTCTGCACGGGCTGGGTCAAAAGGCCGGCGAGGCGCAGGTGGGTTTGCACCTGTTCGATCCATCCATGCGCGGGCGCGGAGTTGGCGCGGCAGCGCTGGCATTGCTGCAGGGTTACGCGGCCGGGCAGGCCGGGCTGAAGCGGCTGGTGTTTGAGGTGACCGCCAACCAGGTGGCCGCGGTGCGCGCCGCCGAAAAATGTGGTTTCCGGCGCAAGGGCAAATCCAAAAACGACCCACTGCAAGTGGTGTATTCCTGGGACGTGCCAGTCCCATAACCATCCAATTTGCTTTCAATGGTGATTTCAACCATTTATGCAATCCCACTCGCTCACACCTGAATCCCTTCCTATTGCCAGCTTTCCCACCACTCAGCATCAGTTGACCGCTGAAACCGCGGCGCGCTTCTTCGCCGGGCGTGATCTCATCGACAGCGTGCTGGTGACCAATTCCATCGCGCGCGGAAACGCTGTGCCGGGGTCGGACCTGGACATGAATGTGCTGCTGGGCGAAGCGGCTACCCAGGCGCAGGCCGATGCGCTGCAAGCCGAATGGGACGCCTTTCGAGCAGCCGAACCGACCCTGTGTGCCTTCGAAGCCAGCGGGCCGTTCATGCACGTGCACCTTGACGTGACGCTGGGGTGGTTTGAGCCCGAAGTGTGGGATGACGGCGGCGGGCCGGATTTCTTTGAGATCGGCATTGGCAACCTGCTGCGTGCGGCACCGCTCGGCCAGCCCGGCGCTCACTTTCTGCGGCTGCGCCAAGACTGGCTGCCCTATTACAATGAAGACCTGCGCAGGCAGCGCCTGGCGATGGTGCGGGCAGCCTGCCGCTACGACCTCGACTTCATCCCCTTCTACACCGCGCGCGGGCTGGTCTTTCAGGCTTTCGACCGGCTTTACCGCGCCCACCAGGAATTCCTGCAGGCGCTGTTCATCGCCTGCCGTGTTTATCCCATCGCTTACAATAAGTGGATTCACGAACAGGTGGTCGACTGGTTGGGTCTGCCTGCCCTGTACGATCAGCTTCCCGGCATCCTGGCGCTGCCCGCGCTGGAGCCCGCTATGTTGAACGATCGCGCCAATCGTCTGGGTGCGCTGCTGGAAAACTGGGTGAAAGATTAGCCACAGAGATCACAGAGATAATAGAGAAAATCGTAAAACAAGCACTTGTCGTTTAGGTCAATAAGCGGTATTTTAAGGTATTCTTCTTCACATTTCTCTCTCTTGTCTTCTTTAGTCTCTGTGTCCTCTGTGGCTATCTTTTTCTTCAATCCTTAAATCCCGAGGTAATCATGAACCCCACGATTGAACTACTCAACCGCCGCCGCTCGCTGCGCGCCTACAGCGACCAGCCCATCACGGCCGAAGAAAAGGAAGCCATCCTGCAGGGGGCGTTCCGCG
>JAPKMQ010000194.1 GCA_026645875.1 Longilinea sp.
GGAGTCAAACAGGCCGAAACGGCACTGGCCGCCGCGACTCTCAAAGCACCCTTTGACGGCACGGTGATCGAGATTCTCCCGAATGAATTTGAATCCGCCGCGCCTGCGCAGACCGTGCTGGTGCTGGCGGATCTTTCCAGCCTGCGGGTGGAAACGACCGACCTGAGCGAGGTGGACGTGGCGCGCATTGAAGTTGGCGATGCGGCCCGGGTGGTCTTCGATGGGCTGCCCAATCAGACCTTCAACGGCAAAGTGGAGCGCATCGCGCTGCGCTCATCCGGCGGGGCGGCGGTCTATTACCAGGCAACCATCCTGCTGGATGAAATTCCCGCCGGGCTGCGCTGGGGGATGAGCGCCTTCACCGTTATCCCGTAGGCACCGCTCACTCGTACTGGATCGCTTCCAGCACATTGGTGCGCGCCGCGCGCCGGGCCGGCGGGAAGGCCGCCAGTTGCGAAACCACCAGCGCCACCACCAGCCCGGTAAGGATGCCGCCCAGCGGCATGACAAAATCGAGCCGGTAGCCGGACATTGCGGTCATGCCGGTCAGGAAGATGCGCGACAGCAAAACGCCGAACACCAGCCCCAGCAGCCCGCCGATCATACCCATCAGCCCAGCTTCGGCCATCACCATCAGAATCACCTGGCGGCGGGTCATGCCGGTGGCGCGCAGCATGCCGATCTCGCGGGTGCGCTCGATGACATTCATCGTCAGCGTGTTGACCACCCCCAGCGAGGCGACCACCACCGAGAGGATCGCCAGCACGTCGAACATGCTGAAGGCCTGATCCATCAACGTGAAGATGCGCGCGCGGATCGACTCGTTCGAGTCCATCGACAGCCGGTAACGCTTGCCGTACTGGCCATCGATATCCGCCTGAACCGCTGACGCGCTTTGCCCGTCGCTAACCCGCACCAGGATGGTGCTGGCTTCATTCGAGCGGAAGTAGCGCCGCAGGTCGTTCCAATTGCCGGTCACCACCAGGCCCTGGTTGAAAAAATCGACCACCACCGCCGCAACCGTAAAGGCATGCGCGCCGCTGCGCGTTTTCAGGGTCACCTGGTCGCCCGGCTGCCAGCCATACTTTTCGGCCAGCACGCTGGAAATGAAGAGCGCATCCCCCGTGGCCAGCCGGTTGAGCGCGGCTTTTTGATCGGCGCGGCTGTCGCTGAACACGAAGCTCGTCACGCGCGTGTACGCGGCCGGGTCGATGGCCATGTACGTGATGGTCTCGTAACTGCCGTCCGGCAGGCGCATTTCCGTGGGCTGGTAACGGATGGGCGCGACCGCGCTGACCCCGTCCACCGCGCTGATCTGCCGGGCAATGTCGGCGCGCAGCGGCACGGTCGAATGGATGTAAAGATCGCCGCCCAGGTAGGCTTCGATCCATACGCGCAGATCGGCGGCAAACGAGCCGGTCATGCCGCGCACCACCAGGATCATCGCCACGCCGATCAGCAGCGCGCCGACCGTCAGCGTGGTGCGCGAGCGCGAGCGCTGAATGTTGCGGCTGCCCAGCGCGCCGCTGGCGCCGTAAACGGCGGCCATCAGTGGACGGGTGAGGCGCTCCCAGGCGTCCACCATCGCCGGGATCACCAGAGTGACGCCGGTGAACATGGCAAACACCACCATGCTGCCGGCGCGGAACATCGGGTCGTCGGCGAACGGGTTCCAGATGAGCAGTGCCGTGGAAACCGCCAGCAGCGCCGTGCCCAGCTTCCAGCCGTGGCGCAGAATCCAGCCGTCGCGCGCCACCCCGCGGATGCGCAGCGCAGCGATCGGCGAGATGCGCCCCGCCTGGATGGACGGCAGCGCCGCCGCCACCAGCGTTACACCGATGCCGACTACCAGGCTGACCGCCAGCGTGCCAACCGGGATGCCCAGGTCAGCGTCAATGGGCGAGCCGAGCAGCGTGCCCATCATCCCCACCAGCCCGCGCGCCCCCGCGATTCCCACCAGCACTCCCAGCAGCGATCCGGTCACGCCCAGCACCAGCGCCTCCACCAGCATCTGGCGGGTGATCTGGCGGCGGGTCATGCCGATGGCGCGCAGCATGCCGAACTCGCGCGTGCGCTCCACCACCGTCATGGCAAAGGCGTTATAGATGAGGAACGCGCCTACAAACAGGGCGATGCCGCTGAGGAAGTTCAGCCCGATCTGGTAATTGGAGAGCATTTGCGTCATGCGCTGGCCCTGCCCGGCCGGGTAGGTGACCGAATAACCCGCGCCCAGCCGTTTTTGCAGCGTCTGGTAAATGTGCTCCACCTGGCTGCTCTCCTTTTGCTCCAGCACCAGGTCAAGCTGGTCGATCTCGCCCTGGCGGTCGAACAATTGCTGGGCGGCCTGCACCGGCAGAACCCCAAAGACGCCGTTGTTGGTCTGGCCGGGGCCTTCGCGCGCCATCAACCCGACCACGCGCAGCTTTTCCACCCCGTTGGGGGTAAGAATGCCCACCCGGTCGCCGACCTCAATCTCCTCGTCGGCGGCGTAATTCTCCACCAGCACCAGTTCGTAAGCGTCGTCCTCGCCGGAAAGGAAGCGCCCGGCCGTGAGGGTATAGTCGCGCACCTGCGGCTCGCCGAGCGGATCCACGCCGTAGAGCAGCAGACCGCCGCTTTCGGTGCCAAAGAAGCTCAGCCCCAGCTCGTTCTGCACCGCGTCGCTGGCCAGCGCGGTTTGCGCCCGCACCACCGGCAGCGCGCTCTGCACCCCGGCCACGCCCAGCACGCTGCGCTGAACCGTTTCGCTGAAGCCCGAATCGCTGCCTGAGGAGGTCACCATCAGGTCGGCCTTGCCGCTGGTGTCTTCAAACAGGCGCGTGATCGAATCCATGGCCGCCTGGTTGGCGATGCCGATGGCCAGAATGCCGGCCACGCCGATCAGGATGCCAAACATGGAAAGCACCACCCGCAGCGGGCGGGCGCGCAGCGAGCGCAGGGTCAGGTAGCGGGTCAGCAGCATGCAGGCCTCCGCCTAAAGCTCAAGGCTTTCCATGATCTCGATGATGGCGCGCATGCGCTGTGCCAGCGGGTCCTGGTTCTCAAAATCAATCCTGCGTTCCACCTGGCCGTCGCGCAGGAAGACCACCCGGTCGGCGTACGCGGCGGCGCGCGCGTCGTGGGTAACCACCACGATGGCCTGGTTCAGGCTGTCGCACGAGCGCCGCAGCAGCTCCATGATGGTCTTGCCGGTGTTCGAATCCAGGTTGCCGGTCGGCTCGTCGGCCAGCAGGATGGCCGGCTGCGTCACCAGGGCGCGCGCCAGGGCCACGCGCTGCTGCTCGCCGCCCGAAAGTTGGTCGGGTTTATGGCTGCGGCGCTCCTCCAGCCCCACCAGGGCGATCAACCGGTCCAGGCGGTCCTTGAAATCGGCTGGTTTTTTGCCGTCAATCATCACCGGCAGCAGGATGTTTTCCTCCGCGGTGAGCGTCGGCAGCAGGTTGAAAAACTGGAACACGAAGCCAATGTTGCGCCGGCGCGCCAGGGTGGCGCGCTGATCGTCCAGGCTGGAAAGCTGCTCGCCGGCCAGGGTGACCGTGCCGCCGGTGGGAACGTCCAACCCGCCCAGCAGGTGCAGCAGGGTCGATTTTCCACTCCCCGACGGTCCCATGATGGCGACAAATTCGCCCGCTGCGACCTCAAAGTCGATCCCGTTGAGCGCGGTAACCTCATGGACGCCCAACTGGTAGCGCTTCTTCAACTGGCTAGCCTGTAGAACCGGCATGATCACCTTCCTCGCCCGTCAGATTCTCCACCACCATCACCAGACCGCGGTAGCCGTCGACGCAGACGCGCTGCCCGTCCTTCAGCCGGCCGGCGCTGGCCACCGACACCACCGCGGGAATGCCATACTCGCGCGCGATGATCGAACTGTGCGACAACATGCCCCCCGACTCGGCGATGACCGCCCCGGCTTTGGCAAACAGCGGCGTCCAGCCCACGTCGGAATAAGGAATTACCAACACGTCGCCCTGTTCGAGCTTGTGAAAATCCTCCAGCCCGCGCACCATCCGGACCGGCCCGGTGTAATAGCCGCGCGAGGTCGGCGTGCCGCTCATGCGGTCGCATACCGCGGGCAGCACCGGCGGCGGTTCATCTCCGTAAATCACGTCGGGCAGCTCGATATCGCGCACCCGCTCGATCTCCGCGCGCCGCTGCCGTGCCAACCCGCGCAATTCTCCGTTCAGGCTGCCTCCTGCTGCCGCGCGGATCTCCTCCCAGCGCAGGTAGAAGATGTCGTCTCGCGCGTCCAGCAGACCGCGCGCCGTCATGCGCTCGGCCAGCGCAAGCAGGTAAGGCCGGAACAGGCCGTAGGCATAAGTATATAGCGAGCTGATCTTTTCACGGTAGGGAATTAAGGCACGGGAGCGCCGGTAGAGCAGGCCCACCCGCTGTTTTGCCAAACCCTTCATCCGCAGGTCGGCAAACGAAACGCGCCCGTCGGGGTCTTCATCGCGGTGGGTGTAATCGACGATCAGCCGCAGGATGGTCTCCGGGGATTCGCGCCACGGCGTGGCCGAAAAGTCATTGCTGTTGTTGGATAGGTGCCCGAAGCGCTCCAGGTACCCGGCCAGACCCTGCTGCAGCGGCTGCATGCCGGGCAGCGCCTGGAACTCGGCGTAGGAAATCCGGCGCAGGCGCTCGCGCTGCTCTTCGCTCAACGCCAGGGCCAGCCGGTTCAACGCCCGCAGGTGGACCGCCGGGTTGTAGGCGTCGATCTCGGGCATGCCTTCGGTCAGGTGAAAGCGCTGCGGATCCACGCCCAGCTTGCGCAGTTCTTGCGCCAGCAGCCGGCCGTACATCGTCACCAGTAGCGGGACCACCACATTGAAATACGTGATCGACTTCACCAGCGCGTAAACATCCTCCACCTTGCCTGCCAGCGCCGGCTCGTCCAGGCCAGCCGGCGGCCGGGCGGGGATGGCGGCCAGCGCCGCCTGCAACCCGGGCAGTTCGGCGGTGAGCCTGCGGTTGAAATTCCACTTGCCCATCAAAAAAGCCAGCAGGCGCGGCAGCAGGGCCAGGCTCTTCATGTTCATGCTCATCTTCATCGCCGGCCGGCCTTCCTGCGGCGGGATGACGCCCATCATCATTTCCAGCCCTTCCGAGGGGAACCCTGCGCGGTTGAAAATCTTGCCGATCGCGCCCATGTTGAAGTAGCTGCGGTAGTAAAACGACCGCGCCAGGTCTTCGGGCTTCAAGCCGGTTTCGCCGACCATCTCCTCCATCAGGCCAATCCAGACCGAGTTGATCAACGGCACGTTGATCGACCAGATCAGCGGCTTGATGATCCCGGGCATCATATCTTTGGAAAGACGGTTGGTATAGACCGCCACGTCCTTCAGCGCGGTGATCTCGCGCATCTGCACCCACACCATCTGGCTGCCGTCGTACACCCACTCCAG
>JAPKMQ010000195.1 GCA_026645875.1 Longilinea sp.
CCCATGTCCGAGAGGTGCAGCGGCAGATAATGGAACACGCTCAAAATCCCGCGCGCCTTGAGGTGATCGATGAAGCGCGTGCGCGCGTCCAGGTCGGGCAGCAGCAGGTAAAACATGTGGTAGGACTGCTCCACGTGCGCCGGAACCACCGGCAGGGTCACGCCCAACGTAGCCGCCCACCCGCCCAGCGCGTCCTGATAGCTTTCCCAGATCTCGCGCCGCCGGTTTTGAATGAGCTCGCGCACCTCCAGTTGCGCCAGCAGAAAACCCGCCAGCATGTCCGAAGGCAGATAGCTGGAGCCGATATCGACCCAACTGTATTTATCCACCTGGCCGCGGAAGAAACGGCTGCGGTTGGTGCCCTTTTCGCGCAGGATCTCAGCCCGCTCGACATATTGCACGTCGTTGATCAGCAGCGCGCCGCCCTCGCCGCAGGAGAAATTCTTGGTCTCGTGGAAGCTTTGCGTTGCCATGCGGCCAAAGGTGCCCAGGTAGCGCCCGCGGTACTTACCGAACAGGCCGTGGGCATTGTCCTCCACCACCGGCACACCGCGCCGGTTGGCAATTTCCAGTATGGCGTCCATTTCGCATCCCACGCCAGCATAATGCACCGGCACGATGGCTTTGGTGCGGTCGGTGATCAGGCCTTCCAGCAGGCGCTCATCCAAATTGAGCGTATCGGGGCGCACATCAATGAACACCGGGGTCGCGCCGCGCAGCACAAACGCATTGACCGTGGAAACAAAGGTGAAGTCGGGGACGATGACTTCGTCACCGGGCTGGATATCGAGCAGAATGGCAGCCATCTCCAGCGCATGTGTGCACGAAGTGGTCAGCAGCGCGCGCGAAACGCCCAGGCTGCTCTCCAAAAGCTGGTGGCAGCGCTTGGTGAAGCTGCCGTCACCGGAGACATGCCCGCTCTGGATGGCCATTTGCAGGTATTCCATCTCGCGCCCCACCAGGCTGAGCCGGTTGAACGGGATATGGATCGGATGGTTGGGTGTACTCATAAAAATACCTACTCCCTGTCCTGTACTTCGTCCCACCAGTGATACCAGAGGGCTACCGAACGCGTCAAAAAGCCGCAGCGTTGATACAACCGCTGCGCGGCGGTGTTGCGCCCCTGCGTGACCACCGACACCTTGCGAAAACCTTCACCACCGGCCCAGGCCAGCGCGGCCTTGACCAATGTCTGTCCCAGCGCGCGGCCCTGAAAATCGGGGTGCACCGCCACCAGGCCGATGCGGCCTTCCTGCGGGTCGCGGTGACAGGTGATGTAGCCGGCCGCGCAGCCGTCCACATCGGCCACCAGCGCAGCATCGGCATAACCGTCCAGGCTCTTGTCAATCCAGGTTTCGTAGAGCGCGTCGCAGCGTTCGGCGGGGAAATGCCCATCAAAGTAAAAACGCGAATCGCGGTGGCTGATACGCGCGATGGCCCGCAAGGCATCGCGGTCCCGCGGCTGCCAGAGGCGCACCCCGGCCGGCAGGCTTTGCGGAAGCTCGCCGCTGCTTTCCAGCGTCACGCGCAAGTCCACCAGGTGAAAGCCGTTCGCTTCGGCCAGGCGCAGCGAGTCGGGCAGATTGGGATCGGCCAGGAAATACAGGCAGTCCACCGCCTGTTCCTGCTGCCAGGCCAGCACCCCGGCCAGCCCTTCAAGGGTCAGGTGATCCGCCTGGATCCGCCCGATGCGTTTGCCGAAAAACTCCGAATCCCAGGGCAGGAATTGCGCCAGCTCACTGGTATTCACGCTGTGCCTCACCGGAGAATTGAACCTGGCGTGCCACCGTATATGGCGGCTTTTCCAACAGCCTGAGATGCACGCGCGCCAGGTATTCGCCAATGATGCCCAGCGAGAACAACTGCACGCCGGCGAAGATGGCGATGATGGAAGCCAGGAACGGGAAGCCCGGCACGCTGCCGCCCAGGATGATGTACCGCCCGATGACATAGATCAACACGCCGACGCCGAACAGCGCGAAGGTAAAGCCCATCACACTGGCCAATTGCAACGGCAAAATACTGAAACCCGTCATCATGTTCATGGCATGCCGCACCAACTTGCCAAAGGTGTAATTGGACGCGCCGTAGCGCCGCTGCTCATGGTGAACCGCCACAACGGAGAACCGGGTGGTGCCCCAGGTGAGCAGCACGTCAATGGATGGGTAAGGTCCCTGGAACTGGGCAAAGGAATCGCGCAGACGGGTACGAAACACGCGCAGCGCGCTGATATTGCGCGCGGTGTCAGCGCCCATGGCGCTTTGCAGCGCCAGCTTGGTGATCTGCGAGGCCAGGTCGCGCCAAAGGTTGTGCTTTTCCTGCGCTGGCTTGCCATACACCACATCCCAACCCTCGGCCAGTTTCTCCAGCAGCAGGTGCAGCTCTTCGGGAGGATGCTGCAGGTCGTCGTCCATCGTGATCGTGATCGGAAAGCGCGCCTGGCGGATACCGCACAGCAGCGCGTTATGCTGCCCGAAATTTCGCATCAGGTCGATGCCGTACACCCAGTCATGCCGGTTGGCCAACTCGCAGATCGTTTCCCAACTGCGGTCCGGGCTGCCGTCGTTGACCAGGATCAATTCATACTGGTTGGCCAGCCCCGGCAGTACGGCTGCCAGGCGCTGCACCAGTTCCGGCAGGCTTTTTTCACTGTTATATACGGGCACCACGATGGAAATATCCATGCTGACAACCTCACCTACAAGAACGGCATCCGGGTGGATGCTCACTGTTTTTTTCGACGGATCCCGATGATGATTGCCAGGAAAACAACCACCGCGCCCACGCTGATGAAGACGGCTTTGCCCGGACTCTCGACCGATTGCACATCACTGTATGGCAGATCCACCAGCGTGGGCGCTGGCGTGACGGTGGGCGCAGGCGTGCCGGTGGGCCGGGCATACTGCGTGAGGCCCAGCGTGTCCGGGGGCACTTCGGGCAGCGGCTGTGCAGGCACGGCCGGCGCCGAGGAGACCCCATTGACGTAATACACCACGCTGGGGTTGCCTGGGATCACTTCCAGCCAGACCACGTGCAACTGGTTGCCGCGGCTGATGGTCATGCGCAGATCTTCGGCAAACGAGCGTGAGCCGATGGCTACCGACTGCGACCAGCCGCCGCCAATCCACTGCGCGGCCCACGGCTGCTTGATCGATACCGCGTGCAGCACGCCCGCGCTGTCCACAACCATGTCGTTCCACAACGCGCGGCCGCCGTCGGTCAGTTCCGGAATAAACGTATCCGGGTCGGCCCAGGTATTACCGCCGTCCTTGGACCAGGTGTGATGGCGTTCGACGGTCGGCGCGCCGTCCCAGGTGAGGTGTACGGTGTCGTTGCCCACGGCTTCCACGTCGATCAGGTAGGGGCCAAAGCCCTCGCTGTAACGGAAGCGGTCGTACACGTCAATCTGAACCGCATCCTTCCAGGTTTGCCCGCCGTCATCCGAACGGGTGTAGACCACCGCCCGGCCAGGATAGGGCATCACCGACCAGACCAGGTGAATGCGCCCGCGCAAATCCACCGAAATGCGCGGGTAGGCTGGATATTCATCCCCACGCCGCCCCGCGCCGTCGATTTCCACAGGTTTGCTCCAGGTTGCGCCGCTGTCGGTGGACTGCTGATAAACGATGTTATTGGTGGCCAGCGAAGCATAGACGACGTGCAGCACGCCCGTCGAATCGCTGACGATCGCGCTGCTCAGGTTAACCGAGCCGCCCAGCGAAATGGGCTTGGTCCAGTTGTGCGGATCCTCAGCGCAGCAGGCCGGAGCGCGCGCGTACATCAGGCGGCTGTTCAATCCGCCGGTGCCCCACACGGCATGCAAAATGCCGTCCGGCGTCACCGCGATATCCGGCATTTCTGCGCCCAGGTTGCCCGGCGAAACCAGCACATCCGAAGGCGTGGTCCATTTTTCACCGTCCCAGCGTGCGTAGTAAAGCGTATCGCCCATACCGGTCGGCGCGCCGGTCAGCATGGTTTGCGGCCAGAGGACATGCACATTGCCCGCCAGGTCAGACGCGATGGTCGGCGACCACGATTGGATTTCCGGGTTGGTCAACCGAATGGGCTGGCTCCAGGCGACCGAAACGGATTGCGCCGCGGCCGCAGGAACGCCGGCTTGCGCCGCGCTTGCCAGCAGCATCAACGCAGCCGCCAGAACGAAGAAACGCCGGAAAAGACGAGTCATGGATCCTCTCACGCGCAAATCTGGATCAATTTTGCGCTGTCTGATAAGCCTGGATGGTTTCCAGGATGTAGCTACCCAGCAACGGCGCCACATCCTGGTTGGCCTGCTGGTTGGGGTGGTTGTCGTGGCCATCGCGGTAATCGACCCGCAGCGTGCCGTACTCTGCCGATGCCGGGTCATTTTCTGCCAGCAGCCCGTACAGGTCAAACACATACAGGTTGGCCAGATCACGCTGGAACTCATCCGATAGCAACCACTCAGCCATCAAACGGTCGCGGGCTGCCATGGCCGGATCGGCTTCGGCGGAATTGAGCGGCGGCGTGGTGAGCAGGATGAAGAGCTTTTCAGGGTGCTGGCGAATGAAAGCATGCACGCTTTCATAATACCCCTTCACCGTTTCCACCTGGCCGTCGTCATAGAGCGCATTGCCGGTGAAGCACGACTTGAATACGATCACCTCGTGCTGCATCAATCCGCTGATGCCGTTGAGCGGCAGCCCGTAAGCCTTCTGCGAGAACAGCTTTGCCAGTCCGTCCGGGTCGGTGTTGTCGTCCGGAATCCAGTAGTTGTAGCCGGTGGGATTGCCGTTCAGATCGTTGAGGCCGTAGTAGTTATAGTCGTGATCCCAAAAATCCAGACCCGCGTCGTTGAGCTGCTGGCGCAAGCCGGTTTGCGTGATCAGATTCTCACCCACCGAGTGATGCAAGAAGACGACGTTGGTGTAGTTGCCCTCGTTGAAGCTTTTCACCTCGCCGCTGTGCTTGAGCGCATTGAACAGCGCGTTGGCATGCCAGAACTGGACATCTACCCAACTACGAATGCCCAACGGCTTGCCGCCGATCAGGCGCACCGCCGCCAGCACCACCGCCGCGGCGACCAGGATCAGCACCAGAATCTTTACGACCGACCAAAACGAAGATCGACTCTTGGTTGCGTTCATGATATTACCCTGCCTTCCGGCTGCCTTGCGGAACCTGCCCCGAAGGTAGCTGCGATGCGCAAGGCAGTCTGCTAACCGAACAGAATATGGTATCCCTTGCGGAGCGGGGTGCGCGAAACCACGCGCATCAACAGCGCCGGAACCACCACCCCCACCACCATCATCAATGGCAAAAACAGCCACTGCCAGGCCAGCACGGCCGGCGCCAGGTGGTAAACCACTTTGGCCGTCATCATCAGCACAATCGGGTGCATCAGGTAAATGCCGTAGCT
>JAPKMQ010000196.1 GCA_026645875.1 Longilinea sp.
CTACAAGGATGAGGAGAATTTTTACCTGATCGGCATCACCACCGACGGCTACTACGGCATCACCAAGATCAAGGACGGCGAGGATACGCTGCTCGGCAGCGACCTGCTCGAGTTCAGCAGCGTGATCAAGACCGGCGCGGGTGAAACCAACCGCCTGCGCGTCGACTGCGTCGGCGACCGCCTGTCGCTGTACGTCAACGGCGAGATCGTCGCCGAGGTGACCGACGGCGACCTGGCCAGCGGCGACGTGGGTCTGGCTTCGGGCACCTACGACGACCCCGGCACCGACATGCGCTTCGACAATTTCGTGGTATACCGGCCGTAGATTTATCTTCGGAACGTACCGGTCGAATTAATCGGTAAAAGTGATACAAATTATCCAGCACGCCGTCCCACCCGGCGTGCTATTAAGCTATAATTGTCCCATTCCATTTTAGAAAAGAAAGGGTGATGGGTGCTTCCCCTGCAAGGCGTGGGGATGTTCATTACAGTTGGGCGATGGAAGACCCCAATAATCCTGGTCTCGCAACATTGCAGCCATTAACCGCTGACCTTATTCGTGTGCTCTGGTCGAAGACCTACAACCGCGAGGGCAAGCCGGACTGGTCGCACATCTTTCCTTATTACCACGATCAAATCGTCTTTGAAGACAGCATTCAGAGGATCGAGGGCATCGCTGATTTTAAGGCCATGTGCAACCGCCTGACCCATCGCTGCGAACAATTGAATATGGACATCCACGCGGTCGTCATGGAATCCAATATTGCCTTCCTGCAATGGACCATGACGATGCGTTTTAATAAGTATCCCAGCACGCCGGTGTTCGGCTGCACCCGGTTGACCCTCGGCGAGGACGGCCGCATCGTCCACCAGCGGGATTATTTTGACCTCTGGGGAGATATCTTTAACGGCATCCCATACTTTCGCAAGAGTTATCGAAAATTTCTACGCAAACATTTTGGTTAACGGTAAGGTGGATGGAATCTCCGCATGAAACTGCCTGAAGAGCTGCAATTCATCGCCAACGCCCGCAGCGTTCAAAAAACCACCGCTGCCCGCATGGACGGCCGGGTTTGCGTGATCACCGGCGCCACTTCGGGCGTGGGCCGCGAGGCCGCCCATTGGCTGGCGCGCGGCGGCGCGCACACCGTGCTGGTTTGCCGGAACGCTGAAAAGGCCCGCGCCGTCCAGCGCGAATTGCAGCAGGCCTGCGGAACGCGGGTGGACGTCATCCAGGCGGATTTTGCCCGGCTGGCGGAGGTGCGCCGCGCGGCCGCGGCGCTGCTGGCGGAGTACCCGCGCATCGACGTGCTGATCAACAACGCCGGCATCCACAACACCCACCGCACGCTAACCGAGGACGGCATTGAAACGGTTTTCGCCGTCAATCATGTGGCCTCATTCCTCTTCACCCGGCTGCTGCTGGATCGCATGCTCGCCAGCGCGCCGGCACGCATCATCCAGGTCAATTCGCAAGGCCACCGCTTCGGCGGGTTGGACCTGGCGGACCTGAACTGGGACCGGCGCCGCTACCGCGGGCTGCAGGCGTACGGCGCCTCGAAGGTGGCCCAGTTGCTCACCGTGTGGGAACTGGCCGACCGGCTGCAGGGCAGCGGCGTGACCGTCAACGCGGTGCACCCCGGCGAGGTGAAAACCAACATCGGCATGAACAACGACCTGTTGTACCGGTTATACAACCGTTACTTCATCCGCTGGTTCCTGAAGGATGTGGCCATTTCCGGCAACGCGCTGTATTACGCCGCGGCGGCTCCGGAATTGGCCCAAACCAGCGGTATCTTTTTCAACCTGACCATCCCCGAAAAACCCGCCGCGCACGCGTTGAACCGGGAACTGGGCAAAAAGGTCTGGGAAATCAGCGAAAAGCTGGCAGGCATTTGAGTTACTCTGAGCGTCATCAGGAATCGTCAACGAGGTGAGGGTATGAGCAAAGCATACGATGCCATTGTCGTCGGCGGTGGGCTGGCCGGGTTGACGGCCGCCGCCTACCTTTCCCGGGCGGGCAAGTCCGTGCTGCTGTGCGAGCAGGCTGAACGCTGCGGCGGTCTGGTCAACACCTTCGAGCGCGACGGCTTCATCTATGACGGCGGCATCCGCGCGCTGGAGAACTCGGGCGTGCTCTTCCCCATGCTGCGCCAGCTCGGCATCGACCTCGAGTTTCTCCCCAACGTGATCTCGATCGGCCTCGAAGACCGTATCATCCGGGTTGAACCGGACCGCGGCGTGGAAGCCTACCAGGACCTGCTGGTGCACTTCTACCCCGAAAGCCGGACCGAGATCGAGCAGATCATGCAACAAATCCGCACGATCATGCATTACATGGACGTGCAATACGGCATCGACAATCCCATCTTCCTGGATATGAAAGCCAACCAGGAGTACATGCTGCGCGTGATCGTCCCCTGGGTGTTTAAGTATGCGGCGATCGCACCGAAAATCTCAAAAATATCCGCGCCGGCCGAACAGTTTGTAAAGCGCTATACCGCCAACCAGAGCCTGGTGGATATCATCGCCCAGCATTTCTTCAAAGAGACCCCGGCCTTCTTCGCGCTCAGCTACCTGAAGCTATTTTTGGACTACCATTATCCGCGCGGCGGAACAGGCACCTTTGTCACGAAACTGGTCGACCTGATCACCGCAAACCGCGGCGAGATCCGCACCAACACTGCCGTCGTCGCGGTGGACGCGGCCAACCAGACCATCACCGACGCGCAGGGCAGCAAGTTCGCGTACCGCAGGCTGATCTGGGCCGCCGACCAGCAGGCGCTTTACCGCCTGTTGAAGGCCGAAACCATCCCCGACGCCGGCGTCCGCGAGCGGATCGCCAACCGGAAGGCGCTGCTGGCCGGAAAGGCTGGCAACGATTCGGTTTACACCCTGTTCCTGGGCGTGAATCTTCCGCCGAGCTATTTCGCCGAAAAATGCACCGGCCACTTCTTCTACACCGCCGACCGCACCGGCCAATCTTCCATCGGCCCCATCCCCTACGGCCAGGACCGCCAGACGGTCGAAACCTGGCTGGAGAAATTCCTCGGCCTGACGACTTATGAAATCTCCATCCCGGTTCTGCGCGACGAGCGCATGGCCCCGCCCGGCAAGACCGGCCTGGTCATCAGCTTTTTGTTTGACTACAAACTGGTCAAGACGATCGAAGAGCAGGGCTGGTACGACGACTTTAAAAAACGCTGCGATCAAACCATGCTGCGGGTGTTCGACCGGTCGGTCTTCCCCGGGCTGCAGGGCGCGGTCGAGCAGGCGTTTTCGTCCACGCCGGTGACGATGCAAAAGCTCACCGGCAACCACGAGGGCGCCATCACCGGCTGGTCATTCACCAATCAACCCATGCCCGCCGAAAACCGCCTGCCCAAGATCATGAATGCGATTACAACGCCCATCCCAGGCGTCTACCAGGCGGGCCAGTGGACCTACAGCCCATCTGGCTTGCCCATCTCGTTGCTGACCGGCAAAATCGCCGCCGACCAGGTGCTTAAGGACTTGAAAAGAATTAAATAGCCCGAATGGGTTTGCGTATTTCCTCTTCCCGGCGGGAAATCCTCAGTCCTCCCCGCTGTATAACCTCTTTAATCCCGCTGTAATGCAACCCCTTCGCTAATTCAGTATAATTCACTCATAAATATCCTATTATGGGTGAATTGTGATTATAGATGAAGGTGAAATTCAGCTGCATTCAAACCCCGCTCCCCAGTTGGGTCCGTTCGAGGCAGATGCCTGGTCGAATTAACCTGCGCCCTTGCGCTGCTTCTCCCTGGGCTCAGCCCATTTACTCTGGTTGAAGCTGTATCAGCTAATTCTCTTTTTTCGTGTGTTTCGTACCCTGACGGGCACAATGTTTTTCGTGGTTCAATGATCGTTGGAGACAAAGATGAAAACCGATCGCATACAATCCGCGGCACCAAAGCCGCATGAAATTACGCCCAAAGAAGTCTATCTCAACCGGCGGCAGTTCCTCGCGCTTGGCGCGGCCGGAGCCGCCGCGGCCGTGCTGGCGGCCTGCGCCCCGGCCGGCACCGGCGCCGTGCAGCCCGGCCAACCCACCCCCACGCCGCTGCCCGATGAGCTCAACAGCTTCGAGGAAATCACCAATTACAACAACTACTACGAGTTCTCGCTCGACAAGCAGGCGGTTGCGGTGCTATCGAAGGACTTCCGCACCAGCCCCTGGACGGTTGAGGTCGGCGGGCTGGTCAACCGGCCGCAGACCTTCGGCATCGAAGACCTGACGCGCCTGTTCCCGCCCGAGGAGCGCATCTACCGCCTGCGCTGTGTGGAGGCCTGGTCAATGGTCATTCCCTGGCTGGGTTTTCCGCTGGCCGAACTGCTCAAGGCGGTCGAACCGGCCGGCGGCGCCAAATACGTGCGCTTCGTCACGCTCAACGACCCCGACCAGATGCCCGGGCTGGACATGCCCGGCTACCCCTGGCCTTACCAGGAGGGTCTGCGCCTGGACGAGGCCATGAATCCGCTGACGATCCTCTCCACCGGTCTGTATGGCGAGCCGCTGCTGCCGCAAAACGGCGCGCCGCTGCGCCTGGTGGTGCCGTGGAAGTACGGCTTTAAGAGCATCAAGTCGATCGTCAAAATCGAACTCGTCGAAAAGGAACCCGAAACCCTCTGGTCGACCATCGCCCCGCGCGAATACGGCTTCTACGCCAACGTCAACCCCGAGGTGTCGCACCCGCGCTGGTCGCAGGCCTCCGAGCGGCGCATCGGCGAACTTTCCCGCCGCCCGACTCTCATGTTCAACGGCTACGCCGAAGACGTGGCCGGGCTGTATGCAGGTATGGATTTGAGTGTGGATTATTGAGTGATGCGTACAGAGTTCTGAGTGATGGGTTCAGGGTTCTGAGGACAGAGAAATGGATTATATTAAATATTCCCACAATTTAATAAAAAACGGAAGCTTGCGCCGATGACTCTTCCACAGAACTCCTCAACTCAGAACTCATCACTTCCCGGCTTAACCAAATCAGAAATCAGCAATTTTCGCTGGCCTGATGCGTTCATCGTCGTGCGCACGCTGGCCCATGCCCTGGCCCTGCTGCCCCTTGCGCGCATTTTGTTCGCCGCGCTGACCGGCGGCCTGAGTATTAATCCAATTCAGGACGTAGAACAGCGCCTGGGGCGCGCTGCCATCGCGCTGCTCACTGCCGCGCTGGCCGTCACGCCTGCGGTCACGCTCAGCGGCTGGCGCAGGCTGGGCAAACTGGCCCGCCCGCTTGGGTTGTACGCCTTCGGCTACGCCTTTCTACACTTCCTGACCTTCCTCTGGCTGGATTTCGGCTTCAACGGCCCGCTGCTGCTGCGCGAGCTGCGCGAAAAACCCTACATCATCCTGGGCCTGTCCGCGCTGCTCATC
>JAPKMQ010000197.1 GCA_026645875.1 Longilinea sp.
TTCTATATGAAGGGCGAGGTCGAACCAGCGCCCGGCGGAGCGGCCATCGCGGCGGTGCTGCCAACGGCAATCCCAGAAGTTGAGGCCCCGGCCTATGTGCTGCCCGATTCCGAAGAGATGGTACAGGGCGTTCCGCGTCTGGCCGTGCTGCACACCACGCTGCCGACCCGGCCGCGCTTTGAGGTGGTGCAATACGAGGTGGTGACCGGCGACACGATTTTCGATATCGCCGAACGCTATGGCCTGAAACCGGAGACCCTGCTCTGGGGCAACCAGCAGATCCTGGGTGACGATCCGCACCGGCTGCAGCCGGGCGTGACGCTGAACATCCTGCCTACCGATGGCGTGTACTACGAGTGGCACCAGGGCGACGGGCTGAACGGCGTGGCGGACTATTTTGATGTCGACCCGGAAACGATCGTTGCCTGGCCCGGGAACAACCTGGATAAAGCCGCCGTTGGCGATTATGCCAGCCCGAACATCGCGGCCGGTACCTGGCTGGTGATCCCGAATGGACGGCGCGAGTTTGTCTCCTGGAGCGCGCCGCGCATCACGCGCCAAAATCCCGGCGTAGCCCGGCTGTACGGCCCGGGTGCATGCGGCACAATCGTAGACGGCGCAGTGGGTTCAGGCGCGTTCATCTGGCCCACCACCAACCGCTGGCTTTCCGGCTATGATTACAGTTTGAGCGCGAACCACCCCGGCATCGACATCGGCGGCGCGACGGGCAATGCCATCTACGCGGCCGACAGCGGCGTGATCGTGTATTCCGGCTGGAACGACCTGGGTTACGGCTACGTGGTGGTCATCGATCATGGCAACGGCTGGCAGACCACGTACGCGCACCTCAGCCAGATCTACGCCGGCTGCGGCGCCAGCGTCACGCAGGGCGCGACCATCGGCCTGATGGGCAGCACCGGCAATTCCACCGGCCCGCACCTGCATTTTGAAATGTACAGCGACACCTACGGCAAGGTCAATCCGCACCAGTTCCTGCAGTAGGGATGGGTCAGTTTTGATGAAAATGAACCTCCGGCGGTCTTTGGATCGGCCGGAGGTTTTTCGATGAACCCTGGCAAAGCCACCGTGACCGGAAAGCGCTTTTGAGTTATAGTTAATCCATCCAATGAAACTCAGCGCAGCAATATAATGCGCATAGCCGTTTAAGTAATGAATGATCGGTTGAGAGAAAGGACCTGGCAGATCATGATCGCGGATATTCGGCCTTCTCCCATCGCAGGAACCTGGTACAGCGCGGATCCCGTGCGGTTGGCCCGCCAGGTGGATGCCTACCTGCAAGCGGCTGTGCTGCCCTCCCTCGAAGGGGAGGTGATCGGCCTGATCAGCCCGCATGCCGGGCACCGCTATTCCGGGCGCACGGCGGGTTATGCCTTCCGCGCGGTGCAGGGACAGCATTTCGACCTGGTGGCGGTAATCAGCCCGCTGCACGGGTATTTCCCCGGCACACTGCTGACCACCGGCCACAAGGCCTACAGCACCCCGTTGGGGCCGGTGTGGGTGGACGACTCGGCAGTCGCGGCCTTGGATGAGGCCCTGCAACAGGTTTCCAATGTGAAATTGGACCGCATCGTGAACGATTCGGAGCACTCGCTGGAAATATTGCTGCCATTCCTGCAGCTGGCGCTGGAGGGCAAATTTCAATTGCTGCCGGTGATGGTCCGCAGCCAGAGCAAAGCCGCGGCGCGTGCGCTGGGTGAGGCCTTGGGGCGCGTGCTGGCCGGCAAGCGGGCGCTATTGGTGGCCAGCACCGATTTATCGCATTTTTATCCACTGGAAATTGCCGGGCAACTGGACACAGCCATGCTGCAGCAGATCGCGGATTTCTCGCCCGAAGGTGTTTTCCGGGCCGAGGAAAGCGGCACTGGCTTTGCCTGCGGCTTTCCGGCGGTGGCGGCGGTGCTGTGGGCGGCGCGTGCCCTGGGCGGCAACGAGGTGAAGGTGCTGCACCACAGCACCTCGGCTGATGAAACCGGCGATACCAGCCAGGTGGTCGGGTACGGCGCAGCCGCAATTTTGAAGAAGGACAGCCATTGACCACCTTCGTCCAGGTCGCCGTCAACGTTCCGTTGAGCGGGCCGGGGGTTTTCGACTATCATGTGCCCGATGAACTGCTAGGGCAGGTTATGCCCGGTTGCCTGGTGATCGTGCCCTTTGGCCGGCAAACCGTGCAGGGATTGGTGCTGCGGTTGGCGGCAGAAAGCGCGGTGCCCGAGACGCGCCCTGTGCAGGCTCTGGTGGATCCGCAGCCTGCCCTGACCGCTGCCCAGATGGAATTGGCGCGCTGGATGGCTGAGGAAACCCTCTCGCCGCTGGCAGCCTGCATTGATGCCATGCTGCCGCCGGGATTAAGCCAGCATAGCGACACCGAATATGGATTGAATGAGGAAAAGTCCTCATCCATTGAAACCTTCACCCCTCTGCAAAACCGCCTGATTGCGTTGCTACGGCAGCGCGGCCGGCTGCGCGGGCGGCAGGTAGACGCGGCCCTGCCGAAAGTCCGCTGGCGTGAAGCAGCCGAGCCCCTGGTCCACAGGGGCGTGTTGACCACCCGGCCGGTGCTGCTGCCCCCATCGGTGCAGCCCAAAAAGGCGCGCACAGCCTGGTTGATCGCGATCGCGGAAACCCTGGCCGATCAGGTCAATCGAATCGGCAGGGCGGGCAGCGCCGCGCAAGAGCGGCGCCAGCGCGCGCTGCAGTTCCTGCAGGGTGAAACGCTGCCGGTGGAGGTCGCCTGGGTGACGGCGGCCAGCGGGGCGACACTGGCCGATTTGCAACTCCTGGCTGAAAAAGATCTGATTGCCCTGGGCGAGACCGAAATTTGGCGCGACCCGTTGGCGCAAATTTCGCCGGCGGCCTACCAGGCCCCCGCGTTGACCGGCGGGCAGCAGACGGTGCTGGCGCGCGTGGTCGACGGGCTGCGACAACCGCCTGCGGCGCAGGCGCCCTCGCCTTACCTGCTGCATGGCGTCACCGGGTCAGGCAAAACTGAAATCTACCTGCAGGCAGCCGCCGAAGCCCTGCGCCAGGGCCGCCAGGTGGTGATCCTCGTCCCGGAAATCTCGTTGACCCCGCAGACTGTCCGGCGCTTCCTGGGCCGGTTTCCCGGACAGGTGGGGTTGGTACATTCGCAGCTCTCACCCGGTGAACGCTATGACACCTGGCGGCGGGCACGCATGGGCCTGCTGAATGTGATCGTCGGGCCGCGCAGCGCGCTGTTCACGCCGCTGCCGCGCCTGGGGTTGATCATCGTTGACGAGTGCCACGATGATTCGTATTACCAGGACGATTTTTCGCCCGTCTATCATGCTGTGCAGGCGGCGCTGGCATATGCGCGCATTACCCGCAGCGTATTGCTGCTCGGCTCGGCGACGCCGGATATCGGCCTGTATCACCGCGCGGAGCGGGAGCACTGGCACCTGCTGGAGCTGCCCGACCGCATCCTTGCCCATCGGCAGGTGTTGGCGGCCCGCCCAGACGGGGCTGGCGCAGCGCTGCCCGAGCTCACGGGGGAAGGTGAGGCGGCCTTCCTGCAGCTGCCGCCGGTGAGCGTGGTGGACATGCGCCAGGAGTTGAAAGCCGGCAACCGGTCCATTTTCAGCCGCGTTTTACGCGACTCGCTTTCCCGCGTATTGGACGCCGGCCAGCAGGCGATTTTATTCCTCAACCGGCGCGGCTCCGCTACCTATGTGTTTTGCCGTGAATGCGGCGCCGTGCTGCGCTGCCCGCGCTGCGATCTGCCCCTGACATTTCACAGCGACAGCGAGGATTTGCAGTGCCATACCTGCAATTACCGCCGCCAGATGCCCAAACGCTGCCCGGCCTGCGGCAGCAGTTCCATCCGGCAGTTTGGCACTGGCACCGAGCGTGTGGAGAGTGAGGCGCAGGCGGCCTTCCCTGGAGCGCGCACGCTGCGCTGGGACGCGGAGAGCACCCGCCAGAAGGGCTCGCATGAAATCCTGCTCTCGCATTTCAGCCGACACCAGGCGGATATCCTCATCGGCACGCAGATGCTGGCGAAAGGCCTTGATTTGCCACTGGTGACGCTTGTGGGCGTGGTATTGGCGGACGTCGGTTTGAATTTGCCGGATTACCGCGCGCCGGAGCGTGTGTTTCAATTGTTGACCCAGGTCTCGGGTCGCGCCGGTCGCAGCCCGTTGGGCGGGCAGGTGATCCTGCAAACCTACCAACCCGACAACAAGGCCATCCAATTCGCCGCCCGGCACGATTATCACGGATTTCTGCGTCAGGAGCTGGAAGCGCGCCGGAGGATCAACTATCCGCCGTTTTCGCGGCTGGTGCGGCTGGAACTGCGCGGCCGCGACGCTGCCCAGGTTGCAGAGGAAGCCCGCCAGATGGCTGAGCGCCTGCGCTGGTGGATCGAGCAGGAGGGGTTCGCCTCCACCGATCTCATCGGACCTGCACCCTGTTTTTTCGCGCGCCAGAACGGCCTGCACCGTTGGCAGATTCTGCTGCGCGGTCCCGACCCAGCCCGCCTGTTGTTCGGTAAGAACCTCGGCGAGTGGCGCGCGGCGGTGGACCCGGTGAATTTGCTCTAATCTTCGGAATCAAAAACCGGTGCATCCTGAAGATGCACCGGTATTAAAATTCTATGGTAATGAATTTCTACAACGTTGAGGTTATGGCAGCACGTACCACGGGTTGATGAACGCACCGAAGTAGCGGATTTCAAAGTGCAGGTGCGGGCCGGTGGAATTGCCGGTGGAGCCGGCGTACCCAATCAGGTTGCCGCCGTAGACGCTCTGACCGCAGCGCACGTTGACCGAGCTAAGATGGCCGTAAACGGTGTGGTAGCCGTTGCCGTGATCGATCATGATCATATTGCCATAACCGCCGTTGATCCAACCGGCGTACACCACCACACCGCCATCGGCGGCATAAATCGGTGCACCGGATCCGGCCGCGATGTCGATTCCCAGGTGGCCGTCCCAGAAATCGTTGCCAGAGACGGCATGATTATCCGCCGGCCAGACGAACGCGCCGGAACCGTAGGCCCCGCCGGCCGGGATTTCGCATTGGTCTGAAATGGACCTATTCGCGCCGGATGAGGGACGCCAGAAGGTCGGCACCAGCCAGGTGCGCTGCCATTCACGGCTTCCGCCGGGAATCATGACGTAAGAGCCGGCCTCAAGCTGCGGGTTGGTCACATCCAGACGGTTTCCTGGAAAAAACAGGATTTGGTCAGGGGTCGATTTGTACTCAGCGGCCAGTTTTTCAACGGTGTCGCCATCTTTGACTTTGGTATAGATGCCGTCGGTCGGTGGAATGACCAGCGTTTGCCCGATC
>JAPKMQ010000198.1 GCA_026645875.1 Longilinea sp.
TGCCGGTCTAATCTCCCAGGCGGGATTTCTTCGGCAATGCTGCCAAACGACTTCAGCTCCGTCTCCCCGGAGAGGCTCTCAACCGCGGCCTCCTTCTCTGTCGGGGCAAAAGGTGCTTACTCCTCTTGGCCTTTTTGTTGCTATTGTAGCGTGATTATAGCCACATTGTGGAGGGCTGTCAACTGGCTGGAGGTGCAGTTAGTTGGCTGGCAAGCTTGCCTTTGGGTCGCGATTGCGGTTATCATGAATGCTAACAAAACTCGCACGGGAGCAATTGATGAAAGAAGTTCCGCAGTGGTTGGATTGGGCGCAACAGCTTGCGGCCCTGGCGCAAAGCGGGCTGGCCTATTCGCAAAATCCTTTTGAAATTGAACGCTACAACCAGATTCGCAAAATTGCCGCCGGGATGCTTTCGGCTTACGGCAATGAACCCATTCAACGGGTGAACAGTCTGCTGGCCGAGCAGGAAGGCTACGCCACGCCCAAGCTGGACGTCCGCGGCGTCGTTTTCAAGGATAACCGGGTCTTGCTGGTGAAGGAATTGGCTGACGGCGGGTGGACGCTGCCTGGAGGGTTCGTTGATGTGGGCGAACCGCCCAGCCTGGCGGTGGAGCGCGAGGTGTGGGAAGAATCGGGCTACCGCGTGAAGGCAACCAAGCTGCTGGCGGTGCTGGATCGCAACCAGCACGGGCATCCGCCCTACATTTTTCATTTGTACAAGCTGTTCATCCGCTGCGACCTGATCGGCGGGCAGCCTGTCGACAGCCTGGAAACGGCCGGCGCGGAGTTCTTCAGCGAGGAAAACCACCCACTGTTGTCCATCGCGCGGTTCACCGAAGAGGAACTGCACCGCATGTTTCAGCATCTGCGTCAGCCCGACCTGCCCACCGATTTCGATTAGTTTGCGCGCGGGCGAATTTACCGGTACACTTACGCCATGATTAACGTTGTCAAGCACCCACGCGTTGCCCGGGCCTGGCATTGGCTGGTCCTTCTGTCGTTTGTGGCGATTGCTGCCTGCCAGCCTGTCGCCACGGCGGCGCCGCCCGCGGCTGTCAAGCCTACCGCCACGCGAACGCGCACGCCCGAACCGCGCCCCACGGCGACCGCGACCCTGCGGCCGGAATTACGGGTGGAGGAAGCTGATCTACGCGGCCTGCAAATCCGGTTTCTGCATCCCTGGGCGGGCGCGACGGCTGAGCAGATCGATTTGCTGGTGGAAACCTTTAATCGAACCAACCCGTGGGATTTCCGTGTGATTGCGGAGAGCGCCGGGGGCACAGGCATGCTGTTTCAGGAAGTGGAAAGCCGGACAGAGGACGATCTTCCGAACCTGGTGGCCGCGCCGGGCGAGTACCTGTTCACCTGGCAGCGGGCTGAGCCAGACCGGGTGGTCGCGCTGGACGGCTACCTGAGCCACGCGCAGTGGGGTCTGAGTAAAGAACAGATGGATGATTTTGTGCCGTCCTTCTGGCAGCAGGACAAGACTGGCGAGGACCGGCTGGGCATCCCACTGCTGCGGGATGCTTCGGTGCTGCTGTACAATGTCACCTGGGCGAAGGAGCTTGGGTTTACCCGTGCGCCGGTCACCCCGGACGAGTTTCGCCAGCAGGCCTGCGCGGCTGCATTGGCCAACCGCAGCGACCGGACGATTTCCAACGACGGCACCGGCGGCTGGATTGTCGAAACGCGCGGGGTGACGTTGTGGAGCTGGCTGCGCGGGTTTGGCGCCGATCCATCGCTAGATGGTCAAGACGGGTACGCTTTTGATACGCCTGAAGCCGGCCAGGCCTTCGCCTTTCTGCGCGCGCTGACAGATGAAAACTGCGCCTGGAAAAGCCGCCTCGCAGAGCCGTATGAATATTTTGCCAACCGTCAGGCCCTCTTTTATAGCGGCGTGCTGGAGGATACGCTGATTCAGGCACACACCATGACGCGCCTGCAAAAAACGGACGAGTGGACGGTGATCCCGTATCCCTCGCTGGACGGTGAGCCGGTGGTGGTGGCCAGCGGACCTTCGTTGGCGGTGCTGCGTTCCACGCCAGAGGAGCAACTGGCGGCCTGGTTGTTTCTGCGCTGGTTGATCATGCCGGCTCACCTGGCCGAACTGACCGAGGCCGCCGGCGGGCTGCCCGTGACCCAATCGGCGCTGCTTGAGCTGCGCGCCTTTGGTGCCCAGCAGCCGCAATGGCGCGCCGGGCTGAACTACCTGGAACAGCTTCAGACGCCGCCCGCCAACGCTGGCTGGCGCAACGTGCGTTCTCTGCTGGAGGACGCGGGCTATCAGGCTTTGCTGCCTTCGGTTCCGCCCGAAGGAATCCCGGATGTACTGAAATTGTTGGATGAGATGATCCAAGAGTTGGATGCTCCGGCTAACGAGAATTGAGCGGCAGAATGAACACGGAACAGATTCAGAATTATTACGATCGCGAAGCACAAAACGAATAGGAACGTTTCGACCGCCACCCCACCGAGTTTGCCGTCACGCAGCGCGCAATGCGCGACACGCTGCCGCCCGCGCCGGCCCGCATCCTTGACATCGGCGGCGGGCCCGGGCGTTATGCCATCTGGCTGGCTCAACAGGGCCACGCGGTGACATTGCTCGATCTGTCGGGCAATCATCTGGCGCTGGCTGCGCGAAAGGGCAGCGAGGCGGGCATAACCTTTGAGGCATTGATGCAGGGCAACGCGCTCGATCTGAGCGCCTTCCCCGACGAGCGTTTCGATGCGGTGCTGCTGATGGGCCCGCTGTATCACCTGCTGGATGCACATGACCGCCTGAGAGCCATCCAGGAGGCCCGCCGGGTGCTAAAAACCGGCGGTTGCTTGTTTGCTGCCTTTATTTGCTGTTTTTCGGTATTCCGCGCCGCGGCGTTGGAGTTCCCCATGGAACCGGTGGAGATCCCGGAGATCTACGAACAGATTTTGCGGGATGGCACTTATGCGGGGAACTACGGCTTTACGGCAGCCCATTTCTCCCATCCTGACGAAATCCAACCCTTGATGGAATCCTGCGGTCTGAAAACGCTCGAGATCATCGGGGTGGAGGGCGTTGTCGCGGAAAATGAGGCTGGCATCAAGGGACTGAACGGCGCGGCCTGGGAATGCTGGGTGGAATGGAATTACCGCCTCGGCCAGGACGCGGCTTTGCGTGGAGCCAGCGATCATATCCTGTTCATCGGCCAAAAGTAGGTCAGGTTGGACGGGGCAGCCGCCAAAAGGTCTTCTCATCCGTGTCAGAGACGCGCCTGAACCCGGCTTTTTCCAGAACCTTGTTTGATGCGGGATTCGTTTTTGAAACGTCCGCATAAATGCCGGTGCAGCGTTCATCCGTGAAGACCCAATCCGCCAGAGCGCGGACTGCCTCGGTGGTGAAGCCGCGTTTCTGGCAGGCAGGATCGATGCCATAGCCGATCTCCACGTCTGACGGGCCGGCGGGGATGCCTTTGAACCCTATCAGGCCGGCGCCGAAATGGGTCTCCTGGATCACAATCATCCAGTAGCTGAACCAGACATGATCCGCGGGCGGCGCGGTTTCCATCTTTTTTAGCTTTATGCGGATCGCGCGATGGACGATAGGAGTCAGGGCCGCGCGCGTGATTTCACAACCGGTAGCCTGCTCCAATTGTTCTCTGGTCTCCAGTAACGCCAATAACTGCGCCGGCGTGAGGCAGACCAGTGCCAGGCGGGGCGTGGTAATTATTGCTAGAAATAACCCAGGCTGGTCGTCAGCCTTTTTCATTGATCCGGCAGGGCGGCGGAATGTGCCACTGGTTTCATTTTTTCCAACAGCGTTTCAGGCATTTCTGTTTTGCAGACGATCTCATCCGCGCCGGACTGGCGGGCCAGGGCGCATTCTTCCGGCTGGCTGCTGAGCGCAACAATGCGCATTCCCGGACATGCGCTGCGCAAGCGGACCAGCATGCGCGCGGGACGGTCGGGATCGGGGTTCCAACGGTCCGCGCTGAGGCCAGGCAGTTCCCAGTCCAGTAAAAGCACATCCGGGCAGGCATTCTTCAGGCAGGCTGCCAGTTCAAACAAGTCCGCGGCTTCGCCAGCCACTTCCCAAGTGCCGGATTGTTGTTCCAATAATAGCCGCAAAGCAGAACGGATCTCTTTACGGTGGTCAGCTAAAAGGACACGCACTCCATCACACTTTCGGGTCTGAAGCGTTCAGACCATCACAGAGGTTTTTGAGCCTGACGGGTGAATGGCAAATCCATCCATCCCGATCAGGTATGATAATGGGCAAGTATCCATCAAAAAATGCCATTTGCACACCCCCTAAAGTGCAATTTGACGGCTGGGCGAAGGAACAAAGATCACCTGGTCAGGGGGAGAGTTTTTCGGACGTGGATTGAATCAAAACACCCAAGTCTAGTCCCCCACGCAGTGATTAACTGGATTATAGAGGAAAAATGGAGAAATTCGGCATAATTCCTGCCGAAAAAGGCTTGACTTTTGATTATATGTTTTTAAGTAGATTTGGTAAAATTATTTTGTGAGTGAGGACCGCCGATAAATATTCATTCGGGCACACGATGGGGCGTGTGCGGTTTTTCATTTCACTTCCGTTCATTGACTGCCCATTGATCAGAAGTTCGCCTGTCGAGGTTGTGCCACCTCTCTCCGCCGGCTGCTAACCGGCCGATTTCTTTTCCACTGGGTAGACCTGTTTCCGCCTTGCAGGGCAAAGGGAGTTGTTTGGATGAATATCTACGTTGGCAATTTATCGTACCAGGCGAGCGAAGACGAGCTTCGGGAGGCATTCGAGGCCTTCGGCGAAGTGGTTTCCGTCTCCATCATCAAAGACAAGTTGACCGGGCAGTCTCGTGGTTTTGCGTTCGTGGAGATGGGGTCGGACGATGCCGGCCGCGCCGCCATCACCGGCATGAATGGCAAGGACTACCGCGGCCGCGCATTGACCGTGAATGAAGCCCGCCCGCGCGAAGAGCGCCGCCCTGGTAGCGGCGGCGACCGCGGCGGCTTTGGCGGCGGACGCAGGCCGGGCGGTTCGGGCGGTTATGGCAACGATCGCCGCGGCGGTACGGGCGGCGGCGGTGGCCGGCGCGACTGGTAATCCTATTCACTTTGCACCTGAAAACACCCGGAAGAATCATACTTCCGGGTGTTTTTTTTATTATTCATCACCTCTTCAAAACCCCTTCATAAGTTCTTCACAAATCTTCGGTATGATACAGTCATCCAGTAACAATAAACCTGTATTAAGGAGAAACGAATGGGTAAGATTTTTGTCGGTGTGTTAATTGGCGCAGTTCTGGTGGG
>JAPKMQ010000199.1 GCA_026645875.1 Longilinea sp.
TCCAGCCGTCACCCGCGCGCCTACCACAGCTCCCACTCCCGTCGTTCGTGTCGCGCCTGGCGGTCCAGGGAACCGTGAATGGGTCATTGCCGGCGTTGTACTCTCGTTATCGCTACTGGCAGCGGCTGCCTGGCTCATCCGCAGAAAAATTCTACCTGGATAGGCTCAAACCGCATGCGCCGGTTGTGGAATTTGCTGGCTGGAATCGCGCTCCTGGCCCTGGCATCCTGCCGCCCGGTGGTTGCTGATGCATCCAGGACGCCCACCGCCACGCCGTTCCTGCCTGTGGCGGCGACGCCCACGCCCTACCTGCCGCTCCACCCCACCCTGACGCCGGCCGTCACGCCGGCTGCCAGTCCGGATTACATTTTTCACGGTATCGATTTTACGCCCGGCGCCGAGGAAATCACGCTCCGCATTTGGCCAGCATCGGACGCGCTAAACCGCGGCCGCCCCATCAAAGTCCGCTTTCTGCCGGGCAGCGAGTGCAACTTTGGCGACCACCAGGCCTGCGTCCACCATTTTCGCACCGCCAACCAGCAGGAAGTCCTGTGGGTCAGCGTGCATTCGGGCGTCACCGGCGAGGGACAGGAACTGCGCCACGCATTGGAGGGCACCGGCATCAACTCAGCCGGCCTGTCGCTGGAGCAAGTGCTGATAAACCTGGCTGAAATGAAGAACGCCGTCGTCACGCTGCGCCAGGGACAAAAATCCGTCGACGACGCCAACGCGGCCGCCTTTGCCCGGGTGCCGGCTGTTGACGTGCCGGATTACCTGTTGATGTCCTTCGACCAGGCCCTGGAGGTGGCCTTCGCGGCAAATCCAGACATCCAGCCCCAACTCAAAGCCAGCGGCACCCTGTTGATCATCGAAACCTGCGGATGGCGCATGCCGGGTGAGCAGGGCTGGCAATTTGTCAGCGATACCACCGCGTCCATTTACCTGGGAATCATTTATTGACTGAAATGATTCTGCAATCGAAATCATTTGCTACAAATCTCGTATTTGTAGTAAGATTATTTAAATAATTTTTTGTACAAAATTGAGGTGCTTCTATGAAATCCGGCCGGTCCTCCAGTAAAGTGGGGGTGTACGTAGATGTTGCATATGTATATATCAATGGCGGCTCAAAAATGCAATATGATGTCCTCCGTGAGTTCGCCTGCCGAGACTATGCCGACCCGATGCGCATGAACGCTTATGTTACCTATGACAGCGAGCGGGCTGAACGGGATGAAGTCTATCGCAAAGGCGCCACCAGTTTCCACTCCGCCCTGAGGGATATCGGCTACAAAGTCATTGTAAAAGAAATCCAATGGTTCAAGGATGAATCCGGCATCCGCTACGGCAAAGCCAACGCCGACCTCGACCTGGCCGTGGACGCGCTGCTTCAATCTGAAAACCTCGACCGTGTGCTGGTGGTCAGCGGCGATGGCGACTTCGTGCAGGTCGTGCGCGCGCTGCAAAACAAGGGCTGCCGGGTGGAAGTGGTTGGCCTCGACAATGTATCTTCAAAACTGCGTTACGAATCAGATTTTTTCATCTCCGGCTACCTCATCCCGAATCTGATCCCGGTGACCATCCGCAAGCCCGATTCCCCTGCATGGGGCGAGCTGGGCAGCCGCGTGCGCGGTTGGTGTTACTGGCACACCGATCAGGGTTACGGTTTTATGCGCTACCTAAAAGAGATCAGCGCGCAGCTCTGGCAAACCGACACGCGCAACCCCGATTCAGCCTACGGCACCGCATTTTTCCACGATTCCAACTTACCCGAAGGCATCCGCCCCACCGGCCTGCCGTCCCGCAACTTCATTTTTGAGTTCGAACTGATCCGCTCTGAAAAATACGACCGGTTGCAGGCTCAGGATATCGAATTGGTGAGCCGCTTCTAACCCAGCAGCCCATGTTAAACGCTGACATCACCAGCCAATTCCGCTTTGATCTGGATCCCGCGGAACGCATCCTGTGGTCCGGTCAGCCCCGGCAGGGGTGGATGCTGCGCCCGCAAGATATCTTCATGATCCCGTTCAGCCTGTTATGGGGCGGTTTTGCCATCTTTTGGTTTGTCAGCGTTCTATTCATCGGAGAAAATATATTCTTCGCCCTTTTTGGCGTGCCGTTTGTACTGGTCGGGCTCTATATGATATTTGGCCGGTTTCTTTTTGACATCTGGGCACGCAAGAATACCTATTATGCCCTTACGAACCAGCGCATCCTCATCCGAAACGGCGGCCGGGTGGCAAGCCTGACCAGCCTCAACCTGACCGCCATCCCTGAGATCACCTTCCAGGAGCACCGTGGGGGAAGCGCAAGCATTTATTTTGGCGCCATGCCGCCCCAGATGGGGGCGTTTTCCTCAAGAGTCCGCTCACAGGCAGGCCCGTTTTTTGATCATATCGAAAACGGGCAGCAGGTTTACCAGACCCTGCGGCGGGCGCAGCAGGATGCCCTGCATGACGCGGGCAAAGCCGGGTAACCTGCAAATTACATGAAATTAATTAGCGCTGGCTGCGGCTTGACCGCTGGCCAGCGCTTTTTTCCTACCGGCGGAGTCTATTTCACCGTCAGCACTACAATGCCAGATAATGTTAGCAGCAGGCCCGCCGCGGTTTTCACCGTCAGCGGTTCGCCGCCAAAGATGATGCCCATCAACGCGCCGAACAGCGGCGAGGTGAAGGCGATTGGCATCACGCTGGTCAGCGGTGCGCCTTTGATGGCCTTATAAAAGCACAACATGCCCACCGCGCCGGCCACCACTCCGCCGCCGATGATCATGTACAGCAACGCCTTCGGGCCAGCCTGTGGAAGAGTCTTCCACTGCGGAAAACTGACCACACCCAGGATCACCAGCGCCACCAGGGTGCGAATGGTGATGCCCATTTCCGGTGAAAGGTTGCCCAGGTGCAGGCCCTTCTTCTCGAAGTAACCGCCGACGCCCCAGGCGATGGCGGTCAGTAAGGCAAAAACTTGTGGTTTCATTGATTCTCTCCCAGATCAAAGAAATCTTCGAATCGCACCTGCCAGCCCTGCGGGTGGAATTCGCCAGACGGCAAATCCTGTACATACTCGCCGTGGAATTCGCCGCGCTGGATTTTCTCCAGGGCGCTGATGAACGCATCGATGTCGGCTTTCTCGTTATACAACCCAAACGAGATGCGGATCATGCCGGGCACTTCGCGGCGGTCGTGTTGAAGAATTTGCTGGCGGACCTGTTCGGAGTGACGAGCATCCACCTGTAACAGGTGCAAAACATAGGGATGGGCACAAAAACACCCGTTGCGCACGCCGATGCCAAATTCATGCCCCAGGATCGCGGCCAGCAGGAAATGGGAAAAACCATCCAGGTTCAATGGGATCACCCCCAGCCGGTCGCGGGCATGCCTGGGGTCGGCATCGCCGTAGATGTGGACGCCCGGCAGGGTGGTCAACTTCGTCAAGGCGTATTCGGTAAGATCGGCTTCATGCTGTGCAACCGTCTCCATGCCGATTTTTTCAAGCTGCACCAATGCCGCCGCCAGCGCAATCGCGCCGATAACGTTCGGGCTGCCGGCTTCATCCCTTTCCGGCGGCTCAGACCAGTGCACGGAATCGACCGTCACAATTTCGACTTCACCGCCACCGCGCAGATCCGGTTCGCCCTGGGCGAAGGTGTCGCGCCGACCAACCAGCGCGCCGGTTCCGTAAGGCGCATACATCTTATGCGCCGAAAGGATGACGTAATCCAGGTGGGCAGGATCGTCCAATGACCCCACACTCACCTTGCGATGCGGCGCGAGTTGCGCGCAGTCTACCGCGATTTGAGCGCCGGCGGTATGAACCTTCTCCGCGAGCCGGTGAACCGGATTAATAAACCCGGTGACATTGCTCGCCCCGGTGATTGTCACCAGCGCAACCTTGCCGGCATATTTTTCCAACTGAAGGTCAAAATCGCCTTCATCCAGGCGGCCATCCGGCAGCAGCTTGAGGTGAACCACATTCGCCGCGGCCCGCCAGGGCAAATCGTTGGAGTGATGTTCCATCGTGCTCAACAAAACGACATTTTTCTCAGGGGTAAAAGGGAATCGCCGCGCCAGTTTGTTGATCGATTCGGTGGAATTTTTACTGAAGATGCAGGCGTGATCGGCGGGGTTAGCGCCGACGAACCGCAGCACAGTCTGTCGCGCCTCTTCATAAAAGTGTGTTGAGATCTGGCTCTTAAACCCGGTTCCGCGGTGCACGCTGCTGTAGTATCGCAGGAACCGATCAACTGCCTGGTGAACAGGCAGCATGGCCGGCGTCGATGCGGCATTGTCCAGGTTAATATAGGGCATCATGCGGCCGTCCAACAATGGAACGAGCGTGTCCGTCCCAATCATCAGGTTTCGAAACGAATCAGGGGTAGCGAGCATCAGCTTTTCGAATTCCTTACAATAGCCAAAGAAGTGGGCTTGACCACTTGTATTTTCCCTTAAATTCGGTTAGAATGTGGGAGAAAGTGGTATGAAGTGGGAGATGGTGGAGCGCTGGCATGGTCCGGCGTTTCGGCTTTAAAAACAAGGTAGAACTTATGTTCCTTAATCATTACCATCACAACCTGGATGAGAAAGGCCGCCTGACGATCCCGGCTCGCTATCGCGAACTGATCTCGCAGGGCGCTTACATCACCCTGGGGTTTGACCAGAACCTGATGGTATTGACCACCTCCTACTTCAATGAAATTGCTGAACGCTCTGCCAAATTAAGCCTCACCGATGCAACCTCACGCCAGTTGATGCGCCTCATTTTCTCCAATGCCGAGCGGGTCGAAGTCGATAAGGCTGGCCGCATTCTCATCCCGCAATCGCTTCGGGATGCCGTGCAACTGGATGGCGAGGCTGTCGTCGTCGGCGTGCTGAATTATTTCGAAATCTGGTCGCCGTCGTTGTGGAACCGCCAGAGCGAAAGCATGACCAACGCTGAAGCCAACGAACAACGCTTCTCGGCACTATCCATCTAGGTGCAGCATGTGCGCCGATAGGGATGGCAACACCCCGCACCACCCAGTACTTTACCAAGAAATTATACACGCTTTACGCCCGCATAGCGCAGGCCGCTATGTGGATGCGACCGTCGGAGCAGGGGGACATGCCTGGGGGATACTCACCGCCAGCGCTCCAGGTGGACTCTTGTTGGGGCTTGACCTCGATCCGCAGGCGCTTGAGATAGCTTCTCAGCGCCTTTCTGCTTTTGAATCAAGGGTCACGCTCCTCAAAGCCTCCTACACCACCCTGCAAGCGCAACTGGCCAAACTGGGCTGGGC
>JAPKMQ010000019.1 GCA_026645875.1 Longilinea sp.
GCTGAAAAGGCCGGCATCCAGTTTGCGGCCGAGCAGGGAATGACCTGGATCTCGCCGTACAACGATGGTCAGGTCATCGCCGGTCAGGCGACCGTGGGCGTGGAGTTGTTGGATGACATCCCCGCCGAAGACCTGGAAGCCGTGGTGGTGCCGGTCGGCGGGGGCGGGTTAATCGCCGGGATTGGGCTTGTGCTTCAGCAGATCCCCGAGGACCATCGCCCGCGCCTGATTGGCGTCCAATCGGAAGCATCGCCGTACTTCCGTGCACTGCTGAAGAGCGGCTCGCAGGACGGCGTGGTGGAAACGTACAGTCTGGCGGACGGCCTGGCGGGGCGGGTGGAGGATCATGCCATCACCATTCCGCTGGTGCGCAGCCTGGTGGATGATATCCTGCTGGTCAGTGAAGTTGAGATCGAACAAGCGGTAGCGGCTGCCTGGCAGCGCTACGGTGCGGTCATTGAAGGCTCGGCGGCGGTAGTGCTGGCGGCTGCGTTGGCCGGTAAATTTTCACAACGCCCAGCTGCCCTGGTGATCAGCGGCGGGAATATCCAACCGCAATTGCATAAACAACTGGTGCAGCGTTGGTTCCGCGGTGAAGGATTCTCTGAATGACCGTGCGGCGGATTACCTGGGTGCGCGTGGCAGTGCTCCTCTGCCTGGTGGCAGTCTGGAGCGCCCCGGTATTCCAAACCGCCGGGGCGCAATCGAATGCTGAGGCGCAGGCGGCTGCACTGCTGGCGCGCCTGACGCCTGAAGAAAAGGTCGGACAGCTTTTCCTGGTCACCTTTGAAGGCAGCAACCTGAAACCTGAATCGCCCATCCTGGGGCTGATCACCCGCAGACATATCGGCGGGGTGGTGCTGCAATCGGGCAAGGACAATTTTTCGGCTGGCGGCGGCGCGCTTGAACAGGCCGCCGGGCTGGTGGCCAGCCTGCAGACGGCCGAATGGGATGATTCTCAACAATCCTCGGGCGTCAGACAATACATTCCGGTATTCATCGGCATGTCGCAGGAAGGCGACCTGGCCCCGTATGATCAACTCTTCAACGGAATGACGGCTTTGCCCTCGCAGATGGCGCTGGGGGCGACCTGGAACATCAACCTGGCTGAACGATCCGGCGAGGTACTGGGCAAAGAGCTGAATGCCCTGGGTGTGAACCTTCTGCTGGGGCCGTCATTGGATGTGATGGACGAGCCGCAGACAGCCGGGCGTGAAGACCTGGGCGTGCGGGTTTTTGGCGGCGAGCCATTCTGGGTGGGAGAGATGGGACAGGCCTTCATCCGCGGGCTGCATGTGGGCAGCAACCATGCGCTGGCGGTCATTGGTAAGAATTTTCCTGGCCGCGGCGCGTCGGACCGGTTGGTTGAAGAAGAAGTTGGCACGGTCAGCAAGGCGTTTGAGCAACTTCAAAATGTGGAATTGGCGCCCTTTGCGGCGGTGACTGTCAATTCTGCGGCCGATGAAGCCACACTTGACGGCCTGCTGGTATCACACATCCGCTATCAGGGATTGCAGGGCCAGGTTAACGCCAACACGCGCCCGGTCAGCCTGGATGCAGCCGCATTGGACAGCCTGATGAATTTGGACCAGTTTGCTGCCTGGCGCGAGACCGGCGGCGTTTTGGTCAGCGATAACCTGGGCAGCGACGCGGTTCGCCGTTTGTTTGACCCCACGGGAACGAACTTCGACGGGCGGCAGGTGGCGCGGACGGCCTTCCTGGCCGGCAACGATTTGCTATACGTAGACCATTTTGTTTCCAGCGGCGATCCCGATTATTACACCACGCTGGGACGCACGTTGGATTTCTTCATTCAAAAATACCGCGAGGATGCCGCTTTTGCCGAACGGGTGGATAAGTCGGTTGAACGCATTTTAACCTTGAAGTACCGCCTGTACCCCTCTTTTTCCCTGCAGTCCGTCCTGGCTTCCCAGCAGGGACTGGATCAGGTGGGTCAATCCAGCGCGTTGACGTTTGAGGTGGCACAACAGGCGGCATCGTTAATCAGCCCGGACTCTGGGGATTTGAACGTAGCCATGCCGCGCGCGCCTCTGGCGAGTGAGCGGATCGTCTTCCTGACGGATGTGCAGATTTCACGGCAATGCAGCACCTGCCCTGATCAGCCTGTGCTGGCGCTGGATGCATTGCAAAATGCCGTCTTGCGCCTGTACGGCCAGCAGACCAGCGGCCAGGTGGTGGCCTCACGCACCAGTTCGCATTCCTTCGCTGAATTAACCCGCCTGTTGGACAATGTGGAAATGGATTCGACGATCGAGCCGGATTTGCAGCAGGCCGCCTGGGTGGTGGTGGCCATGCGCGACGTCAGCAGCACCCGGGCTGAATCGCGCGCCTTGTCGCGGCTGCTCTCTGAACGGGCGGACTTGATCCGCGATAAAAAGATCGTCGTGTTTGCCTTCGGTGCGCCGTATTACCTGGATGCGACCGACTTGACGAAGATTTCGGCTTATTACGCATTGTACAGCAAAGCTCCAGCCTTTATTGACGTGGCCGCTCGGATTTTGTTCCAGGAGCTGCCTGCCAACGGTGCATCGCCGGTTTCGGTCGACGGCGCCGGGTACAGCATCGCACGGGTGGTTTCGCCCGAGCCTGCCCAGGTGATTGCCATCAGCCTGGACCTTCCCTTGCAGGAATCGTCCGCCACGGGAACGCCCGCGCCCACGGAAGTGCCCACGTTCAAGGTGGGCGATACGCTGCCGCTGCGTACGGGCGTCATCCTGGATCACAACCGCAGGCCGGTGCCGGACGGCACAATCGTTCAATTCCTGTTCACCACCGGCCGGGATAACGCCGTGGTGCAGCAAATATCCAGCGCCACGCTGGATGGCGTGGCGCGTGCTTCCTTCCGCATTCAAAACCCGGGCATTGTCGAGATTCGCGTGATCAGTCCACCCGCCCTGACTTCCCAGATCCTGACGCTGGACGTGAGCGGAGAGCAACCTGCCGCGGTGACCGCCATTGTACCCACGCTGCCAGTAAAGCCCACCATCACCCGTGCGCCGACCCTTAGCCCGACGCCGGCGGTGACGCCAACGCCCGAACCAGTCCGAACGGCGACAGGCGGTTTGCTGGATTGGGCGCTGGCGGTTATATTGTCCTGGGCATGCGCCGGGGGTGTATATGCGCTCGCGCAGCCGCGGTTCACATTACGGTGGGGATTACGCTGGGCATTGCTATCGGCATCTGGCGGTTTGCTGGCTTACTCGCTCGTGCAGCTCATCTGGGCGAGCAGCCAGACCTGGCTCACCGAAACGCTGGGCGGAACCATCGCCCTGGTCCTGGTTGGCGCGGCGATTGGCCTGGCGCTGGGATTTTACTGGCAGCAGAAAGCGCTCGTTTCAGGCAAAAGAACCCGATCCTGAGCTTACCGCAGCAAGGTAATGATAAAAGAAAACGCGGTGATCCCCAGGGCGGCCATCAGCAAGGCGCGCTCGGTCGGCATGCGCAGATAATCCGAAATGGTCATTTTGTGGTGCGCGGTGCGCGGGAGCGAAGGCCGGTCACCCAGCAGGCTTTGGCGGAAGCGCTCGATTGTTTCCGGGCGCTCGTCCGGGTGGAGCGACATGGCCCACAGGACGGCCCGCTCGGTGCGCAGGCTGATATCGCTGTTGACGGCGCGCGGCGGCACCAGATTCTCAGGGTTGAGGAAGCGGTCGCGTGCATCGGCCGGTGCCTGGTTAGTGAGCAGATGGTAAAGTGTGGCGCCAAACGAATAGATGTCACTGCGCGCATCGGTGTGGCCGCTGTCGCCGCCGTACTGTTCGAGCGGCGTGTAAAGTGCGGTGCCCTGGCCCTGCAAGACCGTGATGGTGACCTCGCCGGGCGCGAGCAACTTCACCAGACCAAAATCGACCAACTTGATCAGCCCGGAGGGGGTGACCTTGAGGTTGCCGGGTTTGATGTCGCGATGCAAAATGGGCGGTTCCTGGCCATGCAGGTAGGCGAGCGCATCGCATAGCTGAGATGCCCAACTGAGCACCTCGATTTCCATCAGGAAGCGGCCTTCCTGGCGCGCTTCGAGCATCAAAGTGCGCAGATCCTTGCCGGGGACGTAATCCATCACCAGGTAATCGCGCGAGCCGATGGAGAAGAAATCGGAAACTTTTGGCAGATTGGGGTGGTCCAGGCGTGCCAAAACCGTGGCTTCGCGTAAGAATTGATCGCGAGCTTCACGCACCATTTCCTGCGGCAGGGTGCGGTCGTGTTCAACTTCCTTCAAAGCGCATTGACGGCCTTCCAAACGCAGGTCGTCAGCCAGGTAAATGGATCCCATTCCTCCCTGGCCGATGATCCGGCGAACGCGGTATCGGCCTCGCAGCACTTCCCCGGCTTTCAGGGGAACGGGCATTGAGCGGCTCCAGCTTCTGGTGGGCGGCGGTTCGGCGAACGCATTTTCTCGGCGTGAATTTGCTTTCGCGGGAAATGAACCGACCGCCATCCCCACAAAATATCAATCTTCTGATATATTATACCTCTTAGAAGTTCATCAATGCGACGCAAGTGCGGGAATCTTTTTGCTGGAGAGGGAAATGCTGCCGGATTCACCTGTGTTAATCGGACAAACCGGTCCGTTGAATGGGGAGCGATTTTCCCTTACCGGCGAGGTCATTATTGGCCGCGAGGCTGGCTGTTCGGTGGTGGTGGCAGACCGGCAGGTTTCGCGTTATCACGCCCGCATCACGTTGAGTGAGGACGGCTCGCATCTGGAGGACCTGGGCAGTAAAAACGGTACATACGTCAACGGCGAGTTGATTTCGGAACCGGTCTTTCTGCAGGATGGGGATCTCATCCAGGTTGCGTTGGTGCAGCAATTTGTCTATCTCAGCTCGGACGCCACCATGCCCATGCCAGGGACCTTTGTGATGCTGGGCGGAAAACCCGGCGGCGAAGTGGACAGGCAGACCGGACGCTTGTACCTTGATTTGCGCTCCCGCCGGGTGTGGATTCGGGATGCGGAGGTGCTGCCGCCGCTCTCGGCAGCCCAGTTCCGACTGTTGCAATCGCTGTATGAGCAGCAGGGCAGGGTGGTTTCACGACAAATGCTGGTCAATGCCATCTGGAGCGAGGATGAAGCCGGGGGCGTATCTGAGCAGGCGTTGGACGCACTGGTGCGGCGGTTGCGCGACCGACTGGCGCAACTGGATTCCAGCCACACTTACCTGGTGACCGTACGGGGCCACGGGCTGCGGTTGGACAATCCGGGCGAATAAAAAACAACCGGGACCTTGTGCAGGTCCCGGTTTTCACATTTTCTCAGGCTTTCATATTGGCTTGCATCATGTAGCGCAAGGCCGAGCGGTAAACATCCTGCAATCTGGCGCTCATCTCAGGATTACTGCCGTCGCCGTCGCCCTGCGCGACCAGGCTGTTTAAAGCCTGGACAAACTCGTCCGTCACCAGGGCGGCATTTTCTTGCAGCAGCTTCTGGCGGCCCGGTTCGTCCGCGGCTTCCATCAATTTTTCGATCAATTCCACCTCGGGCGGAGGCGCGCTGGCTTCTTCGATCACTTTGGCCACCTTGCCGAGTTTCCCCAGGCGGGCTAAATCGGCCTTTTGGCGGGCGTTTTCCTGTTCGGTTTTCAAAGCATCGAGGAAGAATTCGTTGATGGCGGGCAGCACTTCGCGCGCGGCCGCTTCCACGTCCTCGGCGGCCAGCACCTGGTCGAGCAACTGGCGCGATGCTTTGGCTTCTTCCTGTAATTGCTTGTCAATTTCGCTGGTCAACTCGAGCAGTTTCACGCGCAGGTCGAGCAATTTCTGTTTTTCATCGCCTTCAGCCTTGTCCACCTGTTCGCTGAGGATCTGGAAGAATTGGTAATCCAGTCCGCCGCGGGTGAGGCTGACGTAGGTCGCCAGGCGGGTGTCTGTGGGCGAAGCGATCATCAAGTCCAGCAATTTCTCGCGGGTCAGGCCGGTCTTGCTGGCTTCCTGCAACTGGCGCTGGGCTTCCTGGGCCTCCTGGGCATTGGCAAGTAACTTCTTGCCGATTTCAGTCTGCGTCACCAGTTCCTGTTGCAGCATGGCAATGCTGCGCGCGGATTGCTCGTCTCCCTGTGCCAGGCTGGATTGAATGATGCGGCTGATCATGCTGAAAAAGGTCTCGTCGATCAAAGCCTCTTCCTGTTTGATGATCGTGGCGCGGTCCTCAGCTACCGGCGTGGAAAGCAGCCGCTGGAGCAAATTGATTTTCTTCTGCTGTTCATCCAACATTTCGCGGGTGATGCCGTCGCTTTCCAGGATTTTTTCGATCATGGTTTGAAAGGTCAGCATGGATTGCGGCCGCAGCAGGTAAGCCTTGCGCTTTTCGACTGGCAGGCGGTTCATCACCTGGTTCAGCAGCGGGCCGATCAATTTTTCCTGTTCGTTTAGCGGCAGGCCCATTTCGGAGGGAAAGTAGGTCAGCAGCAACTCTTTTTCCGGGTCATGATAGACGACCGGCGTGCTGAGCATGCCGTCATAACCGCAGGTGGGGCAATGAATGACATTTACCGTCCCGCTCAGCAGGCGGTTCTTGGCCTGTGGATCAACGGACATATCGAATAATTGCTCAACATCGGCTGCAACTGGCGATTTGCAGCGCGGACAACTTGTGCGGATGGATGCCATGTTTGTCACTCGCTTCAGATAAGATGGGGTAGATTATACCATTTGGAGCGATGATTTCAATTCGGGGTTGCGGGGCAGCGTAAAGCAGATGCGGGCTCCCTTGCCCGACTCAGGGTCGACCCAGATACGCCCACCATGGGCTTCGACGATCGAGCGGGTGAGGTACAGCCCCAACCCGGCGCCTTTGGTCTGGCGGGCCATGTCTGGCCCGCGGTAGAAGCGGTCAAAAATATGCGGGATATCCTGGGGTGAGATGCCGGGACCCTGATCGCTGACGCAGAGCATGACCACATCCGGGCGCACCTGGCCTGACACGGCGATTTCGCCGCCGGAGGAATACTTGATGGCGTTGCCGATCAGGTTGGAGATAACCTGTTCGAGTCGCTGCTCGTCGGCGACGATCACCGGAAAATCCTGCGGAAAACTTAACAAAATGGTGTGCTTGTCACTTTGCGTTTGCATGCGTCCGGCGATGCGCCGGGCCATGTCGGGGATGGAGATGTCGGTGCGTTTGAGCGCCAGCCCGCCGGATTGCAGCCGGGAGGCATCCAGCAGGTTTTCGATGAGCAGGCTCAGGCGATCAGCTTCCTCTTCGATCACCTGCAAACCTTCCTGGACGATGCCGCTATCCCAGGTGACATCGTCACGGCGCAACGTGCTGACATAGCCCTTAATTAACGCGACCGGGGTCTTCAGTTCGTGGCTGATGACGGAAATGAAGGTGGACTTCATCTCCTCCGCCTGGCGGAAGCGGGTGATGTCACGCAGGGAGGCGAATATGTTGAGCAGTGTGTTGTCCGCGGAGATGAGAGGGGAGTAGGTGATGCCGACCGGGAGCGGGGGTTGATCCGGGCCGCGCTGCAGGTCGCCTTCGACATACAGGTTGGCGTGCCGCGTGAGCGGCCAACCGCCCGCAGCAGCTTGCTCCAGCGTCAAGCCCTGCGGCGGCCTGATCCATCGAATGACGTCCTCATGCGGCTGCTCCTGGATTTGCTCGGCGGACAGTCCGAGCATAAATGTCGCTGCGGGGTTGCAGCGCTCGATTTTCAAGTCGGGGCGCAGGATGAGAATGCCATCGCCCGGGGTGTCAAGCAGAGCTGAAAGACGCTCGCGGTCGCGGTTGATCTGTGTGTAGAACTGGGCGTTTTGAACGGCGATGGCTGCCTGGTTGGCAAAGCTGCTGAGCAGCGCCCGGTCGTTGCCAGAAAACAGGTCTGGGTAACTGCGGAAGATAAAGATGACGCCAACCACTTTTTTGCGTGCCACCAGCGGCAGGCCGACGCCGCTCATCAGGCCCAGGCTGGCGGAACGGGTGAGTTCTTTGAGCAGGCGGTTGATCTCCGGGATTTCGAAGCGCTCCGGCTCATCTTTCTCCGGAATCTGCGAAAGGTAGGGGGTCACCAGGCGCAGAAAAGCCGGAGGGATGCCCTGGGATACCTGGACTTTCCACCCTCCGGCTTCGGTGCGCAGTGCGATTAGCCCGGCCTGGCCCGCCAGCATTTCAACCGATACGCTCAAAATGCGGTTGAGCAGCGCATTTAAATCCAATTCTTCGGTTAATGCACGCGCAATTTCGAGCAGGTAGTCGCGCTGGCGGACGCGGAAGTCGGGCAGCATGCGGGCTTACTTTCCTTTTTCGGCCAGATCAACGGCTTCTTCGAAGATGGCCAGGCCTTCATCGATTTCGGCACGTGTGATGGAGAGCGGCGGTGATACGCGGATGACGCTCTTGCCGCAACCGAGCAGCAACAGGCCGCGCTCAAAGGCTTTGTCCACCACCACGTCGCGCAGCTTTTCATCGGCCTTGTGGGTGTCGGGGTCTTTGACAAATTCCACGCCGATCATCAGACCCTTGCCGCGCACGCAGCCCATGCTGGGATGGCGTTCAGCCATATCAAACAGGCGGTCGAGTGCGTATTGTCCCACTTCGGCGGCGTTTTGCATGTACCCGTTTTCAATCAGGTCCAACGTGGCCAGCGAGGCCGCGCAGGCGAGTGGGTTGCCGCCATAGGTGTTGCCGTGCGAACCCTTTGGCCAGGTGACGACGCTCTTGCGGGCAATCATCGCGCCCAGTGGAACGCCGGAGGCGATGCCCTTGGCGGCGCAAATGATATCAGGCTCGACGCCAAAATGTTCAATGGACCACCATTTGCCAGTGCGCCCCACGCCAGCCTGAACTTCGTCAGCGATGAGCAGGATGCCGTGGCGGTCGCACAGCGCGCGCAGTGCCGGGAAGAAGCTTTCGGGGGGAACGATGTAACCGCCCTCGCCCTGGATAGGCTCAATCAGGATGCCGGCCAAATCATCGGCGGGCAGAATCCGACCCAGGATTTCTTCTTCGATGTAGCGAACCACGGCCGTGCCGATATCCTCACCCTTGCGGGTGTGCAGCAGCGGGTGGTAGGGATCGGGATAGGGGGCGTGCACCACGCCGTTCATCAGGGGGAAGAAACCTTTGTGGTAATGCGGTTTGCTGGCGGTGAAGGTGACCGCGCCCATGGTGCGCCCGTGGAATCCTCCAAAGAAGCCGATAAACTCGCTGCGTCCGGTGTGGTAGCGCGCCAGTTTGATGGCTGCTTCCACCGATTCGGTGCCAGAATTGGTCAGAAAGGATACCGCATCCTCTTTAAAGGGGGCAATCTCGTCCAGTTTTTCCGCCAGGTCAACCCATTTGGCATGGTAAAAATCGGAAGAAATGTGAATGAATTGTTCAGCCTGTTCCTGGATTGCCTTGACAACTTTGGGATGCGCGTGCCCGGTGGATACAACCGCGATTCCGGCAGCGAAATCGAGGAACCGATTGCCGTCCACATCCCATACTTCTACGCCTTTACCGTGATCCATCACGAAGGGATACCCCCGTGGATAGGAAGGCGAAACAACGGAATGGTCACGCGCGATAATTGCGCTGGCTTTCGGCCCTGGAAGCTTGAAGGGTTCCATGCATTTCCTCCTCAGAAATGTTGATACAACAGACAGGATTGAAGATTCTACGGTTGCCCTTAATAAAGGAAAGTCTTTCTATTTTCCGAGCCTATAGATTATATCAAATCCGTCGGATAGAAAATAGAGAGGGATATCCATGGACAGAGAGGAGGAAAGACACTAAAAAGGGCTGGCCCTTGGTCGAGGCCAGCCCCATTCATCTGATTCATGTTTTCAGATATGATCGTCCATTTTGGCGAGTGCCAATGCGCCCATTAGGCCGCAATCGTCGCCGAGTTGGGCCGGGACAATTTGCAGATCTCGGGTGTATTCACTCGAAATCACGCGTTCTTCCATTGCAGCACGTATGGGTGTAAATAATAATTCGCCGCTGTGCGAGACACCGCCGCCCAGGATCACAATCGAAGGGTTGACCATGTGCAGAAAATCGGCCAGCGCATGGCCAATGTACGTGCCAGCCCGGCGGATGGCCTCGATGGAGAGGGCGTCGCCCTGCGACGCGGCCGCGCTGATTTCCTTGGCGCTGGGGTGGGGACCTTTCAACAGCGGAGAGGTTGCGCCCCCAGCCAGTTTTTCGGCCACGAAGTTGGCAATGCCGGTGCCCGAGGCGACTGCTTCGAGGTGACCGCGTTTGCCGCAGCCGCACAGCGGGCCATTCGGCTCGACGGTGATGTGGCCAACTTCGGCGGCCAGGCCGCGAGCCCCTTGCAGTAGACGGTCGTTAATCACCACGCCGCCGCCGATGCCGGTGCTGATGGTCAGGTAAAGCACGTGATGAAAGCCCCGTCCGGCGCCAAAGCGCCATTCGCCCAGTGCCGCCAGATTGGCATCGTTGCCCACGAACACCGGAACGCCAAAGCGGTCTTCGATCGTGGCCCGCAAGGGCATGCCGTTCCACCCGTGAATGTTCGGCGAGAAGAAGATCACGCCGCTTTCAGGGTCCACAAAACCGGGCGCGGCTGCGCCGATGGCGCGGACATGTCCTTCAGCCGGCCACAATTCAGCGATCAATCCAAGTAAGCGGTCCTCGGCTTTTTCGCCGGAGGCTTGCGTGGGGATGCGCTTTTGTTGAATAATCTTCCCGTTGGTCGCATCGAACGTCGCAACCCGGATTTGCGTGCCGCCAATATCACATGCAATAAGTGCTTCCATATCGGATCGATTATAGCATTAATCCTTTTTTACTCGCATGATTCAGTTGACGCTCTTCATAAACGACATTATGATTTGAGTTTATGCAGCCAAAACCAAAAAGTTTTCGCTCCAGTTCCATAAACCGAATTGCGCACCTGTTCCAATGGCTGTTGCCTGGTTTAGGCATCAAGCGCTGGGTGGCTGTCATCTTGATCGGCACGACGCTGGTCGGGCTTGGATTTGCGGTCCTGATCCTGGATTTGTACCGCAACGCGCCGGGCAACTGGTGGGCTCCGCTGTTGCGGGTGTTATCCCTGCAGCAACTGGCCCGCTGGGTGCGCGCTCTGATCTTCGGCGGTGCGGGGATTGTCACGATCCTGATTGGGATCGCCGGGTTGAACCGTGCATTGTTGAAACCGTTCATGCGACCGGGCAAAGGGATCCTCGATACTGTAACGGCCTTTCGCAAGAAGGAGCGCGGTCCCCGGATCGTTGCGATTGGCGGCGGAACGGGGCTCTCGACGCTGCTGCGCGGATTGAAGGCTTACACCAGCAACATCACCGCGGTGGTTTCGGTGGCTGACGACGGCGGCTCATCCGGCGAGCTGCGCAAGAATCTGGGCATTTTACCGCCCGGCGATATCCGCAATTGCCTGACGGCGCTCTCAGAAGATGAGGCCTTGCTGTCACAGGTGTTTCAATACCGGTTTGCCAACGCCGGCAACCTGTCGGGGCATTCGCTGGGCAACCTGTTTATCTCGGCGCTGACCGAAATTACGGGCAGCTTTGAAGAGGCCGTGGCTGAATCGGGGCGTGTTCTGGCGGTGCAGGGGCGGGTGCTGCCGGCCACATTGCATGACGTGCGCCTGGTCGCCGACGTGACCCTGCCGGCAGCCGACTCGGATGTGCACGTCAAGGGCGAGAGTTCCATCTCCAGAGCAGCCGGGCAGGTGCGGCGGTTGTGGCTGGAGCCGAGCAACCCGCTGGCCTTTCCGCCGGCCATTCAAGCGGTGCTTTCCGCGGATCTTATCATCATCGGGCCGGGCAGCCTGTATACCAGCCTGCTGCCCAACCTGCTGGTTCCCGACCTGGCCGCGGCGATTCGCTCCAGCCGCGCGTTGAAATTCTATGTGTGCAATGTGGCCACGCAGGCAGGTGAAACGGATGGGTACACCTGCGGCGCGCATGTGCATACGCTAGAAAAACATGTCGACGGTCCGATTTTTGACCTGGTGATCTGCAATAACCGGTTTGAGGGCAGTCTGCCTCCTCCTCTGGAGTGGGTGCGTATGGAACCGGAACTCAAAGAGCAGTATTCGGTTTACCAGACGGACTTGCTGGATGTTGAAAACCCCTGGCGGCATGATTCGCTCAAGCTGGCCCGTACGGTCATCGATTTGCTGAACGAAAGGACCGGCCCGCTGCTTGGTCGCGATGATAGTTTGTGAAATAGCGCACTAATTGTCTATACTGCCATGAGCAGATCATGGTAAAATTCGTTAGTCTTTACATTTTGGAGGTGATCCCATGACAATTCAAGTAGGTATCAATGGTTTCGGCCGCATCGGCCGGCAGGTATTAAAGGCCATTATGCAGCGCTATCCGGGCGAACTGGAAGTGGTTGCGATCAATGACCTGTTTGATTCAAAAACCAATGCTCATTTGTTCAAATACGACTCGAACTACGGGATTTTCCCCGGTACGGTCGAAGTTGAAGAAAATGACCTGGTGATTGACGGCAAGAAGGTGCGCGTTTTTGCTGAAAAAGACCCCGGCGCGCTGCCCTGGAAAGACCTGGGCGTGGATATCGTGGTCGAATCGACCGGCATCTTCACCGATGCCATCGGCGACCCCGCCAAAGGTAAAGCCGGCGCAAACGTGCACATCCAAAAAGGCGGCGCCAAGAAGGTGATTATCAGCGCCCCGGCCAAGAACGAAGACATCACCATCGTGATGGGCGTCAACCAGGATAAGTACGATCCCGCCAAGCATCACGTCCTCTCGAACGCTTCGTGCACCACCAACTGCCTGGCCCCGGCCGCCAAGATCGTGAACGACCTGTTCAAGATCCAGTATGCCACCATGACCACCATCCACTCCTACACCAACGATCAGGTGATCCTGGATCAGGGCCATAAGAAGGAAATGCGCCGCTCGCGCGCTGCGGGCTTGAACATCATCCCCACCACCACCGGCGCCGCCAAGGCGGTTGCCCTGGTGATCCCGGAGCTGAAGGGTAAGTTCGACGGCTATTCGCTGCGCGTTCCGACCCCCACAGTCTCGGTGGTTGACTTCACTGCGTTGATCGAAAGAGCCACCACCAAGGACGAATTGAACGCGGCCTTCGTGGAAGCCTCCAAGGGCGCTCTGAAGGGCATTCTGGGCGTCACCACCGGCCAGTACGGTGATCCGTTGGTCTCGATGGACTTCAAGGGCGATCCGCGCTCCTCGATTGTTGACCTGCCCAACACCATGGTAATGGGCGGCACTTTGATCAAGGTTGTGACCTGGTACGACAACGAATGGGGTTATTCCTGCCGCACCGCCGACATGGCATCCATGCTGGCCAAGTCGCTCTAATCAACCCGTGAGTTAACATGAACAGAGAATGCGTAATCTGAGACAAGCTCCAGATTGCGCATTCTGTTTATACCGTGGAGGGAAACATGTTCAGCAAAAAGACAGTTCGCGATATTGACGTCAAAGGCAAAAGAGTATTCGTGCGCGTTGACTTCAATGTGCCCATCAAAGAAGGTAAAGTCGGCGATGACACCCGCATCCGCGCTGCCCTGCCCACCATCCAGTATCTGTTGGAGAATGGCGCGGCGGTGATTCTGGCCTCGCACCTGGGCCGTCCCAAGGGTGGGCCGGATCCCAAGTACAGCCTGAAACCGGTGGCAGATTATCTGGCCGGGCTGCTCGGCAAGCCGGTGGCCTTTGCCGAAGATTGCATTGGCCCGGTCGCCGAAGCGGCAGCCAAATCGCTGAAGACCGGCGAAGTGCTGGTGCTCGAGAACACCCGCTTCCATCCGGAAGAGGAAAAGAATGACCCCGAGATGGCGAAACAGCTTGCTGCGTTGGCGGATGTCTACGTCAATGATGCCTTCGGTTCCGCGCACCGCGCGCACGCTTCCACCGAGGGGATCGCCCGGAATTTACCCGCGGCCGTGGCTGGCTTTTTGATGGAAAAAGAGATCCAGTACCTGGGTCAGGCAATCGCGGACCCCAAACGGCCGTTCGTGGCCATCCTGGGCGGCGCCAAGATCAGCGATAAGATCGGCGTGATCCGCAACCTGCTGGAAAAGGCCGATGCCATTCTCATTGGCGGCGGCATGGCTAACACCTTCTTCAAGGCGCAGGGCTACCCGGTGGCCGATTCGCTGGTGGAGGACGAAGCGCTGGAGACCGCTAAAGAAATGCTGGGCAAAGGCGGCAATAAGCTGCGTCTGCCGTTCGACGTGGTCATCGCCAATGCGTTTGACGCCGCGGCTGAATACAAAATTATGCAGGTGGGGCCGATCCCCGAAGGTTGGCGCATCCTGGATATTGGCCCTGAAACCGTGAAGACCTATGCCAAGGTGATTGCCGGCGCTGGAACGGTCGTTTGGAACGGCCCGATGGGCGTGTTTGAATTCCCTGAGTTCGCTAAAGGCACATTTGGCATCGCGCACGCTGTAGCGGATAGCAAGGCGATCAGCGTGATCGGTGGTGGTGAATCGGTGGCGGCCATTCAGCAATCCGGCCTGGCTGGCCAGATCACGCATATATCGACCGGTGGCGGCGCGTCGCTGGAAATGCTAGAAGGCCTGGACCTGCCCGGCGTCGCGGCGCTCAACGACAAATAAGCTTTATCACTTGCATATCCTGAGACGCCGTAACTGTTTGCGGCGTCTCAGCCTTTCCATGAAAGAGATGTGCGATGAATAAACAAAAAGGCTTTGCCTGGTTGAAGCTGGCGGGTATCCTGATCGCCGCTTTCCTGCTTATCCAACTCGTTCCATATGGCCGTGCGCATACCAACCCACCGGTGGTCAACGAACCGCAGTGGCAGGACGCCACCACGAAAGACCTGGTTACGCGCGCTTGTTTTGATTGCCATAGCAACGGTTTGGCCGTGGTACAGCAACATTGCGCCAGCATCCTGGCTGATCCAGCGCGATGTGGAAGAGGGCCGGCAGAAGTTGAACTTCTCGGAGTGGGGCGGACGGGAACGGGAAGTCGAGGAGATCATCCAGGTAGTGCGGGAAGGTGAAATGCCGCCCATCCAGTTTACCTTGATCCATGCTGAAGCCCGTTTGAGCGAGGCGGAAAGGGCGCAGTTGATATCCGGCTTTAAAGCAAGTCTGGCGGCTCGTTAATATCGAACCGCGCGGATTGTTGAAAAGTCTGGACAAAATGACGGCCTTCGGGTAAAATCTCTCTTCGCAATCATACGAACGAGAACGAGTTTTGGAGGAAGGGCTTTGGCTAACATTAAGTCTGCGATTAAGCGCAATAAGCAAAATGAAAAGCGCCGCCTGCGCAACCGCGTTTACCGCGGTGCCGCGCGCACGCTTGTTTCGAAGGCGAAGACCACGATTGTGACCGGGGATGGTGAAACATCCAAGGTCGCCGTCGCGCAGGCCATCCAGGCGTTGGATAAAGCTGCTGCGCAAGGCGTGATTCACAAGAATAATGCCGCCCGCCGCAAGAGCCGCCTGATGAAGCGCCTGAACAGCCTGGCGTAATTATTGGGTATGCCCCGGCCAACCGGGGTATTCGAGTGCAGCATATTAGCGGGAGCGCAACCGGCTCCCGCTATTGCTGTAATTATTTTTGGCTGATAAATATCATGCGATTAAACCGGCAATTCGGTTCATGTTATAATTTACCGTTGCACGGCTTTATTCGTCACATCGGGGAGGACCGGCATGTTTGAACAGGAGCAAAAACGCATCGAAGACCAAATTCGCGCGTATTGCGCGGGTGCGGGTTTGCCTGAGCCCAAGCTGCAGTGGTCCTGGATCCCTTTCAGCGGACACTGGGGAATTTCCACCTCGTTTTTCCAACTGGCTTCGCAGGAAGCGCGCGAAAAAGGCTTGAAAGTCAACGTGGCTGAGCGCGCGCAGACCATTGCCGATGGCGCAGCGAAAGTCCTGGGCCAGCCGCAGGGTTTTGAGCGCGTGGAAGCCGTGCGTGGCTATCTCAATTTGTACTTTTCGACCGCTGAATACACCCGGCGGGTGTTGGATGCGGTTCTAGCGGAAGGCGATCAATTCGGCCGCACACCTGGCAAAGGCGAGCGCGTGATGGTCGAGTTCTCTCAGCCGAACACGCATAAAGCCTTCCACGTGGGGCACCTGCGCAGTGCAATTCTTGGCGACGTACTGGCACGCATCCTGGAAGCAGCAGGTTACGACGTGGTGCGTGCTAATTACCCTGGCGACATCGGCCTGCATGTGGTCAAATGGCTGTGGAATTACATGAAGTTCCACACCGGCGAGAAGCCGCAGCAGGACATCACCCGCTGGATGGGCGACCTGTACCTGGAAACCAGCAAACGGCTGGAAGCTAATGCTGATCTGGAAGCCGAAGTGCGCGCGTTGTACGTGCGCTGGGATCGGCGCGACCCGGAAGTGGTGGCGTTGTGGGAAGAAACCCGCCAATGGTCGCTGGACGGGTTTAAAGAGCTGTATGACCTGTTGGATATCCGCTTTGACGTGTATTACTTCAACAGTACGGTCGAGCAAGCCGGCAAGCAACTGGTGAATGATCTGATTGAACGCGGCATCGCTTCGGATGAACGCCCGGACGGCGCGGTGGTGGTCAAGCTGGACGAATTGCTTGGCCTGGATAAGGAAAAATTCCGCGTGCTGGTGGTGCTGCGCTCGGATGGCACGGCGCTATACGCGACCGAGGATTTGGCCCTGGCCGCTCGCAAGTTCAGCGATTACCCCGACTTGACGAAATCGCTGTACGTGGTGGACGTGCGCCAGTCGCTGCACTTCCAGCAAGTGTTCAAGACGCTGGAGATTGCTGGTTTTCCCTGGGCGACGCGCTGCCAGCATATTCCTTACGAACTGGTGACGCTGCCCGGCAACATGGCGATGGCCTCGCGCGAAGGCACGGTGGTGCTGCTGGAAGACCTGGTGCGCGAGGCGACCGCGCGCGCGCTGGAAATTGTGCGCGGCAAAAACCCCGACCTGTCCGTTGAAAAGCAGCAGGAAATCGCGCTGGCGGTGGCGCTGGGCGCGATCCGTTATTCGATGATCTCGCGCGAAAACACCAAGGTGGTGACCTTTGACTGGGAAACCGCCCTGGATTTCGACGGCCAGGCTGCGCCGTATATTCAGTACGCCTACGTGCGCGCCGGCAGCATCCTGCGCAAGTGGGGCAAGGAGTTGCCAGCCTCCGGCTTGCCGGCTTACGACCTCACCCCGGCGGAGGTGCAGTTGGTCGAGTTGATCTCCCGGCTGCCGCGTGAGATCCAGACTGCGGCCAATGATTACCGGCCGATGGTTCTCTCGAACCTGGCTTATGAAATGGCCAAAGCCTTCAATGATTTTTACAATCAGTGCCCGGTCCTGCAAGCTGAACCCGCCGTGCGGGATGGGCGGCTACGGCTGGTGGCGGCCGCAAGACAGGCGATTGGCAATGCTTTGGGTGTGTTGGGCGTCATCGCCCCCACGGCGATGTGAAAGGGCAGCACCGTCCCCCAGGCGGTGCGAAAAGGGCACCATCGTCCCCTTGGCGATGCAACTTCACCTTCTTAAGGAGACCATTGTATGACCCCGATTCGTACCTTGATCATGGGTGCCGCAGGCCGCGATTTCCACAACTTCAACGTTTATTTCCGCGATAACGCGGAGTACGAAGTAGTCGCATTCACAGCCACTCAGATTCCCAATATCGAAGGCCGCCGCTATCCCGCCGAACTGGCTGGCAAGCTTTACCCACACGGCATTCCGATCTTCCCTGAATCCGACCTGCTCAAGCTGATTGCCGAGCACAAGGTTCAGCAGGTGATCTTTGCCTATTCGGATGTGCCGCACGAGGTGGTGATGCACAAAGCCTCGATGGTGATGGCCGCAGGTGCTGATTTCCGCCTGATGGGGCTGGAAACCACACAGATTAAATCGACCAAGCCGGTCATTTCGGTGTGCGCTGTGCGCACCGGCTCGGGCAAGAGCCAGACCACCCGCCGCGTTTCGCTGATCCTGCGCGAGATGGGCTTCCGCGTGGCTGCCATCCGCCACCCCATGCCTTACGGCGACCTGGTCAAGCAGCGCGTGCAGCGCTTTGCCACCTACGCCGACCTGGACAAGCACGAATGCACCATCGAGGAGCGCGAGGAATACGAACCGCACCTGGATAACGGCGTGATCGTGTATGCCGGCGTCGATTACGAAGCCATCCTGCGCCAGGCCGAGCAGGAAGTTGACATCGTCCTGTGGGACGGCGGCAACAATGACTTCTCCTTCTACAAGGAAGATCTGGCGATCGTCGTTGCTGACCCGCACCGCCCTGGTCACGAAGTCCGTTACCATCCCGGCGAGACCAACATTCGCCACGCCGACGTGTTCGTGATCAACAAAGTCGATACCGCATCCCCCGACGCGGTTATCGCCGTGCGCAATAACCTGAACGAGCTCAACCCGAATGCGGTTGTGATCGAAGGCGCTTCGCCACTGTTCGTTGAAAACCCCGAAGCCATCCGCGGCAAGCGCGTGCTGGTCATCGAAGACGGCCCGACGCTGACCCATGGCGAAATGGCCTACGGCGCTGGTTGGGTGGCTGCCCGCCGCTTTGGCGCCGGCGAAATTGTCGACCCGCGCCCGTTCGCGGTCAAATCCATTGCCGCCACCTATCAGAAGTACCCGAAGACCGGCGCAATCCTGCCGGCGATGGGTTATGGCGACGAGCAGATGCGCGATCTGGAAGCGACCATCGACCGTGCGGATGTGGATTTGGTCATCTCGGCCACGCCGATTGACCTGACCCGCGTCATCAAGGTCAATAAGCCGATGCAGCGCGTGCGCTATGAACTGCAGGAGATTGGCCAGCCCACGCTGGAAGAAATCCTCAAGGCCAAGTTCGGCAAGTAAACACCGGTAAGACAAACTTAAAGAGGGACCGGCAGAAGATGGCCGGTCCTTCTTGTTCTGATATAATTTCGTTGGCGTAAAAGTGCTCTCCCGAGCGGGCGCAGACAATGAAAACAAGATGAAATGGAAGCAGGTAAGCAATGTTTATTGATCAGGCGAAAATTTTTGTGCGCTCAGGTAAGGGCGGAGACGGTTTTGTACATTTTCACCGCGAAAAGTTTGTGCCGCGCGGTGGACCAGATGGCGGCGACGGCGGACGCGGTGGGGATGTGATCCTTGAAGTGACCCATTCACTTAACACGTTGGCAACCTTCCGGCACCACTCACGTTTCACCGCGCAGGAAGGCGCCAAGGGCGGCATCAACAATATGACTGGTAAATCAGCCGATGACCTGATCATAAAAGTACCGGCTGGAACATTGGTATACAATGACGAAACTGGCCAACTGATCGGCGATCTGGTTGAAAAAGGCCAGCAGTTGACGGTTGCCAAAGGCGGGCGCGGGGGACGCGGGAACCAGCACTATGCCACGCCGCGCAATCAGGTTCCGCACATGGCCGAACGCGGCGAACCAGCCCAGGAATTCAACCTGCGCCTTGAGTTGAAACTGATCGCTGACGTGGGTCTGGTGGGTGTGCCAAACGCCGGCAAATCCAGCCTGCTGGCTGCGGTGACCAATGCTAATCCAAAAATTGCGGATTATCCGTTCACCACGCTGGAACCCAACCTGGGCGTTGTGGAGATGGATGGCGAAACGACCATGGTGCTGGCCGACATACCTGGCCTGATCGAAGGTGCGCACATGGGCGTGGGGCTGGGCTTTGCCTTTTTGCGGCACGTGCAGCGCACGCGCGTATTGATTCACCTGCTGGACGGGCTCTCGGAAGATCCGCTGGCGGACTATTCGCAAACCAACAGCGAAATGGCGCTGTTCGACGCCAACCTGGGCAAAAAAGCGCAGATTGTTGCCTTCAACAAGATGGACCTGCCGGACGTGCAGGAACGCTGGCCGGCGATCAAGCATGCTTTGGAAGCGCGCGGTGCAGAGGTGATGCCCATCTCGGCGGCGACGCATGAGAATTTGATGCCGTTGCTCTGGAAGGCGCGTGAATTGCTGCAAACTGCGCCAGAGCCGGAAGTGGAACCGGCGCTGCCGGTGTACAAGCCGGAAGATGACCCGCGCGATTTCACCATCGAACAAATCCCAGAGGGTTGGCGGCTGCACGGTGCAGCGATTGAACGTGCGGCGGCGATGACTTACTGGGAACTGGACAGCTCAGTACGGCGCTTCCAACGGCTGATGGAGAACCTGGGCGTGGAAACCGCGCTGCGCAAGGCTGGCATCCAGGAAGGCGATACCGTCTTCATCGGCGAGGATTACGAATTGGAGTGGGAAGACTGATCCGGCGGTTGTGACATATGCGTATAGGTGTATTCGGCGGTACGTTCGATCCTCCCCACATCGGCCACCAGATTCTGGCTGCGGATGCCGCCGCGCAATTAGCGCTGGACCGTGTGTTGTGGGTATTGACGCCCACGCCTCCGCACAAGCTGGGGCGCAGTATCAGCGCAGACCGCACACGCCTGCGGCTGGTCCGCGCGGCTGCGGCAGATAACCCGCTCTTCGAGGTTTCGACCATCGAGTTTGAACGCCCTGGGCCGCATTTCGCCGCAGACACGCTGGCAGCGTTAACTCAACGCTACCCGCAGGCTGAGCTGTTTTACCTGATGGGAGGCGATTCGCTGCGCGACCTGCCTACCTGGCACGAGCCAGGGTTGTTTCTGCAGCGCTGCGCGGGGGTGGGGGTGATGCGTCGTCCGGAAGCCGAGATTGACATGCAGCACCTGGAAGATGTGCTGCCCGGTGTCACCGCCAAGGTCCATTTCTTTCATACCCCGCTGGTGGATATCTTTGCCAGCGATATCCGGGCGCGCGCCGCGGCCGGGCAGCCCTACCGCTACCTGGTGCCCCCGGCGGTGTTCCGCTGGATGGAACGCCTGCAACTTTACCGCACACTATCTTGAGGTTCCATGTCCCTGTTCCGTGATAAGAATTTTGTCTTGGCCGCGGTGGGCCACATGCTGGTGGATTCATTGAATGGCACGCGCGCCATCATTCTCACATTCCTGAGCATTCCGTTGGGGCTGACCAATACCCTGCTTGGGTTGTACACCACGCTTTACGTGGTTGCCGGAGCGCTGGCGCAGCCGGTATTTGGCTACCTGGCGGACCGGGTCGGTTTGCGTCGGGTCGTTGCGGGGGGTATTCTCTGGATGGCGGCGTTTTTCGCCCTGGGCGTGATGGTGCAGGGCCGCATTGCGCTGCTGTTCCTGGTGTTTGCCAGCATGGGATCCGGTGCGTTCCACGCTGCCGGAACTGCTCAAGCGACCATGGCCGGACGGAACAGTTTGGACGGCCGGGAGACGTTATCCGCTTCCCTGTTCTTTGTCTTCGGACAAACTGGCTACTTCATGGGTCCGATCATCGGGGGGATTCTTCTCAGCCGCTGGGAACCGGTCAGCCTGACGAGCATGGCGCTGGCCGCCGCGATCACCGGATTGTGGGCTACCTTCTATCGCAGTCCTGTTGCCGCGGTCAGGATGCCGGCTGGCGGCGTGAAGACACCGGTTTTGCGCTATCCGTGGTTCTTCATCCTGTTCCTGGCGTTGACGGCGGGTTTTCAATCCTGGACTCAACAAAACGTCACCACTTTCCTGCCAAAATACCTGTCCGAGTTGGGCCAATCGCCCGCGCAATACGGCCTGCTGTCCGCTTTGTTCATGGCCGGCTCGGCGTTGGGGAATTTGGTGGGCGGCAGTCTGGCGGACCGCTTCGGCCGCTGGAAGGTGATTTTCATCGCTTTGGCCAGCGGAGCCATTCCACTCCTCATCCTGGCCAATTTGGGCAACAGTACATGGCTGTTCCTCTTCATCCTGTTGGCGGGCCTGTGCAACGGATCGGCGTACAGCGCCGTGGTTGTGATTGCGCAGCGGCTGATGCCCGGCGGCATTGCGTTGGCATCCGGGCTGGCGCTGGCCTTCATTTTCTCCAGCGGTTCATTGGGCGCCCTGGTGAGCGGCAGCATTGCCGACAAGATCGGCATTGCGCCGATTTTCACCCTGAGCGCGTTGATCTCATTGGCGGGTGGGCTGCTGGCCCTGGGCCTGCGCGAAAAGAAGCCCACCACACTCTTTGCGGCGGAAGCCGGGTTTGCCTCTTCGCAGGATTGAGCCCTGGGTCTACTTCCAAACCACAAACTGCAGCCAAAGCGTACTGATCACCAGTGAGATCACGGTGATCAACGCGCCTGTCCGCGTGTATTCCCAGAATGAAAGGTGCACGCGCCGCCGTTTGGCGATTTCGGCGACGATCAGGTTGGCCACCGAGCCGAGCAGGGTCAGGTTGCCGGCCAACGTGGAGGCAGCCGCCAGGGTGAGCCAACCCGCGGTTGGATTAACAAGCCCCTGAACCACCGGCTTGAGCAGCAGCACGGCCGGAACGTTGGACACCAGGTTGCTCAGCAGGACAGTGATGGCGGATAAGCTGACCGCGTTCAGTTCCCTTCCGCCGGTGAGGAGCTTGAACAATTCGGTGGTGATGCCGTTCACCTCCAGCGACCCGGTGACGATAAACAATGCCCCAAAAAACACCAGAATATCCCAATCAATTTCAGCAAAAACCTTTTCTGGTTTTAAGCGCCGGGTAAACAGCAGCACGCAGGCGGCCAGAAACGCGGCCATTGCGATGGGCAGACCCGCCAGGAATGCGGCCAACAGGAAGGCTGTTACGATCAGGCTTTTGATCAACAAGGGTTTGTGAAACCGGGGCGCAGGTTGAGCGGATGGAGGAAAAGCGCCGGTCTGATATTCACCCGGGTAGGCCAGTACCAATACGACCCAAATGCCCGCCAGTCCGAGCAGCGCAACCGGCGTGAGATTGGCGGCAAAATCGATGTAGGTGATACCGGACGCGACGCCAATGATCATATTCTGCGGATTGCCAGTGAGAGTGGCGGTGGAGCCGATGTTGGCAGCTGTGGCCAGGCCGATCAGGTAAGGAATGGGGTCGCGATCCATGGCCAGCACCAGGTCCAGAACCAGCGGGGTCAGCATCAGGCAGATGGTATCGTTCAGGA
>JAPKMQ010000001.1 GCA_026645875.1 Longilinea sp.
TCCCGTCCAGCAGATCGAACTCGCCCCCGCCGTAGGCCTCCCCCCCACGGATGTCGAACGCATCGGTCAACACACGGCGCGTTCCATCCGGTAGCCGGGCCATCAAGCGGGTCCCCTGTCCATCTCGCTCCAGCCAGGCCAGGGTGCCCGTGCGCGCATCCCAACGCACATCCATAAAGCGCATGCGCCCGGCGCGCGCATGCGCACTGATGGGACTGCCCCACAGCCCAAAGGGTCTTCTTTCAACGGATATCATGCCATCATCCTGCGCGTTAAAAGAAAAATCGAGGCCAATCGCTGCCAGCCCCGATTATTAAGCCTTTAGAGATATGGTTCAAATTTCTCAACCAGCCGTTCAAGAGGTTGGTACCCCATCGCTCGCTGCCTGATTTCACCGTCAACGAACAAGATCACAGTCGGAACACTCATGACGTTCATGCTCACAGCCAGGTCGCTGCTTTCATCCACATCAATGTGAACCAGGCGCATGCGGCCCTTCCACTTAAGCACAAGTTTTTCGAGTTCCGGTTCCATCCGTTTGCAGGGCCCGCACCAGGTTGCGCCAAATTCAACCATGACAGGCAAATTGGATTTCAACACTTGTTCTTCAAATTGACTGCCTTGAATATTATCCATCCAACTCACCTCTTTCTGGTCTTCCCTGAGGGCAACTGCGGGCTCCGTCGAACTCAATCCCCGGATAATCGGAACTACTTTTTGGAAGTGCTTTTTGCCTTCGCGTCCTTCTTCTCTTTGGCGGCTTTGTCTTCTTTTTCGGGCTTGTCTTCTTTTTCGGGCTTGGCCACCTTCTCGTCCTTCACTTCATGCGGCTTCCACAACGCCACCAGTTCGCCGGCTTCCTCGTGAGCGCGGATCTCCTTCCAGGAGCGGATCGGCAGGGATAGGTAGGCCACCGCGGATGTCGACAGCGATTCGACCCTGCCGGAGAGGATTTGCAACAGCCCTTCCAGGCCGGGGTTGTGCCCGATGACAAGAATACGCTCGACATCATCTGGCATCAACGACAGCAACTCAAGATAGATTTCCGGCTCAGCCATGTAAAGCGCATCGAGGTAGGAAACATCGCCGGTAAAGTGCATGGCATCCACCACCGCCTGCGCGGTCATGCGCGAGCGTTCAGCCGTGGAGGCGAGAATCCGCTGCGGCACCAGCTCATTTTCACTGAGCAGGGCGCCCATCTGCGGGGCATCCTTCTTGCCGCGCTTATTCAGCCCGCGCTCATGATCCTTCAACTCGGGATGCTTCCAACTGGATTTGGCGTGACGCATTAAAATCAATGTTTTCATACGACCCATCCATATCAATCATCTTAAGAAAAATAAAAGCGAAATTCGACTAAAAGTATATCACAAGTGATTTCCACCCAAACGCCAAACCAGGCCCGGGAATCCTGCCTGAACCTTAAAGATTTCAGCGATGCACAAAACCCAAAAATCCAATAAAATGATGGCATGGATGAGCTGTCCGCGCGCTTTATCGACGAACCGATTGAACCCCGCTTTGATCTACCCCCGATGCTGGAAAAAAAGCCCACCTGCCCGCAAGGGTTTCTCTGGCGAAACCAGGAATTCCAAGTCGTGGAAATGCTGGCCGAATGGCAGGATTACCGCAGGCGCGGACGCATGGCCCGCAACATGGCACCCGAACACGCCAGCCGCGCCAGTCACACCGGCTCGTGGGGCGTGGGGCGTTTCTTCTTCCGCGTCCGCGTACAGGATGGGCGGGTTTTTGAGCTGTACTACGATCGCGCACCCGGCAATGCCTCCCAGCGCAAAGGCAACTGGTATTTATTCACCATACGGCAACAACAATAAACTAAGTTAAATATAAATAATATTGAACTTTTTAGAATAATATTTAATTTTATTCAAATTGCATATTGACATTTTGTGAATTCGTGCTAATATTATTCCAAGTCAGCCACCCGTGTAACCGCGTAAGGCGCGTCTCTGGCCCAAGCCAGAAGGCCAACCTGCACACTTCCGGGTGCTGACCGAAAAGAAAACGGAGACCTTATGAATCAATTACTCACCAAATGTCCCATCTGCAACGGCGAACTCGCCGTCACCCGCCTGTACTGCCCGCAATGCGATACCACCATCGAAGGCCACTTCAGCCCAGGGCGCAACCTATTCGCCAATCTATCGCCTGAGCAGATGCAGTTCGCGCTCACCTTCATCCGCTGCGAAGGACGCTTCAATCGCATGGAAGAGGAGCTGAACCTCTCCTACCCCACCCTGCGCAACCGACTGAACGATGTCATTCGCACACTGGGTTTTGAGCCCGGACGGGAAGAACCCCAGCCGCAGGCCGTGCGCCTGAGCGCGGATGACCGCCTGCGCATTCTCGACGATCTCGCCCAGGGCAAGATCTCCTCCGAAGAGGCGCAGCAACAGCTTCGAGGCGTCAAAAAGACCGAATCCGCCGGCATGGAAACCAGCCCATCGGAAAGGAAGGGATAATCTCATGGTACAGACAGAAGAACGGCTGCGTGTATTAAAGATGCTCCAGGAAGGCAAAATCACCGCCAGCGAGGCCGCTCAAATCCTCGAAGCGCTCGAAGAGACCCCTCCGCCCCCTCCACCGAAGACCCCGGCGACCTTGGACCTGCCCAGCCGGCCCGGTAAGTGGTTCCGCGTGCGCGTCACCGACACCAACAACGGAAAGACCCGCGTCAACGTGCGCCTGCCGCTCAACATGGTTTCGGCTGGCGTGAAGATGGGTATGCGCTTCTCGCCCGAAGTGGAAGGACTGGATGTTAACGAACTGATGACCTTCATCAACTCAGGTGAAACTGGCCAGATCGTGGACGTCATCGATGAAGAAGACGGTGAACACGTAGAAGTCTTTATCGAGTAATTCCCCGCCCCAGTCCACCTGGGAATCTTACAGTTGATTTTTACAAAAGGATAATAAGCCTTCCAACCCGGCGTTGATAAGCTGACTGGAGCGGAAGGCTTTAATTTAAATCCATGACAAACTCCGAATACGCACCGATTAACAAAGGTTGGTTAAAAGTATTTATCCCCATCTGGATTGGACAGGCCTTCTCACTGTTCGGCAGCTCGCTGGTACAGTTTGCCCTGGTATGGTGGATGACTCAGAAAACCGGTTCGGCTGCTGTGCTGGCTACTGCTTCAGCCGTTGCCATGTTACCGGAAGTTCTCCTGGGACCATTCGTCGGCGCGCTGGTGGATCGCTGGAACCGCCGCAGGGTCATGATTATTGCTGATGGCAGCGTCGCCCTGGTCACGCTCGGTTTGGTGTTGCTCTTCGCCACCGGTCGCACAGAAATCTGGCATGTTTACCTGGCGCTGTTCCTCCGTTCGCTGGGCGGTTCCTTCCATTGGCCGGCCATGCAGGCATCCACCAGCCTGATGGTGCCCGAAAAGCACCTCGCGCGGGTATCCGGCGCCAACCAGGCGCTGCAGGGTTTGCTGCGCATCGCCGCACCGCCGCTGGGAGCATTGTTGTTGATGGTGCTGCCCATGTTCGCTGTGCTGTTAACGGATATTGTCACCGCCGCTGTCGCCATCGGCACCCTGGCTGTCACGCATATTCCGCAACCCGTACGGATCGATGATAACTCCGCCATCACAGTGCGCCAGGTATTTCACGATGTACGTAACGGCCTGCGGTATATGGCCTCGTGGCCGGGGTTACTAAGCATCATGCTGCTGGCTTGCATGATCAACTTCTTTCTTTCACCGACCGGTGCATTCCTGCCATTACTGGTTACGGATCACTTCAAAGGGGATGCCTTTCAACTTGGCTGGCTGGAATCGGCCCAGGGGTTGGGACTGTTGACTGGCGGCCTCATGTTAAGCGTGTGGGGCGGCTTCAAGCGAAAAGTTCTCACCAGCCTGATGGGCGTGGTCGGCATCGGCGCCGGAATATTGTTGGTGGGTCTGACTCCTGGCAACCTGTACGGCCTGGCGATCGGCGGGATGGCGCTGACGGGAGTGATGCTCTCGCTGTCCAACGGGCCGTTGTTTGCCATCTTCCAATCCTCGGTTGCGCCTGAAATGCAGGGACGCATATTCACCCTGATCGGCAGCGTGGCAGGCGCCATGTCGCCGCTCGGCATGGCCATTTCGGCGCCGGTCGGTGAGTTCCTGGGCGTGAGAACCTGGTTCCTGTTGGCAGGCAGTTTGACCATTGTCATGGGCCTGACAGGTTTGCTCATTCCGACCATCCTGCACATTGAAGATCAGGCCAGAACGCGCAGCCAGAATGGCACCGTGCCACCATATTTGGCGGGAGAGAACGTTGCGTCTCAGACGGTTGCCGATTAACAATGCACATAACAAACAGAGCAGGAATTAACAACTCCTGCTCTGCCTACATTTAGGATCTTTACAGTTAAAGCAAATCGTGAAAACTCAGCATGCGCCCGCGGTTGCGCTCGTCAATCAGCGCCAGGCGCGCCGTGCGCAGCCCCTCGCCAAACGTGATCACCTGTGAATGCATCTGGATCAGCGGGTTTTCACGGTAGCAGGCTTCCAGGTTGTAATTGGGAATGCGCGGGCTGAGATGGTGGATCTGGTGAAAGCCGATATTGCCCGAAAACCACTGTAGGATGCGGGGCAATTTGTAGTACGAAGCGCCCAGCAGCGCCGATGCCACGTAATTCCATTCGTCATCGCGCGCCCAGTACACTCCCTCAAATTGGTGCTGCACGTAAAACAGCCAGATGCCGCCCATGCCCGCCAGCCAGATGACCGGCAGAAAAACCAGCGCAAAGTTCCAAAAACTGCCTGCCAGCTGGCTGCCCGCGGCTGCCACCAGCGAAATGCCCAGGTTAGTCCATAACACGTTCAACGTTTCCTTCCGTCCAAAGCGGGGAAAAGGCAAACGGTGCAGCAGCACAAAGGTATAAATCGGCCCAAGACCAAAAATGATCAACGGGAACCGGAAAAGCTGGTAGCCGATGCGCTGGGTCAGCGGTAGGGCTTGGTACTCCTCCACAGTTAACGTGGTCACGTCACCGGTGCCGCGCTTGTCCAGGTTGCCGCTGGTGGCGTGGTGAACGGCATGCGCGTGCCACCAATGCTCGCTCGGCGTCCACACCAGCACGCCCAGTAGAAAACCAACGATCTTATTCGCCTGCCGCGAGGGAAAGAACGAGTTGTGCCCGCAATCGTGAAAGAAAATAAACAACCGCACCATGAATCCAGCCGTGGGCAGTGCCAGCAACAGCGTGAGCCAGTAGGACGCTTCCAGGCTGCGAACCATCAAATACAGCAGGCCAAGGAAGGGCAGCATTGTGTTAACCAACTGCCAGACCGCTTTGCGCGTATCTGCGCGCTGGTAGGGCGCCAACAGCGGATTCAATGTTTTCATCGTCGGCAGCGCCGGGGCGTCCAAAACGGACACTGGAGAGGACGGCGCGCCTGGCGTATCTTGTTTGGGGGGTGCGGCAATGACATCAATACTCATAATGTTGATCTCCTTCGTGATATTTATTCTAGCCATTGGGCCAACCAAAACCATCACCCCGGAATCACATCTCCGGGGTGTCCTCAGTCATATCAATCATGCCGGTCACATGACCGCGTGGCGCTTACAGGAACAGGATCAGCAGCACCTGAGCCAGTAGAATCTTTCCGATCATCGCGATCGGGTACACGGTGGCATAGCCGATGTTGGGCAGGTCGTTGCCGCTTTGCTCCAGCCCAAAGCCCAGCACAGCTGGTTGAGTCTGCAACCCGGCCAGCACGCCCACCATCACCCCCATCGGGATGCGCATCCATTTATGTCCCACCCACAGCGTCGCCGCCGCGATGATGCAGGTCAACCCGGCGCCGGCGGCCAGCACCAGCCAGCCGTCACCCTGCCGGAGAGTGGAGAAGAAGGCGTAACCGGCGCGCGTTCCAATGCCCGCCAGGAAGAAGACCAGCCCCACCTGGCGCAGCGTCAGGTTGGCGCTGTAGGGCATTTCCCAGATAATCGGTCCGGTGCGCCCCAACGCGCCCAGCACCAGCGCCACCAGCAGCGTGCCGCCCGCGATGCCCAGGCGCAGCGTCATTCCACCAGGCAGCGGGATGGGGATCATGCCCACCAGCAGCCCCAGCGCGGCGCCCAGGCCAAATGCCAGCACGTCGATTTCGCTGACCGCGCGGTAGGAATCGCCAAAGAAGGTGGCCACCTGCCCGAGCTGATCGTGCGGGGCCAGCACGCGCACCTGGTCGCCCAGCGCCAGCACGGTGTCGCCGTGCGGCAGGATCTCCAGGTCGCCGCGCCGCACCCGGCTGACAATCGCGCCGTAACGCTCGCCCAGGCGCAAATCGCGCAGTTTACGACCGGCCATCGCTGGGTTGGAGATGAAGATGCGGCGTTTGTCATAAACGCTGACGTCAAACTCCAGGTGGTCGTCCTGCGGTTGTCCCAGCACGGCGGCCACGCGCTCCAGTTCATCCCGCCGCCCCACCACGCTGAGCAAATCGCCAGCCGTCAGAAGGTCCTGCCCGCTGACCAGGCGCATCTGCCCCGCATGTTTGAGCCGGCTGAAAATCACATCCCAGCCGTGCCGGCTGACCAGCCCGGCGACGGTCACATCCTGGTCGCTCTGCACCCGCAGGGTGATGTTTTGCAGCGGTTCCTGCGCCACACCGAACTCGCGCGCCTGCTCCAGCTCGGCGCGGTAATCAATTTTCCACACGCGTTGCAGGATGTAGATGACCAGCAACATACCCAGAACGCCCATCGGGTAGGTCAGCGAGTAGGCGATCACCGGCTCGGCTGTCATCTGCTCCATCAGCGCGGCCGGCGCGCTGGCACGCACATGCTCAATCACGCCCGCCAGCGCCGGTGTGTTGGTCAGGCTGCCGGCGAACATACCGGCCGCCATGGTGGCCTTGAGATTGAACAGTAACTTGGCCGCGGCCGCCAACCCGCCCGCGAAAACCAGCATGCCCAACACCAGCAAATTGCTCTTCAACCCCTGCCGGCGCATGGACCCAAAAAAGACCGATCCGCTGCTCAGACCGAGTGTATAAACAAACAGCACCAGGCCCAGGTTGTAGACCACGTCCGGCAATTTGAGATCCGGGTCCAACGCGCCAAATGCCAGGCCAACGAATAGCACCGCGGCTACGCCCAGGCTGGCTCCGCCAACGCGCAGTCGTCCCAACGGGTAACCGATAGCCGCCACCAAAAACAGTAGCAGGAGAGGATTGGCGCGCAGGAATTGAACAAACGTATCCAGCGCGGTCATTTCAAAAATAGCGCCAGCGCGCCGAACAACAGCGCGACCGCGGTGCCCGCAACGATCATGCGTGAATTGTCGCGCTCATCCGCCAGCTCAAAACCGCCCAGCATCGGGTTCACCTTCCACAGCGGCCCGCCAAACCAGGCCAGCAGCAATCCACCCACCAGCCCGCCCAGGTGGCCGTTGTTATCCATGTTGCCCACCAGTCCCAATCCCAGGTTGATGGCCACGATGAGGATCACGTTGCCCAACATCGACCGCGCGTTGCGGAACAACTTGCGGTTCTGGAATATGAAGATACCTTCTGCGGCGACCAGTCCAAAGATAGCCGTCGATGCGCCCAGCGAGGGGTTCGCCGTCAACAAAAACGACAGCACGTTGCCGGCAAAGCCGCTCACCAGGTACAGGATGGCGTAGCGCAGGTGACCGTACTGCTGCTCCAGGCCGCGGCCGATCACATAGAGCGCATACATATTAAAGAAAATGTGCGTGATCGAGCCGTGCAGCCACATGGGCGTCAACAGGCGCCAGTATTGCCCGGCGATGATGGCCGCGTTGATTTTCATCCCGTACAGCGCTGGCAGATCTGTGCCCATGGTCGCATCGGTGACGCGCTGCGCGATATAGACCAGCACGCAGGATGCAATCATGAAGTAGGTCACGTAAGGCGTTTTGGCGGGCAACCGCCATCGCACCACAGGTTCCGGCGGCGGCGCGCTGGGATACGGATCGCTCCCAGCCGGATAATCCTGGTTCATACGATGACCTTTCGGTGCGGATTGCGCATATGTTCGCTGTCGATGATCCCGATGATCTTGTCGGCAGTTTCCGCCAGGCAGCAGCGCTTATTGATCACAACGTAATTAAAAATGGGCAGCGCGTCCAGTTCGCTCGGCGCGGCCGTGATGCGCCGGTCAATCTGGTCGGGCGTATCCGTATCCCTGCCCAACAGCATGGCGCGCCAATCCTCCTCGCTGGCCGGCGTGATGAAAATCAGCAGCGCTTCCGGGAACAGTTCGCGGAATTTGCGCGCGCCCTGCACGTCCACCCGCATGATCACATCCAGCCCGCTGGCCATCGCGTCGCGGATCTGTTTGCGCGGAACGCCCTTGAAGTCATTATAGACCATAGCCCATTCGATGAATTCGTTGTTGCGAATCATCTCCTGGAAGCGTTCGTGGGTCAAAAAGTGGTAATCCACACCATCGCGCTCGGTCGAGCGCGGTGCGCGCGTGGTGGCGGTCACCACCTTGTGCAACGGGATGCCGCGTTTGAGCAGCTCTTCAATGACCGCGTCCTTCCCCACCCCCGACAGCCCGGAGATGACAATAAAAAGCGGTTCCCGTTTTTGCAGGTTGAAATTCAGAGACGAATCACCGTCGGGCATGTTCATCAAGGTGATATCCACTCCAATCAGGCAGGTTGTTGACGAAATTCTAAGATTAGCATGATTATAATTGATTATTCAAGTCAAATCACCCGGAGGTTGCCGCATGCCGGCCTACGAATACCGCTGCCTGGATTGCCGAAAACGCTTTGAGGTATTTCTCAAATTTTCCGAATACGGCGTGAAGAAGGTCGTCTGCCCGCACTGCCAGAGTGAGAATATTCAACGCCGCATCGGCAAAGTGCGTGTGGCGCGCTCGGATGAAAGCCGCCTGTCCAACCTGGCCGATCCATCCAACCTGGCCGGCCTGGATGAAGATCCACGCGCGCTGGGCCGGATGATGCGTGAAATGAGCCGCGAGGTCGGCGAGGACATGGGCGGCGAGTTCGACGAGGTGGTTTCGCGGCTGGAATCGGGTCAGGATCCGGAGCAAATCGAGCGCGAATTGCCCGACCTGGGATCCGATTCTCCCGCCGGGATGGACGATGGTTTTTAATCTAACCCGGTCAGAGCTTTGAGCTTCTCAAAGGAGGTCAACCAGGAAATTCGGTTGAGGAATTCGGCCAGCGTATCCGCATCGGTGCGCAGCTTGCGCACTGCCGGGCCCACCGGGTCGCGTCCGGCGGCGCCCACGGGTGCATCGGCGTATGCGCCGTGAAAAGCGAAATAGGCCTGATTCAGGCGGCGGATCTGGTAGCCGTTTTCCCAGAAGAAGCGCCGGCGCAACTCCATATATTGCTCAGCTTCCTCGATTTTGCCCTCAGCCAGCAGAGCGTCCACCTGCAGGCGCGTGGTGTGCATCTCGGCGCGGTAATCAAAACTTTGCACGGTTTGCCGGTTGGTTTGCATCCAGGCGGGCGGCGCGATCCGCTCGACATAGCCGAGGGCGGGCAGTTGGTCGGGGTAGTAGGTTCGCATCACGCCCCGACCCACTTCGCCGCCAACAATGGATGCGGTGGTTTCGTTCATGGTGCGCAGCTCGCCGCTGGTGGAATAATTCCAACCCAGTGGCCGGAAATCCAGGTAGTTGTGCGTCCACTCGTGGACAATGGTATCGCTGAGCCAGCCGAGATTGGATGAGGACGCCACCATGGGCGGATACGTGCCCAAGCCGCCGATTTCCACCACCAACGCCGAAACGCCCAGATCCTTTTCCACGCGCCGCTCCAGCGCGGTGACCTGCTCCAGGGTCAAATCCGGCAGCAATGTCACAATCGCATCCTGGCGGATGGCGTCGCGCGGCGAAACGATCAATGCCAGCGGCAACGGCGTGACGTGGTAAATCAGCGGAGGCAGGGTTTGCCCGCCCAGCGTCAGCCCTACCGCGGCCAACGCCTGGCTGGCCTGCGCCTGCAAAATCGATTCGCAAACTGGCTCCAGTCCCCGCCGGCGCTCCTGCAGGCCCTCCTGCTTCACCACCAGCTCGTGTGCGCTGGTTTGCGGATCGCTGATTTGCGGGTCGGCGTAGATCTGTTCGATCTCGCGTTGGGTCTGGTTCAATTCATCGATCAAAGCCATGCATGCCTGCACGGCGGCAGCCTGGTCTTCAGCGGAAAGGTACTTTTGCGGCGCCAATGCGCTCTGCTTCACCTTCAGGAAGATCGCGTCCCATTCCCAGGCCGCGTAGTCGAACTCCAGCCCGCGCGCATAGCCGAGCACGCGCTCGCTGAAGCTGGCAGGCACGTACACGCTGTTGGACAGCATTAGAATGCACACCACGGCGGCGTACAGGATGAGCGGGATAATGCGCAGGACGGCTCTCATGAGAAACAGATTATAACCTTATGCAACAATGGCAGGAAAGGATCGTCTGGTGTTATGATATCGATAATTGATGAAGTCAACCTTAAGAAAAGCGCTTGCTTTGCTTTGAAATGCATACCGGGAAGGGATTTGCCAGCATGAAACGCAGAACTGTTATCACGCTCCTCATCATCGCCGCACTTGCTGTGGGGGGATTTTTAATTTATCGCAGCACCAGCAATGCCCGAGCTGCCGCGGCTCAGGATTATCAAACCGCCCCGATCGAACGCGGGAACCTGACCGCGATCGTCGGCGCGACCGGCACGGTGCATGCCAACCAGACCACCGTGCTGACCTGGCAAACCAGCGGACAGGTTGACTCCGTTCTTGTCAAACTGGATGATAAAGTCAAGGTGGATCAGGCCCTGGCTTCCCTTTCCAAAGACTCGTTATCCCAAAGCATCATCCTGGCGGAAGCCGACCTGGTAAACGCGCAGCGAGCGCTGCAAGAGCTGAAAAACTCCACCAGTTCCGCTGCTCAAGCAGAGCTGGCACTTTTGAAAGCCCAGACCGCGCTGGAGGATGCACAGAAAAACCGGACGCGCAAGGAATACGCGCGCGCTTCGTCTGACACGATCGCCGCGGCCCGCGCCAGCTACTACCTGGCCGAAGATAAAGTCAAGGAAGCCGAGGCGTATTTCGACCGGTTCAGCAGCAAGCCTGAGGACGACCCCGGCCGTGCCAACGCGCTCACCCTGCTGGCCGGCGCCAAGCGCGACCGCGACCGTGCCCTGGCCAATCTGAACTGGCTGACCGGCATGCCCGATTCGGAGGAAGTGGCGCTGGCCGACGCGCAAATCCGGGTAGCCGAGGCGCAGCTCGCGGATGCCCAGCGCGAATACGACCGTCTGAAGGACGGCCCAGACCCGGCCGACGTCACCGCCGCCGAGGCGCGCGTGGCTGCTTTGCAGGCCACCATTAACCTGTCCCGGCTCCAGGCGCCCTTTGCCGGAACAATCACCGACTTAAAAATCCAAACCGGCGACCAGGTCACCCCTGGCGTGCAGGCGATCCGAATTGACGACCTCTCCCGCCTGCTGGTGGACGTGCAGATCCCCGAAGTGGACATCAACCGCATCCGCACCGGCCAGCAAACACGCCTGACGTTCGACGGCATTCTAAACAAGGAATATAACGGCATCGTCACCGGCGTCGGCCGCGTGGGCAACGCGGTCCAGGGCACGGTCAATTTCACCGTCACCATCGAACTGACCGACGCGGATGAACTCGTCCGCCCGGGCATGACCGCCGCTGTCAATATCATCGTCGAGCAACTCGAGAACGTCCTCATGGTTCCCAACCGCGCGGTGCGCCTGCTGGAAGGCGAGCGCGTGGTGTACCTGTTGGTCAACGGCCAACCCCAGGCAACCAACATCACCATCGGCGCAACCGCCGATACGCACAGTGAAGTGGTTGGAGGAGAAGTCAAGGAAGGCGATACGGTCATTCTCAACCCGCCCAGCACATTCTTCACCGGCGGCCCGGCCGGATTCATGGGTGGGCGATGAGCGCGCCGGATGCCGTTATCCGGGCAGTCGAGCTGACCAAGACCTACCGTATGGGCGAGGTCGACGTCCACGCGCTGAACGGTGCATCACTGGAGATTTACCGCGGCGAAGTGGTCGCCATCACCGGACCGTCTGGATCGGGCAAATCGACCATGATGAACATCCTGGGCTGCCTGGACCGCCCCACCAGCGGCGAATACTACCTGGACGGCGAACTGGTTTCCAGCCTGAACGACGATCAACTGGCCAGCGTGCGCAACCGTAAAGTGGGCTTTGTCTTCCAGAGCTTCAACCTGCTTTCGCGCACCACCGCGCTTGCCAATGTTGAACTGCCGCTGCGCTACGCGGGCATCACCAAAGGCCGCACCGACCGCGCCCGCCAGGCGCTTGTCGCGGTGGGGTTGGCCAACCGCATTCACCACCGCCCCACCGAATTGTCCGGCGGCCAGCAGCAGCGTGTGGCCATCGCGCGCGCACTGGTTAATGACCCGGCCATGCTGCTTGCCGATGAACCCACCGGCAACCTGGATTCACATTCCGGCAAAGAGATCATGGAGTTGATCCTGACCCTCAATAAAGAGCGCGGCACCACCATCATCATCGTCACACACGACCCCGCCATCGCCGCGCAAACGCAGCGCACCATCCGCATCATGGACGGCAAGGTCGAACAGCCGGAGGCAGCCCGATGAACTTTACCCAGGCCATCCGGGAAGCCATCGAAAGCCTGAGCGCCAACAAGATGCGCTCAGGGTTAACCATGCTGGGCATCATCATCGGCGTCGCTGCGGTCATTGCCATGCTGGCGGTGGGCGCTGGCGCGCAGAATTCCATCACCGGCTCCATCAGCGGCATCGGCTCCAACCTGTTGTTCGTCTTCTCGGGTAACATGCAGGAGCAGGTACGCAACGAAAAACCGTTGACGATGGATGACGCCAATGCCATCGCTGACCCATTCCAGGCGCCCTCGGTTGCGGCCGTCGCCCCGGTGGTGCAGGGCAACGCCGAAGTTACTTTTGCCGGTGAAACAGCCAACACCAGCATCATGGGCGTCACGCCCGATTATCAGTTGGTGCGCAATTACGAATTGACCGAAGGCGTGTTTATCAGCGAAGACGATATGCTGGCGCGCGCGTCGGTGGCCGTGCTGGGCCCCGACCTGGCCGACAAACTGTTCGGCCGCCGCGACGGCATTGTGGGCGAGATCATCCGCGTCGAAGGTCAACCCTTCCGCGTGATCGGCCTGCTGCAATCGAAAGGCGGCAGCACCTTTGGCAGCCAGGATGACGTGCTGCTTGCGCCGATGACCACCACCACGGCCCGGTTGATCCGGCGCACGCGCGAACGCATCGATGTGATCTACGTCCAGGCCGTCAATGCCGACCAGGTGTCGCAGGCCAGCGAGGAAGTGGCCGAAGTGCTGCGCCAACGCCACCGCACGCTGCTTGGCGAGGACGACTTTACCGTGTTCAGCCAGCAGGACTTTGTCGCCACCGCGCAAACCATCACCAATGTGCTGACCATCTTCCTGGGCGGCATTGCCGCCATCTCGCTTCTGGTGGGCGGCATCGGCATCATGAACATCATGCTGGTCTCAGTCACTGAGCGCACCCGTGAAATTGGCCTCCGCAAAGCCATCGGCGCCCGGCGGCGCGACATCCTCATCCAGTTCCTGACCGAATCGTCGCTGCTCAGCCTGTTTGGCGGCCTGATCGGCATAGGCCTGGGTTACCTGATCGCTTTCATCGTCGGGCGCGTGGCGGCAGCCAGCGGAACCCCTTTCGTTCCGCAGGTCAGCCTGGATGCCATTCTGTTGGCGACCCTGTTTTCCACCGCGGTCGGCCTGTTCTTTGGCCTCTACCCGGCCAACCGCGCCGCGGGACTGGAGCCGGTGGAAGCGCTGCGCTACGAATAACCCGCCAGAATCCGGCGGCTTACTCACTTTCGGCATGGAATAAACTCACTTGAAAAAGTGACGAAGGATATGGCACAATAGAATCATCGGAGGCATCATGAGGCTTTCGGTAGGTGCGGACGAACGCAAACCCGTCGTGGATGCGGTCATCAAACTGCTCAAACGCGATGGTCACCGGGTGGTTTTCTACGGCCCATCCGGGCGGGGCAGCGTACCCTGGCCTGAAGTGGCGGCCTGCGTGGCGCATGACATCGCGGGCGGCGGCGCTGACGAGGGCATCCTGTTCTGTTGGACGGGCACCGGCGTCAGCATTGCAGCCAATAAAGTGCCGGGCATCCGCGCAGCCCTGTGCGGCGACGCCGAAACGGCCAGCGGCGCGCGCAAATGGAATGATGCCAACCTGCTCTGCCTTTCGCTGCGCACAACCACCGAGGCGCTGGCCCAAGAGATCCTCAAAGCCTGGTTCACCACCCGGTATCAATCCACCCCGGAAGATGAAGCCTGCCTGGCTGCCGTGCGGAGGCTGGAATATGAAACCAGCCACCCCGACGAAAAACCCAAAACACGTTGTCATGGGGAAGGTTCCCCACAAGAAACCGAAACCATTTCGAAGAATAATAAGGAGACCGAGGAATGAGTGCTTGGAAGGTCCTGCTGACAGATGGTCTGGAAGAAAACGGGCAAGCAATTTTGCGCGCCTCGGCGGAAGTGGCCGATAAGACTGGCATTTCGGCCGACGATTTGCTGCAAATTGTCGGGGAATATGATGCCTTGATCGTGCGGGGGCGCACCAAGGTCACCCCGGCGGTTTTTGCCGCCGCCAAGAATCTCAAGGTTGTTGGCCGCGCCGGCGTGGGCGTCGACAACATCGACCTGAAAGCCGCCAAGGAAGCCGGTGTAACGGTGGTCAATTCACCGTTGGCCACCAGTGTCTCGGTGGCTGAACTGACCCTCGGATTGATGCTTTCGGTCATGCGCGACATTCCCCGGGCCGACGCCACCATGAAGGCCGGCAAGTGGCTCAAGAAGGAATTTGAGGGTGGCGAGCTCTTCAAGAAGACCCTGGGCGTGATCGGCTTTGGACGCATCGGCGTCGCCGTGGCGGATCGCGCCAAGGCGTTCGACATGGAAGTCCTCGGATACGACCCGTTGATCCCCGCGGATGAGATTCAAAAACGCGGCGGCATCCCCGTCACCTTCGATGAACTGCTGGCCAAATCCGACGTCATCACCATGCACATTCCGCTCACCGCCGAATCCCGCGGCATGCTCAATGCGGATGCCTTTGCGAAGATGAAGGACGGCGTGCGCATCGTTTGCGCGGCGCGCGGCGGCGTCATTGACGAGGAAGCCCTGCTTCAAGCGCTGGAGTCCGGCAAGGTAGCCGCCGCCGGCCTGGATGTCTTTGTGGCTGAACCGCCCGGCCTCACCCCGCTGGTCAGCCATCCGCGCGTCATCTGCACGCCGCACATCGGCGCGCAGACTGGGGAAGCCCAGGGCCGTGCAGCCTATGATATTGCCACCGAAGTGATCGCCGGCTTGAAGGGCGAACCGCTGCGCTGGAAAGTGGCCTGATATTCACCTGGCAGGTAGAAAGACGGGCGGCCGCTGGCCGCCCGTTTGCATTCTAACAGGCTGCACGCACAATCGGTTTGCAATGAACGGTGGTATTGGAATACAATAGTCCTCATCCCGGATGTTGTGGTTTCTGCCGCAAGGGAATACAGTCATTACACCTACAAGGATCGCGCTCGATGCAACCGAAAATTGACCAGTTGAAGCGTATCTTGAATGAAGTTGCCGACCTGTCGGCTGCCGCCAGCGTGTTAAGCTGGGACCAGCAGACTTACATGCCCGAAGGCGGCGCGGAAGACCGCGGCGACGCCCTGGCCACCCTCTCCGAACTGGCGCACAAGCGTTTCACCTCGGAGGAAACCGGCCGGCTGCTCGATGACCTTACCAGCCAGGTGAACCAGCTCAATCCCGACTCAGATGATGCCCGCTTGATCAGGGTCACCCGCCACAATTACGACAAAGATACACGTGTGCCCTCTGAAAAAGTGGCCGAATTTGCGCGCGTCACCACCGTGGCGCAAGGCGTGTGGGCACGCGCCCGCGCGGAGAACAACTTCGGTCTTTTCCTGCCGCACCTGCAAAAAATCATCGAATTGCGCCGCGGTTACGCTTCCCTGTTTGCGCCCTTTGACCATGTCTACGACCCGCTGCTGGATGATTACGAACCCGGCCTGAAGACAGCTGACGTGCAAGCCATTTTCCACGCATTGCGCCCGCAGCAGGTCGCGCTCATCCAGGCCATTCAGGCACGCCCGCAGGTCAACGACGATTTCATGCGCCAGCACTACGACGAAGAAAAACAGTGGCATTTCGGCGTGGAGGTGATCACACGTTTCGGTTACGACTGGAAACGCGGCCGCCAGGACCGCTCTGCGCATCCTTTCACCATCTCCTTCGGCAGCGGCGACGTGCGCATCACCACCCGGTTCGATACCGAACGCGGCGGCTCGGCGCTCTTCAGCAGCATGCACGAATGCGGCCATGCCCTCTACGAGCAGGGCGTCAATCCGGCATACCGCCGCACCCCGCTCACACGCGGCGCGTCGATGGCCATTCACGAATCCCAATCGCGCCTGTGGGAAAACCTGGTGGGACGCTCGCTACCCTTCTGGAAATATTTCTACCCAAAATTCAAGCAAAGCTTCCCGGAAGTGCTGGGCAACCTGGATTTGATGGACTTCTACCGCGGCATCAACAAAGTGGAGCCCTCACTCATACGCACCCAATCCGATGAAGCCACCTACAATCTGCACATCATGCTGAGGCTGGAGCTGGAAATTGCAATGATGGAGGGCAGCCTGGAAGCCAAAGACCTGCCCGAGATCTGGAACGCACGGATGCGCGATTACCTGGGCATCACGCCGCCCAACAATAAGACCGGCGTCTTGCAGGACGTGCACTGGTCCGCCGGCATGTTCGGGTACTTCCCCACCTATGCGCTCGGTAACCTGGTTTCTGTGCAATTATGGGAGTGCATCCGCCGAGATTTGCCCGACCTGGATACGCAAATCGAACATGGCGACTTCAACGCGCTGTTAGCCTGGCTGCGCCGTAATGTGCATGTTCACGGCTCCAAGTTTGAGCCGCAGGAGCTGGTACAGCGCGTGACCGGCTCTAAAATTGACCCGCAGCCGTACATGCGCTACCTTCAGGCCAAGTACGGGGAAATTTACGGACTTTAGCAGGACCAACAACACACAATGACCCTGATTTTGTTCGTCGACGATGACCTTCTGGCGCTGCACCTGATGGAAAAAGCATCGCAACTGCTCGGCTACCAGCCGCTGACTTGCGATTCGCCCATCCAGGCGGTCTCATTGGCCGCCGAAGAGCAACCGGATGTCATCGTGGTGGATATGAACATGCACGAAATGAGCGGCGTTTCCCTGATCCGTGCGCTGCGCAATCAGAAAGCCACCAGCCGCATCCCAATCATTGTCTTGTCGGCCACCGACGCCGACCAGGGCATCTCGCCTTCCACCGCGGCCGGGGCCAACGGCTACCTTTCCAAACCGGTCGATTTTGACGAACTGAGCGCCACAATCGACCGCGTCCTGATGGCTCAGAAGCGATGAAATTCGGTGTTGTGCTTCCCAGCTACGGCGCGCAATCTGGCCGCCTGGCGGCGGTGGATACCACCCTGGCGGCGGAAAGCCTGGGGTATGATTCAGCCTGGACGACCGACCACCTGGCGCTTCCACAGGCCGATGCCGCCCGTTTTTCGCCGCTGCTCGAAGCTGTCACCACCCTGGCTTACCTGGCCGGGTTGACCCAACGGGTCCGCCTGGGCATCTCGGCACTAGTGCTGCCGCAGCGCAACCCGGTTGAAGTTGCCAGGCAGATCGCCACGCTGGACGTGCTTTCCGGCGGGCGGGTCATGCTGGCGTGTGGGGTGGGCTGGTCGCGCGGCGAATACCAGGCGCTGGGCAGCGATTTTACCAACCGCGGTAAACGGATGGATGAAGCCCTCAAGGTGCTGCGCACGCTGTGGCGCGGCACGCGCACGGCTTCCTTCCAGGGGAAGTATTACCAGTTCGCGGATGTCGATTTTGCCCCCGCACCCATCCAGCCCGGCGGCCCGCCCCTGTGGGTGGCTGGCGATTCCGAGGTCACCGTCCGCCGCGCCATGCTGCTGGGCGACGGCTGGCACCCCAACCATACCGATGCCGAAACCCTGGCGCGCCTGCTGCAACCCGCACGCCCGTTCCTGGCAGCCGGGCGGCCGTTCACGGTTTGCCTGCGCCTGGGCTTGCGCTTCGGCGACGTCGCGGAAGCGGGCACGGCGTTGAGCGGCTCGCCCGCCCAGGTCGCCGGACAATTGCGCGCGCTGCGCGACGCCGGCATGAACTACGCGCTCATACATTTCAAGGTACAATCACAGGCGGAACGCGAACGCGCCATGCGCACGCTGATGGAACAGGTGGCCCCGGAAGTTGCATAAAAAGATGATCGTTTCCAGACGTTTTTCCAGATTCGGTTTGTGTCTCGCGGCAGCCTGTCTGCTGCTGACCGCGGGCTGTTCAGGCAGCCTGCCAGGCGCCGCGCTGCTCACACCGCCGGCCCTGCGCACCGAAATCGCCGCGCAGACAGCTGCTGCCGAAAGCCAGCCTGAACCCGTCCTTGAGACCGCCTCGCCCACCCTGCCGCTGGTAGAGGCGACCGCCGAACCATCGGCTGCCCCCAGTGACCTGCCAAAACCTTCGCAAACGTCCACGTTAGAAATCCTGCCCACCCAGGGTCCCACACCCACCAACACGCCCTGGTGGCGGCGCACTCCCACCATCACACCCACGCCCCAACCGCTCGCGGCCACCATGCTGATCAAGCGTCCCGGGTTGTTCTCCAAGGTTAAATCGCCGCTCACCATCAGCGCCAACGCCATGCCCGGCGCGGATGGGCTGGTGTGGGTGGAGTTGATCGGCGAAGACGGCCGCAATCTGTATCAAACCCGCCTGAATTTCTCGGCTTACGCCGGCCGCAGTATCTCCATTGCGCCGGAAATCACCTTCGAATTGCTTGCGCCGGCCGAACTGGCCCGCCTGATCGTCAGCACGCGCGACCGTTTTGGCCGCATATCCGCGCTCACATCCACCGACCTGATCCTGATGCAGATGGGCGAGGATCAAATTTACCCGGCTGGTTACGACCGCGAGCCGTACATCATCCGCGCGCCGATCGAGAAACAGATGATCAGCGGCGGCCTGCTGCAGATCACCGCGTTGGCCCGGCCGGTCAACGAAAACCCGCTGATCGTCGAATTGCTGGATGAACAGGGCGCGGTTCTGGCCAGCGAGTCGCTGGAATTGATCTTCCCGACCGGCAACCTCAGCCACACTCCCTTTGACGTCATCCTCTCCTACACCGTCAGCCAGTCCACCAACGCCCGGCTGGTGTTCCGGCAGGAAAGCACCGGTCGCATCCCCGGGACGGTGGCCCTGACGAGCCTGGAACTGACTTTGCAGCCGTAATTGCTGCGAGTTGAAAATTAAAATCAAGAGGACGGTCGCTATTGACCGTCCTCATATGTTTCTGTGCGGGTCTATGCCCCACCCGAGCCGTAAAAGTTTGGATCGGTGGGGGTTTGCCCGGAAGGATCCCAGACGTACACCCAGTCGCCCACCTGCGCCCAATCGAACAGGTAGCGCGAATCGCCAATGGATAGATTGACGCAACCGTGCGAGGCCGGGTAACCAAACCACGTGCGCCAGTAGGCACCGTGCAGTGCGCGCGCCTCATCGTAATACATCGTCCAGGGAACGTCCTGCAGGTAATAGTAGTCCGAACGGTCGGCTTCAAACGCGCCGCTCATCGTCTCAAGTTCCAGCTTTTTGTAAATCTGAAATACGCCTGGCTGGGTAAAGAACGGATCCTGTCCGGTGGCGATCAGCGTGGCAAATTTGAGCTGGCCGTTCTCATAGATCGAAAGGGTCTGCTCGTACAGATTGACCTCGATCCAGCGGTCGTTATCCACCCCCTGCGGCGGCGTGGTGTTGACGCTCACCATGCGGATATAGCGGCGCTCCACCCAATCGTTCAAGCCGATGCGGTACCATTGGGTGCCGTCCTGCTCGACGATATCATACACCTGCACGGTGGTTTCGCGCAGCAGCGTCACGCCCGTTTCGGGTGATGCATAACCGGGACCGCTGCGCACACCAACCTGGTCGAGGATCCAGCCAAAATTGTTGCGCGGCGTGGAGCGGAACTCCAGCCCCTGGAAGCCCGAATAGCGCGCCCGGCCGGCCCGCACCCACTCGCCGGTGGACATTTGCACGAAGGTCTTTCCATCCACTTCCTGCCAGTTCACGTAGGACACGTAACGGATGTACCCGGGATCGAGCGAGCGTACCGGATTGGTCTGCGCGACCGCGTCGCTCAGCGTGGCATACACCGGCGCAGCCTCGTAGGTTTCGAGGTTGATCCGCGCAAAGCCCAAATTCACCATCGTCAGGCTGGCATCCGGCCGCGCGGCCGGCAGCGGGCGCAGCGGGATGGAGAGACCCTGCTGGTCCAACTGGGTCAAGGTCTGAGCGGGCCCGGTCGGCAGGCAGTCGCTGCCGGTCTGGGCGTAGGCTTCCGGCAAACACAATAAATCACCCATAAAAGTCTCGTTGAGCGCTTCAGATTGCGCCGCCGCCGGATGGGCCAGCAGAGCGCATCCCAGCAACGCCAACGCAGCTCCCAAAAGAACAATCGATCGTCGCATTGCAATCCTTTCCTGATAAAAACGTGCGTCCATTGTAACGCACCTCAGCCGATTCTGCACGTCGCGCACTGGCCCGCGCCAGACGTGCCGTCAACCTCCCAATTGTAAAGCATACGCAAAGTTGCGGCTTACGTCATGGGAAAAAATCGGGTTATACTGTAGCCGTACCGGTTGGAGTAAACTCATGGACACTTCATCAAAACCATTAACACACGGTCAAATCTGGCTGCTCGCCGCCCGGCCGCGCACGCTTCCGGCGGCGGCAGCGCCGGTCATCATTGGATCGGCCATCGCTTACGCCGACGGCAGTTTTCGCCTGCTACCCGCGCTGGGCACGCTGGCGGCTGCGCTGCTCCTTCAAATTGGCGCAAATTTTGCCAATGACGTTTTTGATTATCAAAAAGGCGCCGACACACCCGGCCGCCTGGGGCCTGTGCGCGTGACTCAGGCAGGCATGCTCAAACCCGGCACGGTCAAATCCGGCATGTGGATCACATTCGCGCTGGCAGCCCTGATCGGTCTTTACCTGGCCTGGATTTCCGGCTGGCCGATCATCGCCATTGGCATGGCAGCCATCCTCGCTGCCCTCCTCTACACCGGCGGTCCGTTCCCTTACGGCTATCGCGGCCTGGGCGAATTCTTCGTGTTTCTCTTCTTCGGCGTGGCTGCCGTGATGGGAACCTACTACATCCAGGCGGTCCGCTTCAGCCTGAGCGCGTTCATTGGATCCGTGCCGGTCGGGCTGCTCATCGTGGCCATCCTGGTCGTCAATAACCTGCGCGACATCCACACCGACCGCGCCAGCGGCAAAAACACGCTGGCCGTCCGGCTGGGCGCCCAGGGCGCCCGCCAGGAATACTTGCTGGTGGTGCTGCTGGCCTACCTGATTACATTCTTACAGGCGCTTTCCGGGATGGGTTCGTTCTGGCTGCTGCTGCCCGCGCTGACGCTGCCGTTGGCCGCGGAATTGATCGTCTTCGTCTACAAGAACGAGGGCAAAGCGCTCAACCGCGCACTGGCACGCACCGGGCAGTTGGTCCTCTACTTCAGTTTGGCATACTCTGCGGCCAGTATTCTGGCGCGGCTGCTGCCCCTCTAGGCGCGCTCAAAAATGACGGCCGGTGGTACCGGCCGTTTTGATTCAGGCTGCCGTTTTCCACGGGCACAGGCGGCGCTCCAGCAGATCGACGCCAAAGTACAACCCCAATCCAAGCAGGCTCATCATCACTACCCCACCGTACATGGCGGGATAGTTGAACAGCGTGCTTCCGTTCAGATAAATATAGTAGCCCAGCCCGCGCTGCGTGGCAAACAGCTCGGCCACGTATAACACCGCCACTGCCGTGCCAACCGACTGGCGCAACGCGGTCAATACCGCCGGCAGGCTGGCCGGCAGGTACACGTAGCGAAACAGCGCGCGCCGGCCGGCGCCCAGGCTGCGGACGCTTTGAATTAATTCAGGGCGCAAGCCAGCGGCCGAATCGCGCACCAGGACCAGAATCTGGAAAAACAGGATCAGGTAGATGATGATGATCTTGGGCACGTCGCCCACGCCAAAAAACAACAGCACGATCGGCACCAGCACCACCTTGGGGATTGGGTACAGCAGGTAAATCACCGGCGAGAAGATGTCGTTCAGCCGTTTGGATTGCCCCAACATCATCCCGGCCGGTGCGGCGGTGAGCACGGCCAGCAGCGTGCTCGCAATCACCCGCCAAAAGGAGGCCAGGAAATGATCCAGCAGGTTTCCGCTGGTCAACTCGCGCCACAGGGCGGCCAGCACAGACAGGGGCGTCGGCAAAATGGGCCGGTTGACGGCCAGCGCCAGCACCTGCCACAGCCCCAGCAGCGCAATCCCGGCCAATAACAGGTTGCGCCGCTTCATGTTTCCTCCAAACGTTCGCGCAGCAGACGGCACATGCGGCCGTAGTCGTCGCCTTCACGGTAGCGCATCTCCGCCGCGCCGGGGTTTTCAATGACCTGCGCCGCCCGGTTGGGTGCTTTGCCCAACAGCAGGATGCGCTGTCCCAGAACAGCCGCTTCCTCAATGGAATGCGTCACCACCACCATCGTCAAAGCCTGTTCCGCCCACAATTCCAGCATCAAGCGCTGCAGGCCCTCGCGGGTGGGCGCGTCCAGCGAGGAAAACGGCTCATCCATCAACATCAAATCAGGCCGCAAGGCCAGCGTGCGCGCGATGGCGGTGCGCTGCCGCTGGCCGCCGGAGATCTGCCCCGGGAATTGACCAGCCACGCCGCCTATGCCCAAGCGTTCCAGCCAGGGATCCACTTCCAGCGAAGGCGTGTACCCGCGCGGCGCGTGCGTTCCGTCGGGGCCGTAGAAATTGCGAACGCGCAGACCCAGTTCCACGTTTTGTCGAACGGTGGCCCAGGGCAGCAGGCCGTAATCCTGGATGATCAGGCCGGTTTGCGGACGCGGTCGGGTCAACGGCGCGCCGTCGATGCACACCTGGCCCGATTGCACCAGGCGCAATCCCGCCAACAGGTAAAGCAGCGTGCTTTTACCGCAGCCCGAGGTGCCCAGCACGGCCCAGGCTTCACCGCGCCCGACCCGCCAGGAGAAATCCTGAAACAGCGGTTCGGCGCCGGGATAGGCAAACGTGATCTGATCCAGCGCAATCATGCTGATGGCCTGGCGCGGCTATTTGGGCAGGTACTGGCTGTCCACGCAATCGGCGTAGCGCACGTCCTGTTCAAGCAGCCCCTTTTCCTTCGCCCAGGCAAGCATATCGTTGAATTGCGCTTCGGTGGGCACGCCGGCTGTGACAAACGGCGGCACCTGGAAGTTCTCCAGCAGCGGCGCCGGCACAAGGTTCTGCTCAGAGAGCAGGCCTGTCCACCGGCTGCCGTCGGCGTTGATCAACGCGACGGCTTCCTCCCAGGCCGCCAGGAAATTCTTCACCGTGGTCGGGTTGGCATCCAGAAATGCCTTGCGAAAGGTCAGCGTCGAGAAACTGTATTCGGGGTGGCGGCTGTCATCCAGCACCAGGTTCGCTCCCTGCTGGATGGCCAGCGTGGAAAGCGGATCGGGCAACATGGCAGCCTTGAGCTGGCCGCTGCCCAGCAACGCCATGCGGTCGGAAATGCTGGGCACCGAGGTGGTCTGAATTTCGCCCGGTGTAAACCCTTCGGCCTGCAACAACCGCTCGGTGAGATAGGCAATGATGGTGCCATCCGAGACGCCCACCGGCACGCCTTTCAGTTGCTCAGGCGCGGTGATGCCCGCATCTTTCGCGGAAAGGATGCGAAAGACCGGAGCGGTCGCGGTGGCCGCGCGGGCATAGCGCACAGTCTGAAACTGGATCGACGCCTTGTTGGCGAACATGGTGGACAGCACTTCGTTGATCATGGCATCTGCCTGGCCCGAAGCGATTAACTGGTCTCGTTCCGGCGCGGATGCGACGGGAATAATTTCCACCGTCACACCATGTTTCTCAAACAGGCCCTCCTGCTGGGCGACAAACAGAGGCAGCGTGTCCAGCACCGGGATGCGCGCGACGCGCACGGTGGTTGTTACGTTTTTGTCAGCCGGCTGGCAGGCAGTTAAAACCATGACTATCAATAAAATCGATGTAAACATTCCTACACCAGTTTTTTGGCGATTCATGCAAGGTGCTCCTTTGGAAATGCAATCTATCCATTTTCTTCCGATTATAACCTTACAGCTGTACCACCTGCCAGAAACGCGGCAGGTGTTTTCAGTTTCTTTACAATCACGCCCGCACAGGCCGTGCTCCGCTTGACATGCCATACCCCCTGTGCTAAATTTGACTGTGTCCTCAATTTTTCTTAATATTCCCCGAATACAAGCATGATAAGAATCACCCTGAGATAAAGGAGTGCAGCCTTGACAAAGACACGAACTCAGCTAATGGTGGAGCGTCTGCGAGAATTACAGGCCTCTTCCCCGGATATCGAAGCCTCGGCAATTGTTAGCGTCGACGGTTTGACCATTGCATCTGCTCTCCCCCAGGGTGTCGAAGAAGACCGGGTCTCCGCGATGTCAGCCGCAATGCTATCGCTGGGCGAACGCATTGCCAACGAACTGGGCCGCGGCTCGCTCGAGCAGGTCTACATCAAAGGCGAAAGCGGCTACGTCGTGCTCATGTCCGTGGGCGAAGATGCAGTTTTGACTGCATTGGCCCGCGAACAGGCAAAACTCGGCTTGATCTTCCTCGACATGCGCCGCGCAGCCGAGGCTTTGACCAAACTCATCTGAGGTAGAACAAAATGCAACCTATCCCCAAGAGCGGTTTGTATTACCCCAATAAGTTTGGGCGGCTCACCATTTTATCGCTGGAAGATGTAATGGGTCGCAATGGCGTGAATGCCATCCTCAACCTGGCAAACCTGCCCAATCTGATGGAGAATCTTCCGCCCGACAACCTGGAAAAGGCATTTGATTTTGCCGATGTTTCTGCCATCATGGGCGCGCTGGAAGAAATGTACGGTCCGCGCGGCGGACGCGGCCTGGCGCTGCGCGCCGGGCGCGCCGTCTTTAGCGATGGGCTTCGCAGCTTTGGTGCGCTGGCAGGCGTCGGCGACCTGGCGTTCAAAGTGCTGCCGCTGCAGGCCAAATTACGGATCGGCCTGCCCGCTATGGCCAAGATCTTCAGCCAGATCAGCGATCAGCTTTCGACGGTTGAAGAAAAAGATGACCACCTTATTTACACCATTCACCGCTGCCCGGTCTGTTACGGCCGGCACACCGACAAGCCCGATTGCTACATTGCCACCGGCCTGCTCCAGGAAAGTCTCAAATGGGTATCCGGCGGCAGCGAATTCCGCGTGAATGAATCGAAATGCATTGCCATGGGGGATCCGACCTGCGAGTTTATCGTTTATAAAGAACCCATCGGTTAGGATGCCGCGCTCCCGTGGAAGAGAAAAACACGCTGCTGGTCGTTGAAGATGATCTGGACGTTGCGGATATGCTCAATGCATTTTTCCGCAACCAGGGATATGAAGTCTTGACCGTCAATTGGGGCGAGGACGGCGTGCGCGCCGCCCAAACGAACCTGCCACAGCTTGTGATCCTGGATATTCGTCTGCCCGACATCGACGGGTTCGAAGTGGCCCGCCGCCTGCGTGAAAACCGCCGCACGCGCGAGATCCCCATCATTTTTCTGACCGAAAAGCGCGAGCGCAGCGACCGGCTACGCGGCCTGGAACTGCACGCCGACGATTACGTCACCAAACCGTTTGACATTCAGGAACTTCGCCTGCGCGTTCAGAATGCCATTGAGCGTGCCGGGCGTATTACGCTCACTGATCCGGTCACCCAGCTTCCGCAAGGCGACCTGGTGGATGAGCAGATGGAAGCGGCCATCAAAAACGGCGGCCAGGCCCTGTTGTTGGTTTCGATTCTCAACCTGGACAGCTTCCGCGAGATGTATGGCATCGTGGCCGCCGACGACCTGCTGCGCGCCACCGCCCGTATGTTACTTGAACTGCTGCGCGAACAGAATATCGCCTCCGGTTTTGTCGGCCAGTACGACCGTTCCAATTTCATCGTGCTCACCCCGGCTACCGAAAGCGCAGGCTTGACCGAACGCATCCGCAAGCACATCGAACAATCTTTTTCCTATTTTTACAGCGAAGAGGACCGCGCCAGCGGCCGCTTTGGCGAGACCAGCCTTTCCTTGCAGGTTCACCAATTCCAGCCGGCCGCCTTCTCCCAGCAAGGTCTGGCTTCCCTGAAAGCAGAGTTGGGGAAACAAATCCACTCGAGGCCGTCTTGAAAACCACCATCGTCATTCCCACTTATAACGAAGCGGAGAACCTGCCCAAACTGGTCTCCGCCTTATTTACGCTGCCGTGCCCTGACCTGAGCCTGCTGGTCGTAGACGACAACAGTCCGGACGGCACCGGCCAGATCGCGGACCAGTTATCGCTCGAAACCCAGGGACGCGTGCAGGTGATCCACCGCGCAGGCAAATTGGGTCTGGGCAGCGCCTACATTCAGGGCTTCCAGCGCGCAATGGAACTGGGCGCAGAAGCCGTCGGCCAAATGGATGCCGATTTTTCGCACCCGGTCGAAAAAATTCCGGAAATCATCGAAACGCTGGCCGGTTGCGACGTGGTGCTGGGGTCGCGCTATGTGGCCGGTGGAAAACTGGATGAGCGCTGGCCGTTCTGGCGCAAAGGACTCTCGGCGTTTGGCAACTTCTACGCGCGCACTCTCCTCGGTCTGCCCATCCGCGACGTGACCGGCGGGTTTCGGTTGTGGAAACGCGCCACGCTGCAAGGTATGCCGCTGGAGCGCGTGCGCTCCAATGGTTACGTGTTCCAGGTCGAAATGACTTATGTCGCCAGCCGGTTGGGCTATAAATTTAAAGAAATCCCCATCTACTTTGCCGACCGGCGCTGGGGAAAATCCAAAATGTCGTTTCGCATTCAAATAGAAGCCGCGCTGCGGGTGTGGCTGCTGCCCGGTATGTACCGCGATATCCAGAAAAAAGTGACGCTGTCTTAGCCTGTCGGGTTTTTAACACACGGATTCTGCAAGGGCAATGCGATCCAGCATTGCCCTTTTTCGTTATTCCAGCGGCGGAAATCCGTCATGGAGTTTCGCGACGATAGACGCTCACCATTTGCGCCCATTCGTCCAGGCTGAGCGTTTCGGCGCGGCGCATCGGGTCAATGCCTGCCTCCGCCAGCAGCCCGGCGGCTCGTTCGGGCGGCCAGCGCAGCCCGGCCGAAAGCGTGTTGCGCAGCGTCTTGCGTTTCTGCGCGAAAGCAAGTTTTGCCAGATGAAAGAATGTATCCAACTGGTCTTCCGGGATGCGCGGCTGCGGATACAGATCCACGCGCAGCACCGCCGAGTCAACCTTGGGCGGCGGGTAAAACGCGCCGGCCGGGATGCGCGCCGCCGGCCGCGGGGAGCCGTATACCTGCACGCTTAACGCCAGCAGGCTCAGGTCGCCCGGTTTGGCGCAGATGCGCTCGGCCACTTCCTTTTGCATGGTCAACACCAGGCGGGCAGGCTTCACCGGCGCTTCAAGCAAATGCCGGATCACCGCCGAGGTGATGTAATAAGGGATGTTGGCCACCACCAGGTAGCCGGGCTCGTCAATCAGGCCTGCCATCTCCTGCTGCAGGATGTCGCCGTGGATGACGGTCACATTTTGGGCATCACCCAGCGCTTCCTGCAAGGCTGGCAGGATGTCCGCGTCCAGTTCAACCGCCACCACATGCGCCGCCGCACGCGCCAGGTGGCGCGTCAGGCTCCCCAGCCCCGGACCAATCTCCAGCACGGTGGCATTCGCGGGAATCTCAGCAGCCGCCACCACTTTTTCCAGGGCGGTTTCGTCCAATAAAAAATTTTGCCCCAGGCTCTTCCTGGCTGACAGACCGTGCTTGCGCATCAAGGCCGGGACGGAGAGTGGCTTTAAGTCGGTCACGGCAGCCTCACCGGAACGTAGGATGGTACCGGGGTGAGAAAGTACATCGTCACGTACTGCGCCCATGGCACGTAATCGTCATCACCGTACGCCACGTCCACCCAGTAGCCGGTCATGCCGCCCGTATCAGCCACCACGGCGGTGCCGTAGCCGGGAATATAAACGCGCGCCCCAACCAGCAGCCCGTACCAGGCGCGCGGCACGGCGATAACGCCTTTTTGCACCTTCATGCCGCTGGATGTGCCCGGATAGCAGCGGTCGCCGCCCGACCGGCAAGGCGAGTACGAGGTGACCCATACGGTGACCGCGCGGTAATATTCCAGGTTTCCAGCTTCGGTCTGCAATGTTTTGAGCTCGATCTTTGTGCCCAACCCGACCGTCTGTTCCTGGGCCTCCTGTGCCACCCAATCGCCATCCGAACTGCGCAGCACTTCCTCGCCATCCTCATAGCGCACCCGCTCGCGTGAAACTTGCAGCCCCAGCACGCCCGGCACAATCACTTCCTGCCGGTCCAGGGCCACCTGATCAGAATTCTCGTACTTTGTGGTGAACGGCACGGCCGTTTGCGCCAAAACCAGTTCCTCCTGCACGCGCACCACACGCAGCCGGCCGTCTTCCGGTAAAGGTTCAGACTCGGAGGGAAGGCTGTAATCCAATCCCTGCAATGAAATACCCGCTTCCGCCAGCGCTTCGCCCACCTGCCCGGCCGCGCTGCGCGCCTGAACCGTGAAGCCATCCACCTGGATGGATAACGTGCGGGCTTTGCGCAGATCCGCGCTCACAGGGCCCTCCAGGGGCGTATCGGCCGCGGGTGAAAGGCGGTCTGCCGGTTCCATCAGGATGCCCGCTTCAGCCAACGCTTCGCCCAGCGTGGACGCGCCGGAGGTGATCTGCCGGGTTTCTGAATCGATCGTTAGCGTAACCGTCTGCGCTCGTCGCACCACCAGCGCCAGCGGTTTTCCAGCCGGCAGTGCCTGGTCCGGCGTGACAGTTGCGCCGTTCGCCCACAGGCGGTCGCCGGCCCCCGCTTCCAGCCCGGCTTCGGCCAGCAATTGCGCCGCCGTCTGGCTGGCAGAGACCAACTGCCGCTCTCCGCCATCCGGGAGGAAGGTGATGTTGACGCCGCGCGCGTGCGTGACGCTGATTTCCATGCCGTTCACCAGCCAGGTCGCTTTCCCTGGTTCCAGCAAATCCTGCGGGGATACCTGCACGCCGGCCTGCCGCAGCGCGCCGCCCACGGTCAGCCCACGCACCCGCGCGGATTGCGCCTGCCCATCGATGATCAACGTGACCTGCCGCTGCCTGCCCAGGAAAAGGATCAAAGCAGCCGCCAGGAGCACGCCCAGAATCGCAAAAGTTATGATTGTCTTACGGCTCATCTTAACGGCATTGTAACAGAAATGGCCAAATCGTGGAAAACGCGGCGGAATGGTAAACAAAAACGCCCCGTTTCCAGGGCGTTTGTGTGCCGAGACACAGAATCGGACTGTGGACACTGCGATTTTCAGTCGCATGCTCTACCAACTGAGCTATCTCGGCGTGTTCCTTGCAGAACGTGGCTGAATTTTACCACGCACCCCCGGATTGTCAAGAAATCCGCGCCGCCTGGTTTTCGCAGCGCTGAAAGAATCCTTTGACATAATCCCAGCGCGCAGCTAAAATGAAAGGATAGTTGTCATAAAGCGCGGAGTTCGATTTTGGCAAAATGGGCAGGCAAATACGTTATCGGGCTCACCGGTAACATCGGAACAGGTAAGAGCGTGGTGCGCCGGATGTTGGAACATCTCGGCGCTTACGGCATTGATGCCGACGCGCTCTCCCATCGCGCCATCGCGCGCGGCGCCCCCGGCTACCAGCCCATCGTCGCCGCTTTTGGACGCTGGGTGTTGGGATCGGACGGAGAAATAGACCGCTCCAAACTTGGCCGCCTGGTCTTCAGCGACCCAGAAGCTCTGATCACCCTGGAACGGATCGTCCACCCGCTGGTCAACCAGGCGGTGAATTTTCTGGCGCAGCGCGCCGGACAAAAGGTGATTGTCATCGAGGCAATCAAACTGCTTGAGTCTTCTCTGGTGGCCAATTGCGACAGCGTCTGGGTGACCTATGCGGCGCCGCAAATTCAAATCGCTCGCCTGGTTCAAAAACGGCACATGAGCGAGGCGGATGCCCGCCAACGGGTGAGCGCTCAGCCCCCACAGGAAGAGAAAATCGCTGCCGCGTCGGTGGTCATCCGCAACGAACTCACTTTTGAAGATACCTGGCGGCAGGTGCTGGCCGCCTGGCAGCGGGATGTGCCTGAAGCGCTTCAATCTGCGCCGGCAGCCGCCAGCGAAACGCAAGCAGCGGCTTCCCGCCCGGGTGAAATCCTGGTGCGCCGCGGCCGTCCGCGCGATTCGGAAGAAATTGCTGGCATCATCAACCGCTACAACAAGGAAGGCCGCAAGGTGACTCGCGACGACGTCATGGCATCCTTCGGCGAGAAGGCCTTCCTGGTGCTGCAGTACAACAACCGCGCCGGCGGCGTGATGGGTTGGAAGGTGGAGAACCTGGTTGCCCGCGCGACGGATATTTACCTCGATCCCGCCATCCCGGTCGATCAGGCCATCTCGGCGCTCATCGTTGAAATGGAACGCTCGTCGCGCGATTTGCAATGCGAAGCCTCACTGGTGTTTGTTCCAACCGAACTGGCCAACCTCACCAACATCTGGCAGGCATTGGGATACGAACCGCGCAAACTGGAAACGCTGGTGGTGCAGGCCTGGCAGGAAGCCGCCGAGGAAACCAAATCCGCCAGCACCACATTGTTCTTTAAACAACTGCGCGTCGATCGGGTTCTACGCCCAATCTAATCCAGGCGCGAATTTATCAAAACCACCTCTGAAGGATGAATAGAAAAGCAATTGGCTGATCTGCTGAGCGAGATTATCTTCATATTCCAACGCCTGAACTGGTTGAGCATCATCGACCTGGCCCTGGTCACGTTGGTATTTTTCATCATCCTGATGGTATTGCGCGATACGCAGGCCAATGTATTGATGCGCGGCGTAGTGCTGGTGGTCATTTTTCTGGTCGTGCTTACCAGCCTGGTCAACCTGCCCGCCTTCTCGTGGCTGATCAGCACCACGCTGCCCGCACTGCTGCTGGCCATCCCGGTCATCTTTGCGCCCGAAATCCGCCGCGGACTGGAACGCCTGGGACGCGCCGGTTACGGCAACCTGTTCAACCGGCGCGATGCGGCCGCCATCCTGGCCATGCAGCAGACCATCAAAGCCATCGTCACCGCCTGCGCCCGCCTGTCAGCCCGCCAACACGGCGCGCTGATCATTTTACAACGTACCGACAGCCTGCAGGAATACGTGCAGACCGGAGTGCTGTTGAACGCGCGTGTCACCCCTGAGCTGCTGCTGCAAATCTTCTATCCCAACACACCTCTCCACGACGGCGCCGTGATCGTCGCCGAGAACCGCATCATCGCGGCTGCCTGCGTGATGCCACTTTCATCGAGCGGCATTCTCAACCGCTCACCCGAACGGCAAATGGGGTTGCGCCACCGCGCCGCCCTGGGCAGTTCCGAAGCCTCCGACGCGATCTCGGTGGTCGTCTCCGAGCAAACCGGCGCCATTTCCATCTCCCACAACGGTCGCATGATCCGGCGATTGGATAGCGAGCGGCTGGAAAATATTTTGCTGGCTTTTTACCAACCCTCAGAAAACGAGTCGAGTGCCAACCTGGGCAGCCGCATCGCGCGCTGGTTGGAATCATTCCGGCGGCCGGAGGATTAAACGGTGACTGGGTTGCAACGCATCCTCAAATACATTCCCACCTTCCTGACCGCTTTTGTGCTGGCGCTGGCTGTTTGGATCTCGGCGGTCACCTCCACCGACCCCACCGAAGAGCGTCAGTTTTCTCAACCCATTCCCATCGAAGTCATCGGGCTGGATCCCGGCCTGATGATTACCAACGACCCGCCCGACCAGTTGAACGTGGTTCTGAGCGCTCCGCGGTCGGTGTGGAACCAGCTTGCGGCCGACCCATCCGTCATTCGCGCCGTCGTCGACCTTTCCGGGCTGGAACCGGGCAACCATGCTGCCCAGGTACAGGTTAACGTCAACCTGCGACCGGTGCAAATCGTTTCCCACGCGCCGCGTTCGATCTCCGTCACGCTGGAGCGCCTATCCACCCGCACCGTTCCCATCGACCTGGTGACACGCGGCGAACCGGCGGTCGGATACCAGGCTGGCACGCCCACGCTCAGCCAGAGCAGCACGGTCGTGAGCGGCCCGGCTTCGATCGTTGAACGCGTGCTGAAAGTGGAAGCGCTGCTCGATCTCACGCAGGTATTTGAAACCGTCAACCGCACCCTCACACTCCAGGCGGTGGATGCCAATAACGCGCCTGTCACAGGTCTGACCCTGACCCCCGACCGCGTAACCGTCACGCTGCCCATCAATCAAAAGGGTGGCTACCGCAACGTGGTGGTGAAGGTCGTCACCAGCGGCGAGGTGGCCAGCGGCTACCGCCTCACCAATATTTCGGTCTTTCCGCCCACCGTGACCGTCTTCTCCAGCAATTTGCAGGCCATTTCAAGCCTGCCTGGTTACGTCGAAACCATGCCGTTTGACCTGGCCGACCTGAAGGATGACGTGGATATCTCTCTGCCCTTGAATCTTCCGGAAGGCGTGTCAGTGGTCGGTGACCAAACGGTCCTGGTACGCGTGGGTATTGCCGCCATTCAAAGCAGCCTGCCACTGTCCAACCAAAAAATCACCATTGTCGGGCTGGCCCCCAACCTGATTGCCACGCTCTCGCCCGATACCATTGATCTCATCCTCTCCGGCCCGCTGCCCCTGTTGGACGCGCTCAAAGCCGGCGACGTGACCATCAGCATCGACGTCACCGGGTTGGGACGGGGAGTTTACCAACTGGAACCGAAGATCGAGATCTCAATCGCCGAAATTAAGGTAGAATCGGTGCTTCCAGGAACCATCGAAGTGTTGATCACCTTTGCGCCCACACCCACTTCAGGGCGTTAATGAAAGCAGGAAATCATGAGTAAACCCGTCGTAGCATTGGTCGGACGACCCAATGTCGGCAAAAGCACCATTTTCAACCGGCTGGTTGGCGAACCGCTGGCCATTGTGGACGATACCCCCGGCACCACCCGCGACCGTCTTTTCGGCCAGGGCGAATGGCTGAATATTGTTTTCGATTTGATCGACACAGGCGGCATCGATCCATCCTCTACCAAACAGGGTGAACCGCTTTCGGTCGGTTCGGCTGATTTTATCGAGCAAATTCGCACCCAGGCCCAGATCGCCATCCAGGACGCGGACGTGGTCTTGTTCATTGTCGACGCCATCAGCGGCGTCACGCCCGCCGACCAGGAAGTGGCTCAGATCCTGCGCCGCAGCCAGAAAATCGTGGACGGCAAGCCCTACCCACCCGTGCTGCTGGTAGTCAACAAGGCGGATAGCGAACGGTACCGCAACCAGGCGCCGCAATTTTTTGAACTGGGCATGGGCGATCCCCATCCCATTTCCGCATTGCACGGCACCGGCACCGGCGACCTGCTGGACGCGCTGTTGACCGCGTTCCCTGAACAGGTTGAAGACGAAGATGACGATTCCATCAAAATCGCCATCGTTGGCAAGCCCAACGTGGGCAAATCCAGCCTGCTCAACCGTCTGGTGGGCCAGGAACGATCGATCGTCAGCGACATCCCTGGCACCACACGCGATTCGGTCGATACGCATATCGACGTGAACGGTTTGCCCGTCACCCTGATCGACACGGCTGGCATCCGCCGCCGTGGCAAGATCGAACCGGGCGTGGAAAAATACAGCGTGGTGCGCTCGTTGCGTGCCATTGAGCGGGCCGATGTGTCGCTGCTGGTGCTCGACGCCACCGCTGGCATCACCGCCCAGGACACCCACATTGCCGGGTTCATTCTCGAGGCGATGAAAAGCGCCGTGGTCATCGTGAACAAATGGGATGCCGTCACCAAGGACAGCTTCACCATGCAGTCCTATACCGAGCATCTGCGCCGCGAATTGAACTTCATGCCTTACGTACCGGTGCTATTCATATCCGCCAAAACCGGCCAGCGCGTCGATCAGGTGATGCCGACCGCGTTGCATGTCCAGGAAGAACGCCTGGTCCGCCTGACCACCAGCCAGATCAACCGCATTTTGCAGGAGGCGAAGGAAGCCCATTCGCCCACGACCAAATCCGGCCGTTCCCTAAAGATCTTCTACGGCACCCAGGTTCGCAGCGATCCACCCACTTTCCTGATCTACGTGAACGACCCGGAGCTGGCGCATTTCACCTACACGCGTTTCCTGGAAAACCGCTTCCGGCAATCCTACCCGTTCACCGGCACGCCCATCCGGCTGGTATTCAAGGGCCGCCGCGACAAGTAAGCAAACCAGTGGCCCCTGACCGGGCGGCCGTTGGCTTATTTTTCTTTTTGTTTGTCCATCTGGTCAAGCATTTCAAAGAATGCCTTGACCACCTTTGGATCCAGCTGCTTGCCGGACAACTCTTGGATGTAATCACGGATTTTCTGCTCCTCCCAGGCCGCCTGATAGGGCCGGTCGGAGATGAGCGCGTCCCAGATATCCACCACCGAGAAGATCCGCGCCGAAAGGGGAATTTCCTCGCCTTTTAGGCCGAGCGGATAACCGGTCCCATCCCAGCGTTCATGGTGGCTGTAGGGAATCTCCAGGGCTGGCTGAAGGTAATCAATCGGCGCAAGCAGTTGATAGGCATGCACGGGATGCTGACGCATGATCTCCCACTCATTTTCATCCAGCAGCCCAGGTTTAAAGAGAATGCCATCCGGGATACCCATTTTGCCGATATCGTGCAGCAGCGCGCCCCGGCGCACATGCACCAGTTGTTCTTCGCTCAGGCCCATCTGGCGGGCCAGGTTCATGGTCATGGTGGTCACGCGGCGCGAATGGCCTTCCGTCTCGCGATCGCGCAATTCCAGGGCCCGCGCCCAACCCTCCAGGGTGGTGTCGTAAGCTTGCACAAGCTCCTGGTTTCTTGTTTGCAGGCTCTCAAACAGCGCGGTGTTATTAATGGCAATCGCCGCCTGCACCGATAGCGCGTCCATCAACTGCAGCCATTCATATTCCGGATCCAGCGGCGAGCGGTGGAAAATCTCCAGCACGCCCATCAGTTGACCCTTGGCGACCATCGGCAGGCCAAAGTAAGCCTGGATGCCTTCCTCCGCCAGGAAATCAGAGCGCGCAAACTCCGCATCGGGGGCCAGGAAGTTCATAACGCTGATTGTACGGCGTTCCTGTGCCACCTTTCCGGCCATATCTTCCCCCATCTTGTAACTTTGCCGCGGAACCGCCCGTGAGCGGAAGCCCAACCCGGCGGTATATTCCAGCCGCTGCGTTTCGGATTTGTAGAGCAGGATATCCGCGGCATCGACGCGCAACTGCACCATGACTTGATCCAGGATGATATGCAGCGTCACGCGCAGGCTCATATCCGCTGTGATGGCCATGTCAATGGTGCGCAGGCTTTGCACCTGCCGCAAACGTTTTTCGGTTTGCTCGAAGAGGTTAGCCCGCTGAATCGATCCAGCCACAATGTCCGCGATGGTCTCCAGGATGTGCAACTCGTTGGCGGTGATCGCCTGGGTCCGGCCAATCGCCAGGGTACCGATGGTGTGCTCCTGGGCGATCAACGGCACGCACCCCAAAGATTGCAAACCAGAAGTCAGGCGCGTTGATTCCTCCAATTTGGTGTTGGGAAGATCATTGTTCAAAACCGAGATGCCGGTGGAGGCAACCTGTCCAAAAATGCCTTTCCCGGCAGAAAAACGCCGCCCCGAAAACGCCAGCCATGTGCCGCGGCTGGCCTCCACCACCTGCTCGCCGGAAAGCGGATCTTTTAGTGTGATCAAAGCACTTTCAGCTCGAAACAACTTCATCAAACTGTTCAAAACCATTGGAATCACTTCAGCCCGGGTCAATGCCGCGCGCAAATCGGTGGTCAATTGCACCAGCATTTCCATCTCATGCGCCCGTAGGCGCGTATCTTCGAAAAGGTGAATGTTCTCCAGAGCGACAGCCATCTGGTCGGCCAGCACGTTGGCTACATCCAGATCCGATTTATCAAAACCCTCCACCTCGAGGGATTGCAGGTCCACCACGGCAACCACCTGATCGCCCAATTTGACCGGAACAACCAGTTCCGATCGAGTTTCTGGGAATATTTCCCAGAGGATGTAGCGATCATCGACTGTCACATTTGGCACAAGGATGGGTTTTCCCTCCAGAGCGCAGGTGCCGATCAGGCCTTCACCGGGTTGGATCAGGATCTCCAATGGGGTCATGTCCTTTAGGTTTCCCCCATCACCGCCAGCCCACCGGTACGCCCCATCGCTGGCGATGAAAACGTTGGCGCTGTAACATAGGGTCGCCTCGCGCAGGGAATCCGTGATCAAACTGGCCAGTTCCGGGATATCCATCAAGGCGGTGATATTACGCGCCGCCCGGCTGACCACGTGCAACTTGGTGGATAAGTTATGCAATTCGCCTGCGGTCCGTTTCCGATCCGACACGTCGCGGATGACGCTCATCATCATCGTCTTCCCGCCAATCAAGACGGTCCGAAAATGAATTTCAACCCAATAAGGCTGGTCGTTGGCATCCTTGATCATCCATTCAAAGACGTGGAATCCCTGATCCTGCGCATTCTTGACCCTGCGCTGCAACGACTGAAGTAAAAACGGCGCATCGCTGGCGATCAATTCCAACGCCGGAGTCTGCATCAACGTCTCACGGTCGCGATTCCACAATTCGCACATGCGGGCGTTGACCATATCGATGCGCGTCGTTTCGGGGTCAAAGGTGAAAATCGCGTCAAAGGCAGCTTCAAAAATGGTGCGGTAATTGTCTTCCGAACCGTGCATGTCCAGCTGGTCCTGTGCAGGATCGGCAACCACCTCCATCATCACCGTTACACCGGCCGCGGCCGGATAGGCCTTACAGGCCAGCAGGCGGTCGCCGCTGGGATGAGGCCACGCCAGCAGACGCGATTGGGTTGTTTGCTGCCCCAGCGCCTCGGCGCAAAACGCATGAAGGTCAACCCCCAGGGGCGATCCAAAAGCATCGCCCAGCGCAGAGCCGACCACCTGTTCAGAGGAAATTTGAAACCATTCCGCGCACGGCTGATTCCAGTATCGCAAAGTGAGTTCACGATCGACCGTAAAGATGCCAGCTTGAATTTGGTTGAGCGATTCAAGTGAGATGGCAGCGTTTTGCCGGGCAACGGCAAGTTCGGCAACAGCGCTGGCCTGGCTGGCTTCCAATTCTCTACGCACCTGATGCAGCCGACCGTATCGGTAGCCTGTCCAGCCGGCAGCGGCCATCACCAGCAAAGCGCTGGCGATCAGCCAGCCGTCGATCAAAAACCTGGCTGATAAGAAAAATGTCGCAAGCACCAGGGCCGCCGTCATAGCCCACAGGCACGCCACAATCTCCGGCCGATTGATCCACCGGCCGATGGTTTGGTAAAGCCTGCCTGGCGTGATGTCCTTCATCGATGACGATCCCTTGGAACTGTCAGCCTGTGAGCATTCCCCCTGCTCAAAGCACAAAACAAATTATGGGGGGGGTAAATCAGGAAAAATTACACCCTTTGCAACCCTCAATCGGTAAGTAAATGCCAATCATGATTATAGCGAAAAGCGAACCACAAACATACTATTTTTCAAGCTTTTTTACTTAACAAACGGCTAACCAACCCGGGAATTAATCCGGTGGGTCTGCCGGCTCGGCCGCTTGAACACGGTCAATTTCAATCTCTTCTAGCGATTTTTCGATGTGTGCCTGCAGAGTCTTTCGACCTGGTTTCCGGCTCCCCAACGACTTCAAACCCTGCAGCAGCGATTGAGTCACCTGTCCGGTCAGCTTTTTGAGCGACTCGGCGGACATGCGCTCGCCGCGGTCAAACCAGCGTACTGCGGCATACCCCATCGCCACGGTGGTGGAGGATGCCACCGCCGCACCCAGCACCCAGCCCGGAATGCCGCCCAGCTTGCTCAACTGGTAAAAGATCGTTCGGCCCAGGTAGGCGACCCCGAAGGTGGCCACCAGTTCGCGCGCGCGCTCCAGGGTGATCTGGTAATTGTAAATGCGTGCAATGCTCAACACCATCATCGATTGCGTCGCCGCCAACGGGATGAAGTCGATTACCGGCAGCGGGGTCAGCGCGATCCCCGCGGACAGCGTCGCCGCGCTGATGATCGAACGCCAGGCAAGCTGCCACCGGTATTGCGGCAGCGCCGCGCCCAGCGCGGCTACAATGGACGGCTCAGCCATGGCCACCGCCGCCAGGAGCTGATTGATATTTTCGCCGCTTTTGGCCGCCACTGGGATCACCTGGGCAGGTTCCAGGTGCAAATTGGCCGCCGCCTGCTCCACCACGGTCCGCTTTTCCTTGCGCACCAGATCGATCTTGTTGAGCACCACCACGTGTGGTTTTTTCAACGAACGGATATGCTGGTATAGCTCCAATTCCGTCTGTTTGACGCCCTGGATGGCGTCAAAAACCACAATAAGAATGTCTGCCCGCGCCGCCGCGTCCAGCGCCAGCTTGCGCTCGCGCTCACCCACCTCGCCCACCGCGTCCGCGCCGGGTGTATCCACCAGCGCGAACAATCCCGCGTCGGTTTCCTGGGTTTCGCGGGTGGTGCCTGGCAGCGGGCTGACCGCCGCGCGTTCGGCGGGCACGCGCACAAACTGGTTGTACAGCGTCGATTTGCCCACGTTGGCAGGTCCGATGATGGCCACGCAATGCTTGCGTCCAAACGCCAGCTTAAGCTGGTTTTCGGCCATCTCCAACAGTGAGCGGCTGATTTTCGGCTGCCCGGGCATGCCCTTCAACAGGCTGGTCAGGCTGGCCTGTTCTTCCGGCGTCAAAGCATCCCAGATCGCGCGCATTCCGCGTGAACCGGAAGGGAGTTGCTCATTCTGCGGCAGGGCATCTTCGGGCATCATACACCTCATGGATCTTCCCCAAGCATATCACATTCCATCACAGCCGGTATAATCAGCGCATGAGGAAAGCTGTCCTGGCCTTGTTCGTGATACTGCTGGCAGCCTGCCAGCCGGTTTCGCTTGCGACCATGCCGCCTGGCCCAGCGCTGCCCACAGACGCGCCGCCGGTGGAGGAAACCACATCCCTGCCAGCCGCCACGCCGGTAACTCTGCAGCCGCCGGCCAATACTGAGCCGGCCGGCGCCGAAAGGCCGCAGTATCACATCAGCGCTGAATTGGACGATTCACAGCGCAACCTCCTTGTGGTGGAGGAAATCCACTTCACCAACCCAAGTGGCTCCGCGCTGGAGAGCCTGCCGTTGGCGGTGGAAGCCAACCGCTATCCCGGCGCGTTCGAGTGGCTGGGCGCATCAGCGGAGCAACGCAAGGTCACGCTCGAATCGCTGGATGCCAACCAGCTTCTCGTGCGGCTTTCGCCCGCTCTGGCTGCCGGCGCAGCGATGACGCTCAGGCTGGAATTCCGGCTGCAACTCCCGCCCATTCTAACCGGGCAGCCGCACATCTTCGGCTATACATCCAGGCAGATCAACCTGGCGGACTGGTATCCAATCCTGCCGCAATTCAACCCGGTGGATGGCTGGCTGCTTCACCCGCCCGGTGCGGTAGGTGAGCACGGGGTTTATCCGGCCGCCAATTTCGATATTGAGTTGCATTTGCCGCCTGTGCAGCCCGCACTGGTGGTGGCTGCCTCTGCAGCAGGCGATCCCATCCCGGGCGGCTACCGCTACCACGTTGAAGGCGCGCGCAATTTTGTCTGGTCGGCCTCGCAGGAATATATCGTCAGCACGCAGCAGGCTGGCGATACCACTGTCGCCAGCTACGCCTACCCGGCCACCGAACTGGCCGCCCGCGCCGCGCTGGATTACACCGTCCAGGCGGTGAATTATTTCTCGAAACAATTCGGCGCGCCGCCGCGCGGCAGCCTGAGCATTGTGCAAGCCGATTTCCCCGACGGCATGGAATACGACGGGTTGTTCTTCCTCTCCGACCGCTTTTACTATGGCTTTGACGGCTCGCCGCGCTCCTACCTGGCCCTGATCGCCGTGCACGAAACCGCCCACCAGTGGTGGTATGCGCGCGTGGGCAGCGACCAGGCGCTGGAACCCTGGCTGGATGAAGCCCTGTGCACATACAGCGAGCTGCTCTTTTACGAAAGCCTGAACCCCGAATTGGCCGGCTGGTGGTGGGGCTTCCGCGTCGAACCGTATGCCCCGGATGGCTCGCTGACCGCGACCATCTATGATTTTTCGCAGTTCACGCCCTACCGCAACCGCGTCTATCTGCGCGGCGCGCTATTCCTGGGTGCGCTGCGCCAGGCCATGGGCGACGGTGCCTTTTTCGACGCGCTGCGGGCTTACCTGGAGCGCTTCGACGGGCAAATCGCCACCCGTTCGGATTTTCTCGACGTGTTTCAACAGGCCACTTCGGTTGATCTGTCAACGTTGATCGTGGACGCCTTCAAGCCCTGACCGCTTACAACCAGGCTTCCACCTGAACGTCGCCAGCCTGCGCGGGCAGCGGAATGAGCGCGCCCTGAATTTCCAGGCCATCCACCAGCAGCCGCCGGATGCCCTTGCTGGCGTGCCGCGGGTTATGCACGCGGATGTGATAGCGGCTGCCGCGGAACTGGCGCGTCACCTCGAACCCGTTCCACTGCGGCGGGATGCACGGATCGAGGCGCAGCCCGCCGTATTCCGGTCGCAGCCCAAGGATGTATTGTGTCCCAGCCTGGTAGGCCCAGGCAGCCGTGCCCGAAAGCCAGGAATTGCGTGCCAGCCCGAACTGGGGATGTTCGTCGCCAAGGATGTTTTGTGGATACACGTAGGGCTCGCACTCGTATACTTCAATCAGATCATTTCGCGCAGCTGGGTTGATCTGGTGGTAATACTCATAGGCGCGGTCGCCCCGCCCCAGCTTCGTCTCGGCGATTACCGCCCAGGGGTTGGTGTGCAGGAAGATCCCGCCGTTCTCTTTGGCACCGGGCGGGTAGGTAGTGATTCCGCCGACAGACGGATCAAACCCATCGTAACCCGGTGCGCTCAGCTTGAGCCCGTAGCGCGTGTTCAACCATTCCCGGGCCGAGTCCATGGCCACCTCGCCACGTTCAGGCGCAGCCAGGCCTGAAATCACCGGCCAGGTCTGCCCGTTCAAATGAATCTTGCCGGCATGGTTGTGCTGAGATCCAATCGGGCTGTCGTCGGCATCCAGGTAACTCACGTACCACTTACCGTCCCAGGCGATTTCCTCGACGCGCACCCGCAGGCGGACGAATTCCTGCCGGTAAGCTCGAGCCATCTCTGAATCCCCCAATGCGTCGCACAGGGCAGCCATTTCCTGCAGCGCACAAGCGTACAAGTTGGCCGTGAACAGCGATTCGGCGCCGGTGGGCAGGTTGATGGTGTCATTCCAATCTGCAAAGCCCAGCAGCGGCAACCCATGCACACCCAAATCCTGCCGGGTAAAGTCCAGCGCGCGCCGCAGGTGCTCCAGAACTGTGCCCGCGTCCTCAACCCGGCCTTTACTGTCATTGGGATAATACGGCAGGACCACGTCCAGAAAGACCATATCGCCCGTTTCCTTCAGGTACGCGGTCACAGCGAGAACCGCCCACAGATGGTCGTCGCTGTAGTAATGCGGCCGGTCATCGCGTTCCAGCGAATCGCCTTCACTGGCGACCATGCTGAGCGGATTGAACTGGTGCATGGCCGAGCCGTTTTGGCGCTGCACGCTGAGAAGCTTGCACAGCAAGGCGCGGGCCGTTTCCGGCGCGCTGGCCAGCACCGCCATCACGTCCTGCGAGCTGTCGCGGAAACCGATGCCGCGCGCGCCGTAGCCGAGTTGGTAGAGCGACAGGTAGCGCGACCATTGGGTGGTGATCCAGCACTGTCGTGGGTTGTGCACGTTGATCATGCGGTCGAAATACGCATCCGGGGTACGCGCCTGCAGCGTCGAGAGGTGCCGGTCCCAGAAGCGCGCCAGCCCACTGAACGCCGCATCCACCGCTTCAGGGTCGCGGAAACGGCGGATGGTCGTGCCGGCATCCTCCAGGCTGGCCGCCTGCCCCAGCAGCGTGGTAAACCGCACCGATTCACCGGGCAGAAGCGTTCCCAGCCGCAGCAACAGCGCCGCGATGTTGTCGCCGCGCAGCGCCTCGTGGTTGCCTAATTCCTCCTGCTCCAATACCAGCGGCCGCTGCCAGCTTCCATAACCGTTGGCCCCCAGGAAGGCGCGCCGGTCGGTTTCAAACGAACTGGCCTTGAGGTTGGCTGTGAAATAATTCATCTGCGTGCCGCGCAGCATGAAGGGATACTGACACAGCACAGTGCAGCCATCCAGCAATTCGGCACGCGATTGCATCGTCTGAGGCACCCAGTCGGCGTTGGTGAGTTGCTTGAGCGCGTCCGGGTGGGTATATTCCACCACCGGCAGCGCGTCCACCTGCACCGCCACCTCGCCCAGGTTGGTGATGCACACATCGCGGATCTCCACCGGCGCGTCGTGAGGGACAAAGACGGTGATTTCGCAGCACAGGCCTTCCAATTCGCTGCGCCAGCGCGAATAGCCCAACCCGACGCTGCACTCAAAATGGTCCAGCGGCAGCAGGGTGGGTACAAAAAACGGCGAATAAACGCGCTGTCCTCCTTTGGCGCGCACGCGCAGGTACATCGTTTCACCCTTGAATTCACCATCTGGCATTTGCGAGATGTACTTGGTGATGCGATTGAGCGCCGGGTCGCGCGCGCAAAGCAGCGCGCCGCCGGTGTGATCCACAAAGCCGCCAAAGGCCAGCGTGCCGAGATAATTGATCCATTTCACCGGCGTGCGCGGATCTGTGATAACGTACTCACGGTGTTGGTCGTCAAAATAGCCGAAGTTCATTCGGTCCACTCCTCGCTGGCCGCTCCAGACCTCACGAAAGGATGGCCAGCACGCTCACCTCGCGCACACCCTCCGCGGGGATGGGAATGACATTACCAGTCACCGGCAGGCCGTTGACCTGTAACTGCACCTGGTTGCCACCGCCGCGCCGTTCCACATGGATTTTATAGGTCACGCCACGGTACAGGCGCAGCAGGTCCACTTCCTTCCATGCCGTGGGGATGGCAGGCGCAATTTGCAGCCCATCCAGGGTCGGCCGCACGCCCAGGATCCATTGCGAGATGGCGGTATAATTCCAGGCCGCCGTACCGGTGAGCCACGTATTCTTCGCCTCGCCAAAGGTGGGCGCTTCCTTGCCAGCGATGGTCTGTGCGTAGACATACGGCTCGCCGCGGTGCACGTCGCTGACCGCCTCGCGCGCTGATGGATTGATACGCAGGTAGTAGTCGTGCGCCTGATCGCCGTGCCCCAGGCTGGCCTCAGCCGCCATGATCCACGGGTTGGTGTGGCAGAAGACGCTGCCGTTTTCTTTGTAACCGGGCGGGTAGGAGGTGATTTCGCCCAGGTTGAGATAATAATGCGTGAAGGCCGGGTGCAGCAGGACGATACCGTGCTTCGAGGCCAGGTGTTGGCGCACTGAGGCCAGCGCCTGTTCGGCGCGGCCATCGGCCGTGCCCAACCCCGCCAGCACGCAAATTCCCTGGGGCTCGATGAAGATTTTGCCTTCATCGCACAGCCTTGAGCCCACCGGCTGCCCCAGCGCGTCATAGGCGCGCAGGAACCACTCGCCATCCCAGCCGTGTTCCATCACGGTCACGCCCATCTTCTGGGCCGAAAGCCGGTAGAAATCCGCGTCGGCGCGCCGGCCATAATGCCGCGATAACACTGCCATTTCGTTCGCTGCCAGCACAAACAACCCGCCGATAAAGACTGATTCGGCGACTTTGCCCTCCCGATTGGTGGTGGTCTGGAAGGACTGGCCAGGCGTTTCGGAGAAGCAGTTCAGGTTCAGACAATCGTTCCAATCGGCGCGCCCGATCAAGGGTAGCCCGTGCGGTCCCAACCGGTCGAGCGTGTAGCGCAGGCTGCGCTGCAGGTGCTCATAGAGCGGCTGCTCGCTGCCGGGCTGGTTGTCGTACGGCACCAACTCCTCAAGGATGCCCCAGTCGCCGGTCTCCTTGAGATAGGCCGAAACCGCCAGTACCAGCCAGAGCGGATCGTCGTTAAAGTCGCCGCCCACATCGAAGTTGCCGCGCTTGGTAAGCGGCTGATATTGGTGGTAGGCGCCGCCGCTGGGCAGTTGCGTGGACGCCAGATCCAGGATGCGCTGGCGCGCCTTGGCGGGGACCATATGGACGAAACCGAGCAAATCCTGGTTCGAATCGCGGAAACCCATGCCGCGGCCAATCCCGGATTCGAAGTACGAGGCCGAGCGAGACATATTGAATGTCACCATGCACTGGTAAGCATTCCAGATATTCACCATGCGGTTGGTATGCTCGTCTGGTGTGCTCACCTGAAAAACGCTTAGCAACCTGTCCCAATGCCGGCCCAGTTCCTCGAAGGCCGCGTCCACCGTCTGGGGTTTGAGAAAACGGTCAATGACCGGCTGAATAGCGCGCTTGTTGACCGTTTGCGTTCCGGCGGGGTCGAATTTCTGGTCGCGCGGATTTTCGGCGTAGCCCAGCAGGAAAATGACCGAGCGGCTTTCGCCCGGTTGCAGGGTCAACTGCACGTGATGCGAGCCAACAGGCGCCCAACCGTGCGCAATCGAATCCATCGACCTGCCCTCGGCTACCGCGCGCGGCCGGTCCCAGCCGTTGTAGGCGCCCAGGAAGGCCTCGCGCTGTGTATCAAAGCCGGCCAGCGGCTCGGAACAGGCAAAATAGGCAAAGTGATCGCGGCGCTCGCGATATTCGGTCTTGTGGTAGATGACGCTGCCCTGCACCTCCACCTCGCCGACGTTGAAGTTGCGCTGGAAGTTGGTGGCATCATCCAGGGCATCCCACAGGCAAAATTCCACCGCCGAAAAGAGCGACAGCCGTGCGGTTTGATCCCGCCGGTTGGTGATTTGCGCCTGCCACACCTCCAGGGTCTGCCCCAACGGAACAAAGTACCGCGTCTCGGCCTGAATGCCCTGATACGCAGACGAAATGACCGTGTAGCCCATGCCGTGCCGGCAGGCATAGGCATCCAGGTCGGTTCGCGTAGGCTGCCAGGTGGGCGACCAGAAGGAACCGCTGGCATCATCGCGCAGGTAGAGGTAGCGGCCGCCCGTGTCGGCGGGAACGTTGTTATAACGGTAACGCGTCAGGCGGCGCAAACGCGCGTCGCGGTAAAAACAATACCCGCCGCCCGTGTTGGAAATCAGTCCGAAAAATTCTTCGCAGCCCAGGTAATTGATCCAGGGCATTGGGGTGTCAGGACGCTCAATGACGTATTCGCGCCGGGTATCATCAAAATGGCCGTATTTCATATTTTTCTACCTGTCAGAAATGAATGAATGCACTGAAAAACGGATGGGTTTGAAGCATTGGATCGAATTGGGAGTTATGGAAGCGCTCCCAACATTTATTATAACAACATTCTGCGAAAACGCATCCGCTTTTTGTGGATCTTTGCGATCAGAAAATTGCGGTAAACTTCCCGCGTACGCCCGGCAGCCGTCCAGAAACCCTGCCGAGGACTGTCCCAGACGGTATAATACAGATAGGAGCATGCCATGACCGCTAAACCTGCCTGGCTGGAAACAGCCGTCTTTTACCAGATCTACCCGCAAAGTTTTTCGGATTCCAACTCCGACGGCGTCGGCGACCTGCCGGGCATCCTGGCCAGGCTGGATTACATCCAGTCGCTGGGCGTCACCGGCATCTGGATTAACCCGTGCTTTGCCTCCCCCTTCCAGGACGCCGGTTACGATGTCAGCGATTATTACCGCATCGCGCCGCGCTATGGCACCAATGCCGACCTGCAAAAGTTGTGCGCCGAAGCCGGAAAGCGCGGAATGCGCGTCCTGCTGGACCTGGTGCCCGGGCACACCTCCATCGAGCATCCCTGGTTCCAGGCCTCCTGCCAGCACGAGCGCAACGCTTATACCGATTGGTTCGTGTGGACCGATTCGCCCTGGGCCCCGGCGCCTGCCGGTATGCAGAACGTGCGCGGCTACGCCGAACGGGAAGGCTCGTACATCACCAACTTTTTCTACTTCCAACCTGCGCTCAATTACGGCTTTGCCGTGCCGCAGGAACCCTGGCAGCAGCCGATGGACGCGCCCGGCCCTCAGGCCGTGCGTGCCGAGATGCGCAAGGTGATGAAGTTCTGGCTCGACCTGGGTGTGAGCGGGTTCCGCGTGGACATGGCCGGCTCGCTGGTCAAAGGCCCCGGCGGGGGTGAGGCCACCGCGCGCTAGATCCGCGCGCTTCTGGAGCGAAATCCGCGCCTGGTTGGACCAGGACTACCCGGAGGCCGTACTGGTGGCCGAATGGGCACAGCCGCACCTAGCCATCCCGGCCGGCTTTCACATGGATTTCATGCTGCCCTTTGGCACACCGGGCTACATCTCGCTGTGGCGCAAGGAACACGGCGACGGCGGCAACCACGACCCCTACGGCGCCAGCTACTTTGACCCCTCCGGCCGTGGCAACATCAACGAATTCCTCGACAATTACCTGTTCCATTACAATCGAACCAAAGAGCAAGGGGCCATTGCCATTCCCACCGGCAACCACGATTCCGGCCCGCGCATCGCCACGGGCCGCAGCGTGGAGCAGGTCGAACTGATTTACCTGTTCCTGCTTAGCATGCCGGGCACGCCTTTTATCTACTACGGCGACGAGATCGGCATGCGCTCGGTGGACGGGCTGCCCTCAAAGGAAGGCGGCTACCAGCGCACGGCCATCCGCACGCCCATGCAGTGGGACGGCAGCCCCAATGCGGGCTTCTCCGGCGCGTCAGCCGAAAAGCTTTACCTGCCGATCGATCCCGACGCTGCCCGGCCGACTGTTGCCGCGCAGGAAACCGACCCGGCCTCGCTGCTGCAGCGCGTACGCCGCCTGATCTCACTGCGCAAGGCACACCCGGCGCTGTGCGCCAGCGGCGAGTTTGAGGTGCTTCACAAAGGCGCCACCGGTTATCCTTTCCTCTTTAAGCGGACGGCAGACGGAGAAAGCATCCTCGTAGCGCTCAACCCGTCCGCGCAAACCGTTGAGGCTTGCTTACCCGCAGAATACTTTTCCAACGTGCCCCAGGCGCTTTACGGCCATCCGCAACCCTTCTCGCGCGCCGACGGCGGCTGGAAACTCAGCCTGCCTGGCGTTTCCGGCGGCGTTTACCAACTGTTGGATTAATGCACCAATTGAAGGAGGAACCCATGCCGCAAAATTGGACCCGCAAAATTGCCGTCACCGGCGCGCTGAGCGCCATTGCGATCATTCTCGGGCTCACCCGCTGGGGGTTCCTGCCCTGGCCCACGGGCGTGGCTGTGACCATCATGCACATTCCGGCCATCATCGGCGTCATCCTGGAAGGGCCGATCGTGGGCGGCGCGATCGGGCTGATCTTTGGCTTGTTTTCGATGCTGCAGGCGGCCGTTGCACCCACCGGCCCCGGCGACGTGATCTTTACCAATCCGCTCATTTCCGTCCTGCCGCGGTTGCTCTTCGCACCGGCCGCCTGGCTGGTGTGGGCCGCGCTCAAGCGCTGGCCCATCGTCGGCATGATTGCCACCGGCGCGGTTGGCAGCCTGCTGCATTCCGGCCTGGTACTTGGTATGATCGGCCTGCTCGGGCTGTTCCCCTGGCCGGCCATCGGCGCAACCTTCATCGCCAACGGCATCCCGGAAATGATCGTCTCGATCGTGCTGGTCACCGCCGTCACCGGCGCCTGGATGGGCATTGCCGTAGGACGCAAAAAAGGCTCGGATTTGTAATTTTCCGCGCCGGCGTCGAAAATGCGAGTCGATACAGCCCTTCGCACGAGCATTCTGCGAAGGGCTTTTCTATTACGCCGTTGTTTTATAAAAGGATGATCGCCGCCGCGAGACCCGCGCAGGCGATGACCGCAGCCGTGTCCGTCCACATCAAGCGCGTCGACATCATCATTGTGCGCCGGCGCGTGCTGCCGTAGCCGCGCGCGTCCATCGCCAGCGCCATGCGCTCGGCCTTGCCCAGGCTGGAAACGAACAACGGCACCAGCAACGGCAGAATGCGCCTGGCGCGTTTGATCAGGTTGCCGCCTTTTGCGGACCAGTCCACACCGCGCGAGGCCTGCGCCTTGACAATGCGCTCAGCGGCCAGCGCCATGAATGGGATGAAGCGCAGCGTGACCTGCGCCATCATGGTCAAATCCTGCGTTGGGATGCGCAGCCAGCGCAGCGGCTTGAGCAGCGCGTCCACACCGTAGATCATCTCCGAGGTCGAGGTCACCAGCGAAAGCAGGCTGATTCCGAGGATCAACACGCAAAAGCGCAGCACCAACATGCCCGCCACGATCAGATCCGAAGCATAGATTTGCACCACGCCCCACCAGGCTACCAGCGGCGGCTGATTTTCCTGGGCATTGAAGAACACCTGCAGCACCGCCAGGAACAACAGGAACGGCAGCGGCGGCAGCAGCCCGCGCAGCAGGAAGCGCCACGGCAGGTCGGTCAGCGTGACCAGCGTCATCACCACCAGCAGCGCCAGCCCCAACCCGGCCGGGCGCGGCGCAAAGGTGATCGCGGTCAGCAGCAGCAGCGCGGCAATCAGCCGGGCGCGCGGATCCATGCGGTGCAGCGGCGACACGCCTGGAACGTACTGCCCGATGGTGACGCGGTCGAGGAATTCGAATTCACTCACGCCGCTGCCTCCTTTGCCGCCAAGCCAGCCATGGCCGCCACCAACCCCTCGGTGGTGATGGCCTCGCGCGGCACCGGCCAGCCGCGTACGCGCAGCCGGTCAGCTACTTGCACGGCAATTGGCGCTTCAAGGCCCCAATCGTGCAATTGCTGGCCCTCGCTGAAGATCTCAGCCGCTGTACCGGTGCGCACGTCGCGCCCCTCGTGCAGCACGGTGACGCGCTCGGTCAGGCGCGCCAGGTCGCCCATCTGGTGCGATGAGAGCACCAGCGTCATCCCGTCACGCTGAAAATCCTGCAAATGGCGCAGGACCTCGCGCCGCGAAAGTGGATCCAGTCCAGCGGTGGGCTCGTCCAGCACAAGGATTTGCGGCTGCAGCGCCAGCACCGAAGCCAGCGCCACCTTGCGGCGCTCGCCGCCACTTAATGAATAAGTCAGCCGATCCTTGTACTGCTCGAAATCCAAACCCACCAGGCCCATGGCCCACTGCACGCGCTCGCGCAGCGCCGGTTTTTCCAGCAGCGGCCGCGGGCCGTAGGCGATCTCGTCGCCGATATACTGTTCAACGAACTGCGCCTCTGGATTCTGAAACACCAGCCCCACCACCTGAACCATCTGCTTGACGGTTACGTTCGGGTCGTTGAGCAGGCATCCAGCCACCCGCACGCTGCCCGATTGCGGCCGCAGCAGCCCGTTGAAATGCTGCAACAGCGTCGATTTACCCGAACCGGTCGCGCCGATCAGGCCGTGCACTGCGCCGCGCCCGGCAGTCAGGGTCACATCCTCCAGCGCAGTATGCGCCAAAGGGGTATCTTTCATGTAGATGTACGCCAGGTTGCCCACCTCGATAACCGCCTCACGGGCCGGTTGCGGAGCGCCTGCGGGCAACCGGCGCGCGCGTTGGATTGTGTCCGGGTCAGGGACGGCATCCGCCAGTTCCTCCGGCGTCAGCGCGCCCACCGGCACCCCCGGGAAGAAATCCTGCAGACCCTCGGCCAGCGCTGTCAACGGCGGCAGCTCCAGCCCCAGCCCGGCCAGTCGCTGGGGGTCCGAGAAGACCTCGCGCGGAGCGCCGTCCAGCGCCACCTGCCCACGGTTGAGCACCACCACGCGGCCGGCCAGCAGTGCCTCCTGCATGTAGTGCGTGATGTACACGATGGTCATGCCCTCGCGGTTGAGCCGCTGCATCATTTCCATCACGTTGCGCCGGCCGGCGGGGTCGAGCATGGCGGTGGTTTCATCGAACACGATGCAGCGCGGCCGCATGGCCAGCACGCCGGCCAGTGCCACCCGCTGCATCTGCCCGGCCGAGAGTTGATGGGGCGGGCGTTTGCGCTCTTCCCACATCTCCACCGCGCGCAGGGCTTCGTCCACCCGGCGGCGGATTTCCTCCGGCGGCAGCCCGGCGTTTTCGGCAGCGAAGGCAGTATCGTCCTCCACCGTCGTCGAAACCAGTTGGTCTTCCGGCGATTGGAACACCATTCCGACCGCCGTGCGGATCGCCGGCCAATTGCGCCGCTCGCGCGTGTCCATACCCACCACACGCACGTTGCCCTGGGTGGGCAGCAACAGCGCGTTCATATGGCGTGCCAGCGTGGTCTTGCCAGAGCCGTTGGCGCCGATCAGCGCCACAAATTCGCCCGCTTCAATACTCAGCGACAGGCCGCGTAAAGCCGGTTCAGCGGCCGCCTCGCGGCCGCTGTGAAAAAAGGTTACGTTGTCGATCTCAATCAACGGCGGGTTGCTCGTCATGAGAATGCGAATTCGTCCTCAGGGGGAATTTGCGGTGAAGTACCGCGCACTTATTTTACTACGCCAGCGGCCGCAGGTAGCCCGGCAGCGGTGACTGATTTACCCAGGCGCGCACAGTTTCAGCAAAACGGTCCGGTGCAAACAGGCACCAGTTGTGCTGCTGCGCCAGCGTGCTGTTCTCGTTCAGGTCAATCAACCGCACGACCGCCCGCGGCAGCACTGCTCCCAGGTCGGCAGCCGATTGGCGCATGGCGGCGTATTCCCGGCGGCCGGCCAGCGCCAGCACAGGCACGTTCACATTTTCCAGCCCGCGCGGCAAACGGAAGCGCTGGTTTTCCAGCATCACATGGGTGAAACCATCCTCGGTCAGCGTCTGAAAATCGCGCTTGAACTGCGCGTAATATGCTTCCGGCACGCCAGCAGCATGCTTCATGTTCAGCTGGATCCACCAATCGTTGTTGCGGAAGGGAGGCACCGACAGGCGATACGACCAGCGGATCGCGTTCGGAGTCATCATCCATGCACCTGGCAGCGGCCGCAACAGCGCGCTGCTGACAACCGCCGAAGTCATCACATCCGGCGCATTCGCCAGCATGGCCACCGCCACCTGCGCGCCCTCTGAAAGCCCCACCACAAGCGCCTTTCCACCCGGCGCATGCGTACGGATCAAATCCGCCAAGCGTTCGGCCGTCTCTGAGATGCTGAATGGCCGGACGGCCGCGCTGCGCCCATGCTCGGGCAGGTCCGGCGCCAGGCAGCGGAACTCTGCCAGCCGTTCGATCACTGGCTGCCAGGTCCAAGCCCCCGCGCCGCCGCCGTGCAAAAACAGGATCGCTGGCGCATCCGTGGGGCCGCAGACATCTACATGAAGACCGTTTACGCTGAATCCATCCGCCATGCTCGCCTCTTTGTTTCTAGAAATAATTCAGGGTAACATTGAGATTGTAACATAAGCGCCCATCAGAGCGCGCAACCATCCCTGCGGGAATGGGTTATCATCTAATATTGGTTCTCAAAACCTTACCAGAGGATTCTTACAACCCCATGATTTCTCAAACACTCTCGTCCCACGGTCTGGCGGCCGGCATGCAAGGGCTGGGCTGGCAGGGACCCACTTCGGCGTTGGAATTAGAAGAAAAGGGCATGCTCCAGCGCTTGCTGGACCTGGGAAGCCCACTCTGGGCTGTCTCGGTAGGCAATCGCACCGCGCTGACCGCGGCTGGAAACCTCACGGCTGCTCCCGGCGACGCAGCCCTGCTGGCGTTTGCGCCAGCCGTGCCGCTCGAATCGCTGGGCGACCCCGCGTTTTGCGCCACCTACGGCACGCGCTACGCTCTCTACGGCGGGGCGATGGCCAATGCCATTGCATCGGTGGAGATGGTCATCGCGCTCGGCAAAGCGGGCATGCTGGGTTCGTTTGGCTCGGCTGGCCTGGGCACTGAGCGCATCGAGGATGCCATCAAGCAGGTGCAGGCCGCCCTGCCAAATGGACCGTATGCCTTCAACCTGATTAACAACCCCTTCGAGCCGCTCATGGAGCAGCGCGCCGCCGACTTGTTCGCGCGCTACCATGTTCCGGTGGTCGAAGCCTCAGCCTATCTCGGCATCACCCTTGGGCTGGTGCACTACCGCGCCGCGGGGCTCAGCCGGGCAGCCGACGGCAGCGTGACCATCGGACACCACATCATTGCCAAGCTCTCGCGCAAGGAAGTGGCCAAACGATTCCTCTCGCCCGCGCCGCAGGACCTGTTGGACCAACTGGTGGCGGAGGGCAAAATCACCGCCGCTCAGGCCGAAATGGCCGCGCTCGTCCCGATGGCCGACGACATCACCGTCGAGGCTGATTCAGGCGGTCATACCGATAACCGCCCGCTGGTCGGGCTGCTGCCCACCATGATCGCGCTGCGCGACGAGCTTCAGGCGCAGTTTCACTATCCCGTGCCAGTGCGCATCGGCGCCGCGGGCGGCATCAGCACCCCGCAAGCCGCGCTGGCGGCCTTCATGATGGGCGCGGCCTACGTGGTGACCGGCTCGGTCAACCAGGCCTGCGTCGAGGCCGGTGCATCCGCGCACACCAAGGCGTTACTGGCGCAGGCTGAAATGCCCGATGTAGCCATGGCGCCGGCCGCCGACATGTTCGAGATGGGCGTGCGCGTGCAGGTGCTCAAGCGCGGTACGCTCTTCGCCATGCGTGCATCAAAACTGTACGAGCTGTATTCGCGCTTCAACGCCTGGGAGGAAATCCCGCTCGAAGAGCGCACCCGCCTGGAATCCACAGTTTTCAAGCGCACTTTCGATGAGATTTGGACCGACACCGTGCAGTTCTTCCGCGAGCGCGACCCGCGCATGGTCGAGCGCGGCGAAAAGGACGCCCGCCAAAAGATGGCGCTGGTCTTTCGCTGGTACCTTGGGATGTCTTCGCGCTGGTCCAACCGCGGCGAGCCTGGCCGCGAGATGGATTACCAGATCTGGTGCGGGCCGTCGATGGGCAGCTTCAACGACTGGACGCGCGGCACCTACCTGGCTGAACCTGCCAACCGGCGTGTGGCCGACGTGGGGCTGCAAATCCTCACCGGAGCGGCCTACCTGGCCCGCCTGCGCGCTCTGGCATTGCAGGGCATTCGCCTGCCCGCCAGCCTGGACATGTACCGGCCACAGTCGCCGTTGCTCTAATTTGCGCCAAATGTCAAAAAAGTTATCCGGCGGGTCAAGACCCGCCGGTTTGATTCAAACGCGCAGTTCTTGAACGTGCAGCGCTGAGAAGTTCAGGGCCTGACCGCACACAGCCAGCGTGATGAGGAATTCGCCAGCCGGGGTCCAGCCCGCCCACCAGTCCAGGTCCGGCCGCGACAGGCAGCGGACGGTCAGGCCGCGCCAGCCGTCACTTTCTTCATGAATGGCTATGCGCAACACCTCAACGGCGCGCGTATCCAACCGCAGGCCCCTGCCCAGCGCTTTCAGCATGGCTTCCTTGGCGCTCCACACCAGCACGGCATCCCGTTCCCGCGCCGCGCCTGCGATTAACGTCTGCTCCGCCGCGGTGAAATAATCGCGCACGAACGCCGGGCTGCGCGGCTCAATGCGCTCCAGATCGATCCCCAGCCCCACCCCCTGCGCGGAGGTCCACGCGCACACGGCCTGCCCGCCGCGGTGACTGATCGACAGGCATCCTGCCAGACGCTGATCGCCAATCAAAACATACGGCTGGCCATCGGCTTCATTGGAGATTGTCCATTTAATCGGCAACGTCCCGGCCAACGCCGGAACCGCAGCGGCCAGCAGCCGCTTGGCCGTCCAGCGGCCCAGCAGCCATTCCTCACGCCGGCGCAGAAAGCGCATCTGCGCCAGCTTTTGCAACTCAGCATCCGAAAGGAAATCTTCCGGGGGGGCGCCGACTGAATCGCAGCGCATCCAGGCAATTTCAACAAGTACTGGCATGATGATCGCATGAATGTGCGCAGCGGGTAGGGTACCGCTGCGCACATTATTCTTCCGTGAATCCGCTACTTCCCCTGCACCAGCGTCTTGAACGGCTGGATCAGCTCGTCCTCAGCGCTGTAAGGCAGCGGACTGGTGCGGTAGTTGTCGATCTCAAGGTAAACGCGGCCTTTGGCATCCACCACGCGCGCGTCAAACATCAGATTGCCGTCCGCCGATCTGCCCGGCGTCACCTCAGCGAAGATGGCAACCCCATTGGTCTTCTGGCGGTGAATACGCAACTCACCGATCGAGCTGGGCAGCGCCAGCGTGCCGGTCAGGCCGGCCTCCCACACACCGGCGGTCTGCAGGCACAGCTCCAGCAGGATCGGCGTGCTGAGCAGGGCATGCCCCTGCGAGGTGATCGCCGGCAGGTTGCGCTGCAGCTTGCCAAGTACCACCTCGCCCGAGCGTTGCACACCCTCCAATACCTGAAAAGCCGGCCCGTGGAAATATAATTTGTAGATTTCCGCAGCCTGAACAGTGTATGCCCCGTTCCAGTGCGGCGGCTTCACGGTCATTTCTTCCTGTGTTATGTGCGGCTGCAAAATGACCCGGCCGGAAAAGTGCCGCATGTGTTCTACGTTGCGATTATGCAGCAGCATGTCCGATTCCAGCAGCACATCGGCCGTCAATCCATCGGCTGTGCGCACCGCCCGCGCCTTCCACGACGCGCGCCGGGGTTGGTTGCGGTAGAACTTGAACGGCGCCAGGAATTGGATATCCTCCAGGCGTGCCACATCGAAACCAGCTTTGGCTGATCCCAGAACCGAGGCAATGTGCCTGGCGGCCACGCTGAAACCCTCGATTCCCATCACCCCCGGCAGCACCGGAATGCCGTTGAGGGCATGATCTTTTAAAAACGGTTCGTTGTTCGGGTCCAGTTCCGCTTCCAGCAGCACGCCCTCGTTCAGGCTCATGCCAGTCACGCGGCTCAGCATCGTGTGGATGGGCTTGCCGTCACGCAGCGCGCGGTTGGCCCGCTCCAGGTCCAGTCCGCCCTCCGCGCTGACCGGATGATCCAGTTGCCCCAGCGCGCCTGCCAGCACCACTTCAGACACTATGCCGCGTTCCAGTTCGGCGCGGACCAGAGGCGCAGCTGCTTGCGGGTCGAGCATCTCGATGCCGGCCATCTGCATCAGGCGCGGGATGTAGCCGCGCGCGGCCATGCCCACCTCAGCCCATGCGCCCCAGTCCAACGCCACGGCATGGATTTCAGGGTGTTCCATCCGGACGGCTGCGACCATTCGGGCGGCCAGGTCGTTGGCGGCGCTGTAGTCGGTCTGCCCGCCGTTGCCAAAACGTCCGGCGATCGAAGTGAAAACGGCCAGATGCCCAGGCAACGAACCGCGGTTTTCCAACGCCTTCCACAGGTGGAACAGCCCGCCAGCTTTCACCGCCACCACCTGGCGGAATTCTTCGACCGGCTTGCTCTCCAGTTTGCGGCTGTGGTCAATCCCGGCGGCATGAATCAGCACATCCACCCGGCCTTCGGCGTCCAGCACCTGCTGGATAGCCGCATCAACCGCCTTCGGAGAGGTTACATCACATGCGATGTAAACCGCCTTGCCGCCCATTTGCCGCACCTGAGCCATCGTCTCGATCGTTGCGGCAGCCCGTTCCAACGCGGCAAGTTTCGCATCCACCCGCGAGGGTGTGGCGCGTTCACCGGCATCGGCCAAGCGGCGTGCAATTTCACGTTTGAGTGCTTCGCGGTCGTTGCGCAGCAGCGCCAGGTCAGCATCCTGCGGCGAAGGCAGCTCCGACCGGCCCAGCAGGTAGAAGCGCCCGCGCGTCGCCCGCGCCAGGTCCTGCACCACCGGTGCGGTGATGCCGCCGCTGCCGCCCGACACGATGAAGACAGCACCCTTAGGCAATTCTGCCATTACTTCGATTCCCGTCGACTGCGTTGAAAGGGCCTGCCCTGTAAGGGCTACGCCGAAGCGCAAATCGCCTTCCCGGCCGACCTCGACCAAAGACGAGTCGCTCAAGGTCTCTTCGATCAGGCAATTGGCAACCTGAGCATGGCTGGCAACGGATTCAAAATCGACCACCTTGACCAGCATGCCCTCGCGTTCGCGCGCAATCGCCTTGGCCAACCCGCGCGTGCTGCCGCTCATGGCAGCCGCGTCAGGTTGTGGCCCGTATCCGTGCAGCCCGCCCATGCGCGTGGCGCACACCAGGAAAGCTTTTTCAGGCAATCCCCGCAGCACACCATCCAGCGCGAACAGGCGCGTTTCAAGCAAATTATTCCACTCTTCGAGGTTCATTTCGGTTATTGCCGGTTCACCGTCCAGCCCCGGAAGGAAATAAACGCCGTCGAAAGGGCCTTCCTTTTGCAAGTCAAGTAATTTTTGCCGGAATTCATCCGAAGAATCCGGCTGCACTTTAACGACCGCTGCCTTGCGCCCGCGCAGCTTGCGCGCCAGCGCGACCGCCGCGCCGCCCTCGTCGGCCACCACCAGCACGCGGCTGCTCTCGTCCAGCGCCACGCCGGTCGGCAGGCATAGTTCCAGCCGCGGTTGCAACACCGGAACGGGGATACGGCGGGAGATGGATGCATCATGAGGCGTGGAATGTGAATCGTGAGCCGTTTCTGCTAACGGTGAAGTATCTACTTCCGATTCATGCTTCACCTCTGCTTCACGTTTCAAGCCATCCTTCACAAACGACATCACTTTTGCCAGCGTATTGTAGTCCGACAGGCGCAGATCTTCCCTCCGTGGGATGCCGTAATTCTCGCGCACCGCGGCAAACAGCTCGGCCTGCTTGACCGTGTCAATGCCCAGATCGGCTTCAAGGTCGAGATCCAACTCGAGCATTTCCGGGGGGTAGCCGGTCTTTTCAGAAACAAGAGAGAGGAGATGCTGTTGGATTTCGGTATCGTGAATCGTGAGCCGTGAGTCGTGAATCGTTTCTGGAACCGGTGAGGTTTCTTCCTCCGGTTCACGCTTCACATCTTCACGCTTCACCCCTTCTTTTACAAACCCCATCACTTTCGCCAGCGTATTGTAGTCCGACAGGCGCAGATCCTCCCTTCGCTGGATGCCGTAATGCTCGCGAACCGCGGCGAACAACTCGGCCTGTTTGACCGTGTCGATGCCCAGGTCGGCTTCGAGATCGAGGTCTAACTCGAGCATCTCGGGTGGGTAGCCGGTCTTTTCGGAGACAAGGGTGAGGAGATGCTGTTGGATTTCGGAATCGTGAACCGTGAGGCGTGAGTCGTGAACCGTTTCTGGAACCGGTGAGGTTTCTTCCACCGGTTCACGCTTCACCTCTTCACGCTTCATACTGCTCACAGCCCACATAGTCGGCCCCTGGCCGTACTGCCACACGGATTTCCGCGGTTCGTGCTGCGGTGCGCCCAGGTCGCAGATGCGCAGCGTGTGTTGAACCACCTCGGTCTCTGCGTGGTCATACCCGGCCACAGCCGCCATCCAGCGGCTGTATGCCTGCACGTCGATGCGCTCGCCCACGCCGGGCACCCGGCGGGTCAGCGACATGGCAATCTGCGAGCCAAAGCCCGCCCCCAGCCGCAGCGCGAATTCGGGCTGGTACGTCCCGCCGCGTGAGAGGTTCAGGTCGCCCAGCTCGGGGTCTGGGTCAAAGCCGTCATCGATGTGCGCAATGGGCGGCACCTGGCCGGTTTCCAACGCCTTGACCGCCACCACGTCCTCGACGCCTACACCCATGGTATGCCCGGTAAAACCCTTGGTATTTGAAACGATCACCTGGTTGGCCTGCGGGCCAAAGGTGGAACGCAGCGCGTGGATCTCAGCCGCTGCCGATCCGCCGCGCGCCGGGGTGTAGGTTTCATGCGACATGAACATCATACTGCCGGCCATTTCCGCGCGCTTCAAGCCAAAGCGCTGCTCGGCCACCGACACCAGCCGTTCCATCACCTCGCTGATGTGCTGCACGTTCAGACGCGTGCCGTGATATGCACTGTTGGCAATCTGGGTGGAGAGAATCTCGCAGATGGCGCGTACGCCGCGCTCGCGGGCTGCGTCTTCGCTTTCCACCACCAGCGCGGCCGCGCCCATGCCCATGATCATGCCGTTGCGGCGGCGGTCAAAAGGCAGCGCTGCCATGCGCAGGTTCTCCTCGGTGGTGGTCGCGCCGCTGGCCAGCAGACCGGTGCCGATCCAGTTCACCAGGTTGCCGTCAGTCACGTCGTCGCCGGCGATGACCACCACGCGGCGGCAGCGCCCGGTGCGGATCCAGTCTTCGGCAATACTGACCGCGTGAGTGGTGGTGGCGCAGGCGGCATTGACATAGGTGTTCGGGCCGCGCGCGCCGATATACTCGGCAAATTGCGAATGGCCCATCGCCAGGATGCGGAAGATGAAACGCCGGTCAAAGTGATAATCCAGCTTGGCCAGTTGCGCTTCCAACTCTAGCACGCGCTGGTCCAGCGCCTGCCGCACTTGTGCCTGGTCCGCGAATTGGGCCTGCATGGCGCGCACCTCTGCCAGTTGGTTGGTCAGCGATTGGTGCTCCGAGAAGCGCGCCGATTCTTCCGCCAGCCGCTCCACGCCCGGGAAGGCTGAACCGAAGATCACGCCGGTCTCATCCGCCAGCGCTTCCGGCAGCATCCAGCGGTCGGGCAGGTACGAGCCCGTGCTGGTGCGCTTGTATCGCATCACCAGCGGGATGCCCGCATCGCGCAGCGCCTCCACCCCGGCGGCAATGGCAAGCTGGGTGGAAATGTCGGTGGCTTCCACGCGCTCGAGCGGCACACCGAATTCGGCTGCCAGGTCAAAGTCACCGCTTTGCCCGGCCAGTTTCACCGTCTGATCCAGCGAGTCGATGGTCACCATCTGGGCGCCAGACTCGCTTTTCTCCAGGCGGGTCACGCGCCGTTCCAGCATGGCGGCGCGGGCCTCATCTGGCAGCGGTTCAATCATCTGTTCGCCGCGCAGAATGCGCGCCACATTATCTTCCTCAAAGACGTGCTTGCCTCTGCCGGGCAATCCTAACCCCGCGCCAGTGATCACCACCGAGCCAGTCAACGGCAGGCGGCCGTCGGAAACCGCGGTCGGTTCTGGAGTGGCAACCACCGAAATCTCCAGCGGCAGTTCGCGCTGTTCCATGCTGGCACGCGGCCCCACCCCAGCTGCATACAACCCGGCCAGGGCTTCATTGAAGCTGGTGCGCGCACCCTTGCGCGGATGGTTGGTCGCCACAATGGTGATGCCCTCGGTTTCTTTGAGGATATCGGTCGTCAGCGCGCTCAGCACGCGCTTGGGACCCACTTCGGCGAACACGCGCGCGCCCTGTTCGTACAGGGTCTGCACGCCGCGGATGAACTGCACCGGCGATGCCACCTGCCGGGCCAGGATATCGAGAACTTCTTCTTTGCCGGTCGGGTACAGCCCGCCGGTCACGTTGGCGAC
>JAPKMQ010000200.1 GCA_026645875.1 Longilinea sp.
CCGCCGTCAGGGCTTCCATTTCCACGCCAGTCTTGCCCACAGTCACCACCCGCGCGCTGATCTGCACGCCAGGCAGGCGGTCATCCAGCTCCAGGTCAACGCTCACCTGATGGATGGGGATGGGATGGCACAGCGGGATAAGCTCAGAAGTGCGTTTGGCCGCGGCGATGCCCGCGATTTGCGCCACAGTGAGCACGTCGCCCTTTTTCATCAGGCCCTGGCGAATCAACGCCACCGTTTCGGGCATCAGCGCCACCTCGCCGCGCGCGATCGCGATGCGTTCGGTATCCGGCTTGGCAGACACGTTAACCATGTGCGCCTTGCCGCTTGCGTCGATATGCGATAACTGTTGATCGTGTTTTGGCATGCTCGTATTATACAGGCAGTTGGCCTTTGAATCTGCCCCGTGTTTAGAGGGCTTTTGATTTCCGCCTGATGAGCCAGGAAACCGCCCGATCTCTGCTATAATTGCGTGCGTGAGTCTCCAGGTCGCCGGACACCAGACGGAAGGATATACGATTGCAACAGAGGTCTATGCAGGCCCGCTAGATCTATTGTTGGAATTGATCGAGCACGCCGAGCTGGACATCACCCGGCTGGCATTGGCCCAGGTCACCGACCAGTACCTGGCCTATTTGCGCAATCTGGAAGACCGCAGCGCGGCTGAAGTTTCGGCATTTTTGGTCATCGCGGCGCGCCTGGTGCAAATTAAATCCGCCGCGCTGCTGCCGCGCCCCAGCCTGGACCTCAGCGGCCCCACCCCCGAGGACGACGCCGAAGCGCTCGCGCGGCAGTTGATCCTGTACAAACGCTTCAAGGAATTGGGCCAGTACCTCGACCAACAGGATTTGGCCCGGCTGCATACCTACCTGCGCATCGCGCCTCCGCCCAAAACCAACCTGCCTGTCCACCTCGATCTGACCGGTGTGACGCTTGAGGATCTGCTTCAGGCGGCGCGCGATGTATTCCACAGCCAGCGTCAACTTGCCCCGCTCAGCCAGGTAGTCTCGATGCCGCGCGTCACCATCCGCGAAAAAATCACCAGGCTGATCGATACCCTGCGCCGGGCGGGCACGTCCACCTTCCGCTCGATCGTTTCCACCGAAACCTCGCGCGTCGATATCGTAGTAACCTTCCTGGCCATGCTTGAATTGATCAAGCGCCACCTGGTCGAAGCCCGGCAAACAAACCTGTTCGGCGATATTGAAATCCTGGCCGAAGGCGACCTGAACCAGGAGCTGGACGCCGAGATCGAATTTACAGAATAAACCGCGGAGGAAACGGCCTCCGCGGTTCTTTTTTGGCTCTTCTATGCTTCCGGGCTATCTTCATCCGGTTTTTCAACCAGCTCGTACGGCAGGCGCGTGCTTAACCACACCACCATCAGGCTGATGTCATCCGTGCTATGGGACGTTTCAGGGTGCGCGGCGCGGAAGGATTCGTCCAGCACATCGAACTGTTCGGCCTTCGGCCAACGGGTCAAAAAGCCGGGCAATTTGGTGCGGTCGGCTTCCACGGGCAGCACCTTCCAGCCGCGCTGAACGAGAAAATCGTAGACCTGCTGGCGCAAGCTGGCGTTTAGTTCGCTCCAGGCCGACAGGACATTTGCGGCAAACTGCGGGCTGCGTTCAAATGCCTGAATCGAGCCCCGCACCTTCACCACGGCCGGCGCCTGACTGCTGTTGCGGAAGCCGGGCACCTTGACCAGCTGGCGGATTTGCGCGCTCAACTGCGAGCGCAGCTCTGGTGGCAGTGACTCGATGTTCGTGATCACCTGGGTCAATACTTGCTGGCGGAAATCCGGCAGCATGAATTCGTTGATGGTGTGAAAATGAAAGAATTGGGTTTTCTGATCGCTCATCCCCCTATTATAAAGAACCCTCCCTTCTTGTGGAAGGGAGGGCGGCAAATCAACCGGTATTTGGGGCGCGTTATTCAGACGGAATAATGATCGCCATCACCGCGTAAGGCAGCAAGCCCGGGATACCGCCGGGCAGCAGGGCAAGTAAAAATGCCAGCCGGAACCAGACCGGGTTGATCCCAAAGAAAGCCCCCAACCCGCCGCACACACCCGCTACAACTCGGTCGCTGCGCGATCTGCGTAATACATTTCCTGAAGCGTTCATGCCTGTCATCTCCTTTTGACTGTACACACAATATACGCAGTCTTTAAGGGAAAGTTGCGCCGATTATTTCTCTTTGGCGACCTTGTCGCTGACGTGATCCAACCGTTGAATTTCTTCCTCTGAGAGGCGCCAGCCCAACGCACCGGCATTGTGCAGCGCGTGGATCGGCGTTTTCACCCCGGCAATCGGCACCGCGCCTTTGCAGATGACCCAGTTCAACGCCACCTGCGCGGCGGTCTTGCCGGCATGGTCGGATCCTATCTCATTCAACAACTGGATGAGCGGCTGAATGCGCCCCAACAGCCGCGAGTTATACACCGCCGAGCGTATGCCCTTGACCGGCTTTTCAGGTGAATACTTGCCGGTCAGCACACCCATCGCCAGGGGGCTGTAGGCCAGCACGGTGATTCCCTGGTCGACGCAGTGCTGCAGGAGGCCGTTTTTTTCAATCTGCCGGTTGAGCAGCGAATACTCCACCTGGTTGGAGGCCAGGCGGTAGCCTGCGCGCCCTAACGCGTTCTGGCTGCGGTCAGTCCAATCGCGCGAATAATTCGACACCCCCACCGCTCCCACCAAGTCGGCCTGCAGCGCGTCAACCATCGCATCCATCCAGGTCTCCGGCTGAATCGGCGGCAACGGCTGATGCATCTGGTACAGATCAACCCTGACCAGGTTCAGGCGGCGCAGGCTGGCCTTCAAGGCGCGAGTCAAGCTGGCGCGCCGCAGGCGCCACGGATATGGCATAAACTTCGTGGCTATGCGAATATCATGAGCGTTTCCCTCCTGGAAACGCCCCAGGAACTCCTCCGATTTTCCCTGTCCGTACACCTCTGCGGTATCAAAAAACAACGTGCCGCTCTGGATGCAGGCCTCAAAGGCAGCCGCGATTTCATCCCGCCCGTATTCCTGACCGAATCCCCAGATGTACCGGTCGCCCCACGCCCAGGTGCCAACCATCAATTCGACACCCTGCAATACAGGATGACGCTCAGGCATTTCATCAGTCATGTAGTCCTCCGGGGTAGTTATCCGATAATTATATACGCAACTGAAAATCCGGGCCGGAGAGAATTTGTTCCGATTTGGTTGCAGGTGTTTTCACGAACCTTTGCTATAATCAAATAGCCATCACATTGGGAGGGATCGCATGACTGAAGCCATCGAATTTAGCCGCAATTACAACGATCTCAGCACCGACAACGGTTTTCAGTTTGAATTCTTCTGCGACCGTTGCAGGTCGGGTCACCGCACCGCCTTTGTCGCCTGGGCGCCGGGCAATATTGCCAACGTCCTTAATACCGCCTCAAGCCTGTTTGGAGGCGTTTTTTCCAGCGCGGCGACCGTGGGCGAATCGGTACGTTCCTCAGCCTGGCAGAAGGCGCACGATGATGCCTTCCTGAAAGCTGGTCACGAGATCCGCCCGAATTTCGTCCAATGCCCGCGCTGCCAGAGTTGGGTGTGCAAGAAGAGCTGTTGGAATAACAAGCGCGGGTTATGCAAGGAATGCGCGCCTGACCTGGGCGTTGAGATGAGCGCGGCGCAGGCTTCACATTCGGTCCAGGAGATCTGGGCGCATGCCGCCATGGCGGAAGAAGACAAGAAACTGGCGGAAGGCAACTGGAACGATACCATCCGCGCCACCTGCCCGCAGTGCAACGAACCGCTGGCGACCAACGCCAAATTCTGTCCGAGTTGCGGCGCGAAGGTGAAATTCGACGACAAATGCGCCAAATGCGGCGCCAAATTGCAACCCGGCGCTAAGTTCTGTGGTGAGTGCGGCACAAAAGTCTAAGTTGCTCACCTAACCCGATTTCCGACCCGGGCGCGTGCCCGGGTTTTCATTCCCGGGGCGTCCGGGGCTTGCCGAATATCCGCGCAGAATATAGAATCAAACACATGTCCGACGACGTTACCCCCATCCGCCAGCAATACCTCGAGATCAAACGCCAGTATCCCGACTCGATTCTCTTCTTCCGCCTGGGCGATTTTTACGAAACCTTTGACCAGGACGCCGAAACCACTTCGCGCGAACTGGATATCGTCCTCACCTCGCGTGGCGTTGCCAAAGGCACGCGCATCCCCATGGCGGGCATTCCCTACCACGCGGTCGAGAATTATCTGGCGCGCCTGATCGAGAAGGGCTACCACGTCGCCATCTGCGAGCAGGTCGGTGAACAACCCATCAAGGGGTTGTTTCCGCGCCAGGTGGTGCGCGTGGTCACGCCCGGAACGGTGGTGGAACCAGGTCTGCTTAAGGGCGACCGGAACAACTACCTGGTAGGGGTTTTTCCGGCGGAAAACCGCGCCGGCGTGGCTTATGTGGATATCACCACCGGTGAATTTGCCGCGACGGAACTGGAGGGCGAGGACATCGCCGGGCTGCTGCGCGCGGAACTGATCCGTTTGAACCCGGCCGAGGTGTTGCTGCCTGAGGGCAATGAGGTCGGCAATGGCTTCCCCGGATCCACGACCCGCTGGCCGGCCTGGCGCTTTGAAACTGGCCGCTGCCAGGAGACCCTGCTGAGGCACTTCCAGGCCGGCTCGCTGGACGGTTTTGGCCTGCACGGGCTGCCCCTAGCGGTGCGTGCGGCCGGAGCAGTGCTGCAATACCTGCAGGAAACTCAGCCTTCCGCGCTGCAACTGCTTAATTCGCTCTCCACCTATTCGCTGGACGAGTTCATGACGCTCGACGCGGCCACGCGCCGCAACCTGGAACTGACCGAAACCATCCGTACCAACGAAGTGCAAGGATCGCTTCTTTCGGTCCTCGATCACACCGCCACACCGATGGGCAAACGATTGCTGCGCCAGTGGGTCAGCAAACCGCTGCTCGACCCGGCCGCCATCCAGCGCCGCCAGGAGGGCGTTGCCTGCCTGGTGGAGAACGGCCTGCTGCGCGCAGAATTGCGCGCAGCGCTGCGTCCGCTGGGCGACCTGGAACGGTTGGTCAACCGCGTCATCTCAGGTCACGCCGGGCCGCGCGATCTGACTGCCATCCGCCATACGCTGCGCGGACTGCCGGGTGTGCTTGCGCTCTTTACAAGCCAGCCGGCCGGTCTGTCCGAAGCACTGACCGGGATGAACCTGTGCGCCGATGAACTGGCCCTGCTCGAGCAGGCCGTCAGCGATGAGCCGCCCGCCACGC
>JAPKMQ010000201.1 GCA_026645875.1 Longilinea sp.
ATCGCTCGTCTTCATTCAATCCTATTGGGGCAAAAAAAGCTCAGATCAGGCGCGGCTGTTGGGTTTCTTCCGGGAAAGCCAGCCCAAGGTGATCGTACGCCGACCGCGTCGCCACCCGGCCCTGCGGCGTGCGGTCGATGAAACCCAGTTGCAGCAGGTATGGCTCGACCACGTCCATGATCGTGTCCGGTTCTTCGCTGATGGAGGCAGCGATGGTGTTTAATCCGACCGGCCCGCCGTTGTACTTTTGAATGATGGTCAGCAGCACCCGCCGGTCCACCTCATCCAATCCCAGCGGATCGACGTTCAGCAGGTTCAACGCCAGGTTGGCGATCTCGCGGTTGATCACGCCGTCGGCGCGCACTTGGGCATAATCGCGCACGCGGCGCAACAGGCGCAGTGCAATGCGCGGCGTGCCGCGCGCCCGGCGGGCCACTTCTTCGATGCCGCCATCTTCGCTGGGCACGTTCAGCATCTTCGCGGCGCGGCGGACGATTTGCGTCATGGCCGGCAGGTCGTAATAATCCAGGCGGTACACCGCGCCAAAGCGCGCGCGCAGCGGCGCGCTCACCAACGCCAGCCGCGTGGTTGCGCCGATCACGGTAAAGCGCGGCAGTTTCAGGCGGATCGACCGTGCCGATGGCCCCTTGCCAATGACGATATCCAGCGCGTAATCTTCCATGGCCGGGTAAAGCACTTCCTCCACCGCCTTGCCCAACCGGTGAATCTCATCGATGAACAGGATATCCCCGGCGTGCAGGTTGGTGAGGATGGCGGCCAGGTCGCCGGCGCGCTCGACTGCCGGTCCGGCGGTGATTTTGATGTTGACACCCATTTCGTTGGAAAGAACGTGCGCCAGCGTGGTTTTACCCAGGCCGGGCGGCCCGTAAAACAGCACATGGTCGAGCGGTTCATTGCGCTTGCGCGCTGCCGCGATCAGGATGCCCAGGTTCTCACAGATCTGGTCCTGGCCGATGATTTCAGCCAACTTGCGCGGCCGCAGAGCCTGGTCAATGCGGTCGTCCGGCCGCGGTTCCGGTGAAATGACGCGGTTTGGAGAGTCGCTCATGGGCTGAATTATACCTTATCTGCCCAAAGCGACTATAATTGGGACAACAAACAATCCGATTGGAGACCGGCATGTCCAACATTTACGTATCTTCTCACCCGCTGATTGCCCACAAACTCAGTAAGATGCGCGACGTAGCCACCGAACCGAAAAAATTCCGCGAACTGGTGCGCGAAATCGCCGGGCTGCTGGCCTACGAAGCCACAGCCGACCTTGCCACGACCGCGGTCGATGTGCAAACGCCCCTGGCTGTGACCCGGGCCGCCCAGTTGAAGGATAAAATCGGCCTGGTGCCGATCCTGCGCGCGGGGTTGGGCATGGTGGAAGGCTTTTGGGAGCTGATGCCCTCCGCCGAAGTCTGGCACATCGGCCTGTACCGCGACGAAAAAACGCTCAAACCGGTGGAATACTATAACAAGTTGCCCATTGAGCCCACCGTCTCCGTTTGCCTCATCCTGGATCCTATGCTGGCGACCGGCGGTTCCGCGACCGCCACCGTGGACGTGCTGAAGCGCTGGGGCGTTTCCAAAATCAAATTCGTCGGCCTGATCGGCGCCCCGGAAGGCATCGCCAACATGCAGCGTCATCACCCGGATGTGCCCATTCACCTGGCAGCCATCGACGATCACCTCAACGAACGCGGGTATATCATCCCCGGCCTGGGCGACGCCGGCGACCGGCAGTTTGGCACGGCTTAAGCAACGGAGAGTAACAAAAAGACCTCTTTCGCCTGAATGAGGTCTTTTTCTTGTTTCGTTGGACTATTGATTTCCATTATCCGCCGATCTGCAGCATACAACGGCCTTCCGGCGCGGGGCGGCTGGCCAGTTCGTGCCCCAGCGGTTTCACATTTACCGCCTGCTGGATCAGGGGCAGGATTGGTTTGCCGGAGCGCAGCGCGTCCTTGAGGTTGACTTCTTCCGCACTCATCAGGCACGGCCGGATGGTTCCATCCGCGGTGAGACGCAGCCGGTTGCAGGTGCCGCAAAATGCCTCGCCCAGCGCCGCGATCATACCCACCCGACCCTGCGCGCCGTGCAGGTGGTATTCGACCGCCGGACCATTGCCGCTTTTGTCCGTCACGGTCTCCAATCCCAACGTTTCCAGTTGTGCGCGGATTTCGCGGATGGGATAGTACATCGTTTCTGGCAGCGGGAAACCGTCGCCCCAGGGCTGCTGGTTGCCCAGCGGCATCAACTCGATGAAGCGAACATGCCACGGGCGTGAGATCGACAGGCGCGCCATCGGGATGATTTCATCCTCATTAATCCCACGCATCACCACCATGTTGATCTTGATCGGCGTCAGGCCGCATTTTTCGGCAGCATCCAGGCCGCGCATCACCCGCTCGATCGAGCCCACCCGGGTAATCCGTTGAAACAGCTCGGGCTTCATCGTATCCAGGCTCACATTAATGCGCTTCAAGCCCGCTCTGGCCAGGTCTTCGGCCTGCTGTTCGAGCAGCAAACCGTTGGTCGTCAGGCTGATGTCCTCGATGCCAGGAATGGCCGCCAGCATGCCGACCAACTCGGGCAGGTTTGGCCGCACCAACGGCTCGCCGCCAGTCAGGCGCACCGCCCGCACTCCCTCGGCAGCCATCACCCGCACAATTTCTGTAATTTCCTCATAGCGCAGGATTTCATCGTGTGATTTCCACGGCACGCCTGCCAACGGCATGCAATACACGCAGCGCGAATTGCAGCGGTCCGTGACGGAAATTCGGAGATAGGTGATTTGACGTCCCAAAGAATCGATCAGCATTGTTATCCGCTTTGAGCTTGACCTGAAAACAGCCTGTAAACGATTGTATCACCCCGAGCGAGCGTGCTCCTCGTACCATTGTTCCCTATTCGGAGGATATTTGCCATATTCACACCCCGTCGTCCAGCTTCACACAACCCGCATACCGGTGATCCGGCTGATAAAAAGTCGCAACAGCCAGAAAGGGATCCCCAGCGCCAGGTGCAGCAACAAGCTGACCGCAAAAACGCCGGAGACCGAACGCAGGGTCGAATTCACCGCTGGCGCCAGATGCTGCAACATCCATTCGCCGGCCCCCGCCGCCACGGCAACGCCCACGACCGCTAAAAGCACCAATCCCATCGGCAGCCAGGCCTGGCGGTCAGAAGCCGAGGGCAGCATGGTGCTGCTGACGGCAAAGGCCAGGTAAAACCACAAAAGGAAATCCGGCACGGCCGCCACCTGGCGCAACAAAGCCGGCAGAGCCGGCCACTCGCCCGCCAGAATGGCCGAGCCCACCGACATCAAATGCAGCCGGCTAAGGCCCAGCCAGGCAATCACAACGCCGCCGGTCAGCAGCGGCGCAAGGCCGATGAGTGTATCCCGCAGCCAATCTGCCCGGGCGGTTTCCACGTAGCCCAACCGCAGCGATCCTTGCGGCGTGGTTTGCGGTATCAGGGAAAACTTACCTGTGCGAACGCGCAGCAGGCGGGCCATCAGGAAGTGACTGGTCTCATGCAACAGCACGCCCGGAAAAAACAGCAGCGAAAAGATACCGATAGCCGCCGACGGGTTGCGCGTCAACAACAGCAGCACCGCCTGCAACTCGCGGTGCAGCCAGCGCTGCGCCAGCCAGAACAACACCAGGCTGAGCGTGAAATACACCAGCCCGTCGATCGCCGCCGGCATGGATAAGATTACTTTGCGGCAGCTTCGACGATCTTCTGGAAATCCGCCGGTTTCAGGCTTGCGCCGCCCACCAACGCGCCGTCAATTTCAGGCATGCCGAAGAACTCAGCGGCATTCGCGCCGGTCACCGATCCGCCGTACAGCACGCGCACGGCTTCGGCCACATCCGCGCCAAACAATTCGGCCAGCGGTTTGCGGATGGTTTCGGCAATGATCTGGTTGGCGGCATCCGCGGTGGACGCGCGGCCGGTGCCAATGGCCCATACTGGTTCATAAGCGATCACCAGCGCACGGGCCAGTTCAGGGCTCAAGCCAGCCAGACCTTCTTTCACCTGGCGGGTCACCACCTCGGCGGTGCGCCCGGATTCGTTCTCTTCCAACGTTTCACCCACGCACATGATCGGCAGCAGCCCCACGCCAAACGCCGCTTTGACCTTGGCGTTGACGATCTCATCGGTCTCGGCGAAATCGCGGCGGCGTTCGGAGTGCCCAATGATGACGTAATTGCAGAATTCCTTCACCATGGCCGGCGAAATCTCGCCGGTGTAGGCGCCGGAGGCCTTGGCATGCAGGTCTTGCGCGCCCAACCCGATGCGGGTGCCAGCCAACATGGCCGAAACCGCCATCAGGGAGGTGAACGGCGGGCACAGAACACGTTCAACGGATGCTACCGCCTGCAAACCGGGCAGCAATTCGGCCACCAGCCCGCGCGCCTGCTCGACGGTCATGTTCATCTTCCAGTTTCCAGCAACAAAGGGTGTTCGCATGATTTCCTCGTTTGGATAATAATTTCACTCGTTTCAGAGTGGATCCATTCATTACATTGGCAAATTGCAACCGTCTTTGCATGAGTTTTATACCGAAATCCCGCAGCTGTAAAGGCCGCCCGGCGGACCAATGTCAATTTTACCGCATTCACGCCGCGGCGGGCAAATTGGCGCGGTTGACGCCCGCCTGGATTGACGGTATGATCAACGTGCCTCAGGCCAGTCGGGCAGCCGCGGCATCCCCTCGTGGGATGTCGAGGAAAGTCCGCGCTCCACAGGGCACGATGTCGGGTAACACCCGGGGCGGGGCAACCTGCCAGATCGGGCCACAGAAACATACCACCCCGCAAGGGGCAAGGGTGAAACGGCGGTGTAAGAGACCACCGGCGCCGCAGTAATGCGGCGGCCAGGCAACCCTCATCGGGAGCAAGGCCAAGCAGGAACGGGAGGCTGCCCGCCTCAATATCCCCCGGGATAGAGATATCCCGCGGGGTAGAAGTTCCGGGTAGGCTGCTTGAGCGGGCTGGCAACAGTTCGCCTAGAGAGATGGCTGCCCATACAGGTGCGCGTGTCCCCCTCGGGGGAGACCCGCCGGTTGGACAGAACGCGGCTTATAGACTGACCTGAGGCACTATTTTCAACACATGATTTGGCCAGAACACCATCGAGGTGTAGCGCGGCTTATAGACTGACCTGAGGCACTATTTTCAACACATGATTTGACCAGAACACCATCGAGGTGTAGCGCGGCAGACTGACCTGAGGCA
>JAPKMQ010000202.1 GCA_026645875.1 Longilinea sp.
GCCGAGACGAGCGCAAAATAGGAGATGCGCCCTGACCAGGTCTGATACCAGTATTGCTGCGCACCGGTGAAACCATACCGCGCCAGAGCACCGGCTGTTTCATAATCATCGGCAACATAGCGGGTAAATATGCCGATATAGGCATATAAAATCAGCGGAAGGATCAATGTGATGATCAAAACGCCAGTAAATCGCTGATATTTTGTGAGCGGAAACTTCAGACAATCGATTTCCTAAGGTACGGGTGATTTGTTTTCGTTGGGTGGTATTTTCCCGCAAACCAATTGAACGTTGATGCCGCCGTTGTTGAAAGAGAAACTCCGGTCGAATTTCAGGCGGGTATGACCGAGCAGTATCGGATCAGACCCCAGGATGGCGGCATGCCAACCCGGGCAGGTCAACTGCAACACCTTGCCAAATTGCTCATACAGGTTGCGCAGGTCGTGCGAGGAACGCACACGCACGCCATAAGGCGGGTTGGTAACTACCCAGCCGGGCTGCCGCGGCGGTTGGATGGCTGAGACCGCCTGCTGGGTAAATTCAATCGCGTCCAGAACCCCCGCGCGGGCGGCATTTGCCCTGGCGGATTCAATCGCCCCTGCATCCCGGTCGGATGCCTGCAGGACCGGCGCGCTGTCCAGCACGGCCTGGTCGGCCAGGGTCAGCAGCGCCTGCCATTGGGTTGGGTCAAAGCCGGGCCAATCCATGAAAGCAAACTGGCGCAACCGTCCGGGTGCGATCTTCCGGGACAGCAAAGCGGCTTCGATCGGGATGGTGCCTGACCCGCAGAATGGGTCGAGCAAGGGAGATGCACCGTCCCATCCGGCAGCCATCAGCAGCCCCGCCGCCAGCGTCTCGCGCAACGGCGCTTTGGCCACGGCTTTACGATAACCGCGCCGGTGCAGGTGCGCGCCAGAAGTGTCGATGCTAATCTTGCACTGGTTGTTGACCAGCCGCACCACAATGAGCTGCGGGGGAGCGTCGCTGCTCTCATCGAAACGTGCGGCGGGAACCGGCTGGTTCAATCGATCGCCGATGGCGCCCAGGACGCGCTCCGCCACGGCGCCAGAGTGGTACAGCTTGGAGTTGTGGCAGGTGACGCGCAGCGCGACGGGCTGATCCGCGCGGAGGTATTTCTCCCAGGGCAGGCGGGATGCCTTTTTCCGCAGTTCTGAAAACGCAGCCGCGTAAAACTGGCCGAAACGCAGCAAAATTCGGCTGGCGGTTCTTAGGTGCAAGTTGGCGCGATAGATTTCCGGCAAGCCTCCCGAGAAGGCCACCCCGCCGTCTTCGTCCTCGTCCAACTGTGCGCCAGTTTTAAATCCAATCGCGGCAAGTTCGCTGGCGGTGAAACCAACCAGGCCGGGCGCGCTGACGGCAAACAGGTCGCTCACCGCGGCTTGCTCCAGGTGTTGCCCTTATCGACAACGATCTGCTTCTGGCGTTCTTTGCGCACGGGGTCTTTTTCGATGAAAATCGGTTCCAGCGTGAATGGGTCCATCTCTGTGTAATACATCAGGCTGCCGTAGGTGGAGGGCGTGGGAGTGAAGATTTGCACCTGTTCAGGATGGATGTGCAGTTTTTCGCCAGCGAACTGGCGCAATTGGCGCATTTCGGCGTCGCTGCAGCCGGGATAGGCTGCGATCAGGTAATAGGTCAGGAACTGGTTGCGGCCGGCTTCGCGGTTCAACTCGTCATACATCTGCTTGAATTCCAGCAGCGAGCGGGCGCCGGGCTTGCCCATGCGCCTGAGTACCGAGTCAGAGGTGTGTTCCGGCGCCACCTTGAGCTGCCCGGAGACGTGGAAATCGACAATCTCTTTGAGGTATTCCCTGCCGTGCGGCTTGTCCTTCAGCACCATGTCGTAGCGGATCCCGGAAGCGACGAAGGCTTTTTTGACGCCCGGGATTTTGCGGATTTTTCGCAACAGGGAAATTTGCCGGCTATGATCAATTTTCATCGCTGGGCAGATCTCGGGATACAGGCAGCGCCGGTCGGGGCAACTGCCCAGTTTCAGCTTCTTGCTGCACTCAAACCCATACATGTTGGCGGTCGGGCCACCCACGTCCTGGATGTAACCCTTGAACTCCGGGTGCGCGGCGATCCGTTCCGCCTCGGACAGGATGGATTGCTCGCTGCGCCAGCGAACGGTGCGGCCTTCGTGCACCGCGATCGCGCAGAAATTGCATTCGCCGTAGCAACCGCGGTGGGTGGAGATGGCAAACCGGATGGTTTCCAGCGCGCGGACCGCCCCCTGGCGGGCATAATAAGGGTGCTGGTCGAGTTCATACCGCTGCGCGTGGATGGCATCCATGCCGGCTTGATCGGGGTAGAGGGCCGGCGGGTTTTGTACGAGCATCCGGTCGCCAACGCGTTGGTACAGGCCGCGGGCGGAAACGGGATCGTTGTTCTGGTAAAACATGTGAAAAAGCTCGATGAAGGCTTTTTTATCGGCCACGGCTTCTTCATGCGCCGGGAGTTGCAGATATCCTTCCGGGGCGTGATTGGAGATGTAGCTCATCCCGCGCAGGCCGGTCGGGTCGCCGCCGGTGTGCAGGCATTGGGCCAGCTCGATAACCGAGTTTTCAGCCATGCCGTACAGCAGGTAGGTGGCTTTGGCATCGAAAAGGATGGGCCGTCGCAGGGCGTTGCTCCAGTAATCGTAATGGGTCACGCGCCGTAGGCTGGCCTCGATTCCGCCCAGGACGATCGGGGGGGTGTTCTTGAAATGCCGGCGGATGAGATTCGCATAGGCAATCACGGCCCGGTCAGGCCGCCGGTCGTTGACGCCGCCAGGAGTGTAGTCGTCGGTGCGGCGCTTCTTGCGCGAGGCCGTATAATTGGCCACCATTGAATCAACACAGCCGCCAGACACGCCCCAGAATAGGCGCGGTTCTCCCAGACGGGTGATGTCGTCCGGGGTGTTGACATCCGGCTGGGCGATGATGCCCACTTTAAAGCCGGCCTGGGCGAGCGCCTTACCGATCACCGCGGTACCAATAAAAGGGCTGTCGATATAGCTGTCACCGCTGACCAGCAGGATATCTGCCTGCTGCCAGCCCAACTGCTTAAATTCTTCGGCTGTTGTTGGTAAGTACACGTTTCACCTGTAAAGTGTCGCCCGGGCAGATCAATCGCCCAGGTTGGTGCCGATGCGCCGTGCGCCGGTCAGCCAGGGGTGATCGGCGGGAATGGGTTTGTCCTTCCCAGCGACCTCTGACAGAGGCACGGCTGTAATTTCGCCGGCTTGTTGGGCTAGCATGACACCGTAACGGTTCTTCTCGATGTAGGATACGCATGCTGTTCCAAACTGGGTCGCCAAAACGCGGTCGGTGGCGGAAGGTGATCCGCCGCGCAAGAGATACCCCAGGATGGTGGTGCGCGTTTCCAGTCCGGTCAGTTGTTCCAACTGGCTGGCCAGCATCATCGTGTTACCGGTGAACTGCGATTCCAGACGATTGATGCGCGCAGCCACCTTTTTGGCGTCCTGCCCGCTGCGGCGGCTGGCGTTCAGGCTCAGGCTGCGTTCATAGAAGGCCACGTCATCCTTCGAGCGGGAACCTTCAGCGACCGCTATTAGTGAAAAACGCTTGCCAGCCTGGCTGCGCTTGAGGATGGCGTTGGCAACGCTTTGCATGTCATACGGGATTTCCGGCAGGAGAATTACGTCGGCGCCGCTGGCGATGCCGGCGCCCAGGGTTAACCATCCTGCGGTGTGGCCGGTGATTTCAACAATGATGATGCGGTGGTTGGCGTGAGCGGTGCTGTGCAGCCGGTCGATTGCTTCCGACGCGATCCCCAGCGCGGTATCAAAGCCGATGGTGAGTTCGGTGGTGGCAATGTTGTTTTCGATTGACTTTGGCAGCGAGATGATGTTCAGCCCGCGTTCCTGCAAAAAATGCGCGCTGGTCTGTGTATCCCGCCCGCCCAGGCAAACCAGCCCGTCCAGTTTGTGCGACCGGTATGTATCAATGGCGGACTGGACGTGCTGCGGCCCGTGGGTCTCTTGCATCTCATGTGGGCGGTCTTTGCTGGTTCCCAGCACCGTACCGCCTTTGGTGAGGATGTTCGAAAGGAAGGCCGCTTCGATGGGCAGACTGTGGTTATTCAGTAGACCAGTGAAACCGTCCTGAAAGCCGATTAACTCAAAGCCTTCACTGAGAGCTGCCTTGCCGATGGCTCGAATTGCCGCGTTCAGCCCGGGGCTATCTGACCCGGCGGTGAGAATTCCTATGCGCCTTTTGGCCATAATTTCCCTCCCATTCCCTTCCCTTCGATCTGTTTCTCTATTTTACCTGATAATCAGCCTTCCCGTCGTTCAGCGGGTTTGTGTCCAAAGGGATGCGGCTGGCAGTTAAAATGCACAAGTCGCCACGGGTTTTCGGGAGTAAAATCATCTGAAGCATTTACAAAACGCGAGGGATGAAGAAAGCTACCATGACGACCGCTCACAATGACAAAGAAATGTCTCTCAAGAAACTGCCCCGGAACGTCTGGGCTGTAAGTCTGACCAGTTTTTTCATGGATATCAGCAGCGAAATGGTTATCAACATCCTGCCGCTGTTTCTGTCCAATGTTTTAGGCATTCGCACCGGCCTGATCGGCGTGATTGAGGGCATCGCTGAAGCGACGGCCAGCGTTCTCAAGTTGTTTTCAGGCTGGTTGTCCGATAAACTTGGCGGCCGTAAGTGGATCGCTGTGGCGGGTTACGGCATATCGGCGCTGGCGAAACCGTTTTTCCTGTTCACCAACAGCGTTGGCGCCATTGCAGGCGCGCGCTGGGCCGACCGCATCGGCAAAGGCATCCGGACGGCGCCGCGCGATGCGCTGGTGGCGGATTCGGTTGAACCGAAGCAGCGCGGATTTGCCTTCGGCTTTCAGCGTGCAGCCGATACGGCCGGCGCCATGTTGGGCATCCTGATCGCGCTGCTGGTGGTCTGGCTCCTGCAAAAAAACGCTCAAGCGCTTAACCTGGATACCTTCCGTTTGATCGTCCTGTTGTCCCTGATCCCTGCCGTGCTGGCCGTGCTCTCCCTGGCCATCGGCGCGAGGGATGTATCCTTGAAGGGCCAACGGGATTTGCCGAAGTTCGCCTTTAAGTCGTTGGGGAAGCCGTTTATCGTTTTCATGGTGATTGTGGGTATTTTTGACCTGGGCAACTCGTCGGATGCCTTCCTGGTTTTACGAGCCCAGGAACGCGGCCTGAGCGTAATGGGTATTCTGGCTATGCTGGC
>JAPKMQ010000203.1 GCA_026645875.1 Longilinea sp.
TTCAAGCCCTGCACCACGCCCTCCCCCAGCGTCATGCGCGGGTTGAGCGAGGCCATGGGGTCCTGGAAGATGACCTGCATGCGCCGGCGCAGGTGGCGCAATTCGCGCTCGTTCTGGCGGCCCAGGTCAATGCCGTCAAACAGCACCTTGCCCTCGGTGGGCGTTTCCAGCCCGATGGCCAGCCGCCCGATGGTCGTTTTGCCGCTGCCCGATTCGCCCGCCAGCCCGAAGGCCTCGCCGCGGCGGATGTTGAAGCTCACCCCGTCCACCGCGCGGACGAAATCCTTGCGCCCGGCCAGCAACTGGTCGAGGAAGCTCTTCTGCACCGGGAACCATTTCTTGAGATCCTGGATTTCCACCAGGTTATCCTGTGATTGAGGAGACAATTGCGCGTTCATGCGGCCACCTTGAGGGTCTTCTCTTCTTTTTCGGGGTGATCCTGGTAGAGCCAGCAATGCACCCAATGACCTGGAGCGGCTTCGTTGAGGCCGGGCCGGTGGCGCGAGCAGATGGACATGGCCGCCGGGCAGCGCGGGTGAAAGCGGCAGCCAGAGGGCGGCCGCGCCAGGTTGGGCGGTTCGCCGGGCATCTTGTACAACTCCTTGCGCTCGTTGATCTCAGTGGTGGGCACCGAGGCCAGCAGCCCCTGCGTGTACGGGTGCAGCGGCCGGTCAAAGATGCGGCTCACCTCGCCCAGTTCCACCAGGTTGCCGGCATACATCACCGCCACGCGGTCGGCCATCTCGGCCACCAGCGCGATATTGTGCGTGATGGCCAGGATGCTCACACCAAACTCGTCGCGGATCTCGCGCAGCTGGTCAACCAGCTTGGCCTCGACGATCACGTCCAGCGAGGTGGTGGCCTCGTCTGCGATGATCAGTCCGGCGTTCAGCACCAGCCCCAGGCCAATCATCACGCGCTGGCGCATGCCGCCGGAAAGCTGGTGCGGGTAGCTGGCCAGGCGGCTCTGCATGATGCCCAGCCGCTCGAGCAGCGTTTTGATGCGCCCGGTCGCGTCTGGTGTTTGGGTCTGCGCCTCGTGCACCTGGATGGCCTCCACCAGGTGCTGCTCCACGGTCTGCACCGGGTTGAGCGAAGTCATCGGGTCCTGGAAAATCATGCTGGCCTGCCGTCCGCGGTAGTCACGCAGGCGTTTGTCGTCAAAGGTCAGGATATCTTCGCCGTTGAAGAGGATCTGCCCGGCGCTGATTCTGCCCGGCGGCATGATCATGCGCAGCAGCGCCTTGCCCAGCGTGCTCTTGCCGCAGCCGCTTTCGCCCACCAGCCCCAAAATCTCGCCGTGCCGGATGTCGAAGCTGACTTTGTCCACCGCGCTGGTGTCGCCCAGGCGGGTCTTATACGTTACGGAAAGATCGCGGATTTGTACCAGGGGAGATGTGTCGTTCATGGCTTACAACTCCGCCAGCCGCGGGTTGAGAATCTCGGCGAGGCTCTCTCCCAGCATGCTGAATGATAAGGTCACCAGGCTGACCATCAGGCCCGGGTAGGTGATCAACCACCAGGCGCGGCGGATGTAATCCTGCCCGCGCGCCAGGTCAATGCCCCAGTCGGGCGTATCGGGCGGCAGGCCCAGGCCCAAAAAGCTCAGCCCGGCCTCGGTCAGAATGGCGTCGGCCACGTTGACCGAGAAGATGATCACCACCGAGGGGATCACGTTGGGCAGGATGTACTTGGTCAGGATCTGCCAGGGCGGCGTGCCCAGGCTGCGCGCGGCTTCGACGTACAGGTCATTTTTCACCGAGAGCGTCTGCCCGCGCACGATGCGGAAGTAGGTGGGAATGTACAGCACCGCGATGGCCACAATGACGTTGCCGATGCCGGCCCCCAGCACCGCGGCGATGGCGATGGCCAGGATCAGGCCCGGGAACGAGTACAGGCTGTCCATCAGCATGGTCAAAATGCGGTCGAACGGCCCGCCCACGAAGCCGGAGATCAGCCCCAGTGGCACGCCCAGCAAAAAGGCGGCGATGGCCGAGCTGAGCCCAACGATCAGCGCGATGCGCGTGCCCCAGATGACGCGGCTGAGCACGTCCTGCCCAATCTGGTTGGTGCCCAGGGCAAAGGTACGCGTGTTGCCGCTTAGATCGCCAACCACTTTGACGCCGGGGAAGTTGGGCAGCAGCGGCTCCAGCTCTTCCATGCTGGCCACAAAGCCGTCAATTTTTCCCTCTGCCAGGTCCGCCAGACCCAGATCGTTGGTTTCATAACGGCGCGGGCGCGGCTGGTAAACAATGCCCGTGCCGGCCTCTTTTTCCGCCGCGTTCAATTCATCGGTGGTCTTGCGCAGCGCCTGGCTGGCCGGGCTGCCAACAACGAAGCCGATGTTGTTCTTGTTGGTGCCGATATCCTTGATCGAGGCCGTGCTGCTGCCGGCGGGCACCACCAGCACGTAGCCCAGCGGCACTTCGCCAGGCGCCAGCAGCGCCGGGCCAACCTCTTCGCGCGGGTCGTGGGGCGCGAACCACTGCGGCGCCACGCCCAGCAGGATGATGAACAGCAGCAGCACCGCGCTGACCGCCACAAACCACCAGTCGCCGCCGTACCATTTGCGCGCCAAAAACAGCCGCCGGACAAAGCCCACCTTATCTAAATCAAGCTGCCACTGCGGCACGGCGTCAGGAGTTGTTTGTTTTTCTTCCATGATATGTGTCTCCTTTGCGCCGCATCAGTAGCGGATGCGCGGATCGATGAAGGCGTACAGGATGTCCATGATCAGGCTGATGCCCGCCACGAACATGGCAAACACGCCAATGGTGGATTGCACAGCGGTGTAGTCGCGCAGCTCGATGCGTTCCACCAGGTAACGGCCGATGCCGGGCCACGAGAAGGTCGTCTCGGTCAGCACCGCGCCGGCCATCAGCGCGGCGAATTGCAGGCCGATCAGCGTCAGGATGGGGATGAAGGTGTTGCGCAGGGCGTGCTTGTACACCAGGCGCCGCTCGGGGATTCCGCGCGCGCGCCCGGCGGTGATGAAGTCGGATTGCAGCATTTCGATCATATTGACGCGCGTCAGGCGCACAAACACGCCGGTCAGCGCCAACCCCAGCGTGAAGGCCGGCAGCGCCAGGTGCGCCAGTGCCGAGCCCAGCGCCGGCCAGTTGCCGGTGATGATCGCGTCGATGACATAAAAGTTGGTCGGCGAATCAAAACTGACCAGCATCACAGTGTCCATGCGCCCCGCCAGCGGAAACACTGGCAGGCGCACGGAAAAGAGAATTTGAAACAACAGGCCCATCACAAAGATGGGAATGGAATACACCGCGATGCTGAGCAGCCGGAAAATATAATCAACCGGTTTTTTTCGATTTTTTGCGGCATACGCGCCCGACCACACGCCCAGCACCGCCATGAAAATAACGGCCGGAATGGAAAGCTCAATGGTGGCGGGCAGTTTCTCGGCCAGTTCATCTTTGATCGGCCGTTCGCCCTGGGTCAGCGCGTTGCCAAAGTCAAATGTGATCATTTCCACGAGAAAATCGCCGTATTGCACGATCAACGGGCGGTTGAGCCCCAGGCGTTCGCGCAGCACGTCCGCCTGCGCTTCGGTGACGCGCGGGCCCAACTGCGAGCGGATCGGGTCGCCAGGCAGGATGCGCATGATGATGAACACCAGTGTAATCAGGATCAGCACCATCGGGATGGTGAGCAGAATCCGGGTGATAATGAACTTTCGCAGGGAAGCGGACATACGGCATCTCCGTGGGGAGAGATTTTCGACGCGGAAGAGCGGCGTTGGGGCGGATGGATGCTGGTTTAATTATAGTTTACCCGCAGAGTCCATGCCTGACCCGGGGGCCAGGTACGGAGCCCGGTTTCTTGCGTATCGTCAGGGTAAGGGGAGCCGGATTTAAGTTCCGGGGGCAAGGTTGCCCTCGCCCCCGGAAAGGGCGTATTGCTACGCGGAAGCGTTACAGCGGTAAGCGGGGTTTACTGGCCGCCCACCATGAAGGTGTGGTTGAAGACCAGGTAGCGCAGCGCAGGCGCATTGATGGTCTCGACGGTCAGCCCTTCCACCGATTGCAGACGGGCGGCTTCCACCGGGCCGAGCACGCGCCAGGCGATGTCAATCTCGCCCTTTTCAACCGCGTTGGCCAGCGTGGCCGGATCGGCGAAGTAGCGGATGATCACGTTCTTGATGTTGGGCGGGGTGCCAACGTAGTTGGGGTTGGCTTCCAGCACCAGTTGCTCGCCGGGGGCATTCGAAACCATGCGGTATGGGCCAAGGCCGTCCAGCACTTCCGGGAAGGCCACGATGGCGTCATCGGGGAAGGAAGCCGGGTTGGAAACCACGAACGGGGCGGTGGCAACCAGCGCGGGGAAGAAGCTGTAGCTATCCTTCAGCGTGTAAACCACCGTCTTCTCATCCGGGGCAGTCACATCGGCCACGTAGCCCTGCACCAGCACGGAAACCTGTCCGCCAAGCTCGAAGCGTTTCCACGAGCGCACATAGTCGGCCGAGGTCACCGGCGTGCCGTCGGCGAACTTGAGGCCGTCCTTCAACGTGAAGGTGTAAGTCTTGCCGTCCTCGCTGACCACTGGCATATCCACCGCGGCGCCGGGCACCAGGTTGGTGGTGCCGGGTTCGTAAGTCAGCAGCGGCAGGCCGGTGTTCTTGATGATTTCCCAGTCATGGGTCGCCCAGGCATCCTGCGCGTCCAGGCTGTTAACTTCGTCGGTGGTGCCAATGATGATGGTGTCGGTGCTGCCAGAAGCAGGCACGGCATCGGCGGTGAAGTTGAGCGGCACGTAACTGAACTCGAAGGGCGCGCCGATCTTGATGCCCTCAACGCCGTTGCGGTAGGTGATGAACTCAGGTTCCCAGAACAGCGGGATGGTGGGGACTTCTTCGACGTACAGTTCGCCAATTTGCTTATAGAGCGCTTCGCGTTCTGCCGGGTCAGCGGTCGATGCGGCGGCGAGGAGCAGTTTGTCCATTTCCTCGTTGCAGTAGTTCACGCCGTTGCTGGGCGATTGCGCGCAGGAGGCGAAGGGCGAGAGCCAGGTATCGGCGTCCACGAAATCCGGGAACCAACCCAGCATAAAGAAGGGCAGGTTGCCAGCCACAAAGCTGTCCACGTATTCGGCCCAGTTCTGCGACTTGAGTTCCACCTTGATCAGGCCGGTCTCCTCAAGCTGCTCCTTGATCACCTGCATCACGTCGGCGGTCGTGGTGCCGTAGTGCTCGGGCGGG
>JAPKMQ010000204.1 GCA_026645875.1 Longilinea sp.
AGTCTTACAAGGAGTAACGCAATGAAAGCCAATGTCTTTAATCAAGAGCGTGCCCCGGCCGTACCCCGCACCACCCTGACCGCGTCACGCAAGACCTCGCTCGCCGCGGGCATTCTGTACCTGATCACCTTCATCTCTGTCCCACAGTTCATTCTTTATGCCGCGGTACGCGAACCAAACTACATCGTTAGCGCCGGCCCGGATACCGGCGTCGCCATCGGCGGCATCCTCGAGATCATTGTGGCGCTCGCTGGCATCGCCACCGCGGTGGCGCTGTACCCGGCGCTCAAGCGCCAGAACCAGGTTTTGTCGTTGGGCTTGATCGGCGCGCGCATTCTCGAAGCCAGCACGATATTTGCCGGCGTAGTTTGCCTGCTGACGCTGGCGACCTTACGGAGGGCTGGGGTTGGCGCCGAAGGATTGGTCACCGGCCAGACGCTGATCGCTATGTACGACCAGTTCCATCTCGGGCAAGGGATCATGCCGGCGGTCGACGACCTGCTGCTGGGCTACCTGCTCTACCGCTCGCGCCTGGTGCCGCGCGCGCTGCCCGTGCTGGCCTTCATCGGCGCGCCGGTGCTGTTTGTCAATATGGCGCTGCTCATGTTCGGGGTCAGCGGGCCAGCCTTGACCCTGACGACGCTCGCCGTCATCCCGATCGCAACGTTTGAGTTTGGACTGGGCGTTTACCTGATCGTCAAAGGCTTCAAGCCCACCGCCATCACCGCAGAGCTGGATCGGCAGGAATCTCGGTAGCAGACCTTACACCGTGAAGGAACCAAACCCATGAATCCCAAAGGCAAAGTTGCGATCTGGAGAGCAAAATGAAGGTAACCGCCCCAAACCTCATCCGTGCAGCAGGGCTATCCGCTGTGGTCACAGGCATCATTTTCACGGCCATCCTGCCAATCCAACCGCCTGACGGTCTGGTCAACGTCAACACCAACGCTTTCATCCTGATCACCTCCCTTAAGACGTTGATGTCCATCTTTGGCCTGTTCGGTGTTACGGGATTGTACGCCAGGCAGGTGGAAGAGGCTGGTTGGCTGGGCCTGGCCAGCTATCTCCTGCTAACCACCTACTTTGCAGTCCAGATGTGTATATCCTTCATCGAGCCCACCATCCTGCCTTTGTTGACGAGCGCAGCGCCGGCGTTTGTTGAGAGCGCCTTGGCAATGAGAGGTGGAACCACGGGTCCGATGAACCTCGGCGCGCTCCAAACGGTTTATTCGCTTGCGTCGGTGCTGTTTATATTCGGCCTTGTGTTGTTTGGCATCGCCACCTCCCGCGCCCGCATCTTGCCGCGCGGGGCGGCCATCCTGCTGGCCGTATCGGGTCCTTTGGCAGGCCTTCTGTATCGGCTGCTACCTGACCAGCTCGATCAGTTGACAGCAGTCCCCACGGGGATGGCTCTGGTCTGGCTTGGATTTGCGCTGTTATTTGAGCGTCGGGTGCCAGCCTCAGGCGCCAACCCAGGCAAAGCAAGATTCGACACCGTCCAACACGAACCCGGCAAGACAGTGTGAGATTGTAAGAAGAAAACCTTGTTCACGAAAAAGGAAAGGTCAAAATGAAAGCGATTGTAGCAAGCAAGTTCGGCGGCCCGGAAGTTCTTCAACTCAAAGAGGTTGAAACACCGGCCCCCAAAGCCAATGAAATTCTGGTCAAGGTGCATGCCACCACCATCAGCGCCGGGGATATCCGCATGCGCAGTTTGGATGTTCCGCCCGCGTTTTGGCTGCCCGCGCGCATCACGTTGGGCTTTACCAAACCCAAACACCCCATCTATGGCATGGAGCTTTCCGGCGAGGTGGTGGCGGTGGGAAAAAGCGTGACTCGCTTCACGGTTGGCGACACGGTGTTTGCCTCCACCCTGGCACAGAACTTCGGCGCGCACGCCGAATATAAATGCCTGCCCGAAGACAGCCTGATTCTCGCCAAACCGCGCAACATGACCCATGAAGAAGCCGCCGCCGTTCCGATCGGCGGGCCAACAGCCCTGCGCCTGCTGCGCAAAGGCAAGATCCAGCGCGGTCAAAAGGTGCTGGTCTACGGCGCGTCCGGCAGCGTGGGCACCTATGCCGTGCAAATCGCCAAATCCTTTGGCGCCGATGTGACCGCAGTTTGCAGCACCGAGAACCTGGATATGGTGAAATCGCTGGGCGCGGATCGGGTCATCGATTACACCCGCGAAGATTTTTCAGCCGGCGGGGCGCAGTATGACGCCATCTTTGATGCCGTGGGAAAATGCCCGAAGGACAAGGCGGAAAAAGCGCTGGTGCCGGGCAGCCTGTTTGTGACGGTGGCAAAGCTCAATACCAAACAAAGCCTGGAAGAATTGACCACCATCCATGACCTCATCGAGGCGGGCAAAATCCGGGCGGTCATCGACCGCTGCTACCCGTTGGAACAGGTACCCGAAGCACACCGGTACGTTGGGACGGGGCGCAAAGCCGGAAACGTCGTCATCCAGGTGGCATAACGGCCAGGAGAAGAAAAATGTCGATCACAAGTGGTCCAGATGGCACTACAAATCAGCCCACAATCTACCACATCCGAATCCAGGGCCATCTGGGCCGCCAGTGGGCCGGCCGGTTTGAGGAGCTGAGTATCACGCTGGAAGATGACGGCACAACGCTCCTCACCGGTCCGGTGGTGGACCAGGCAGCGCTGCACGGCATCCTGAAACGCATCCGCGACCTGGGGATCACACTGATTTCAATCAACTCCACAGGCGCCAGCCCCAACAATTCACCCGAGATCGGATCCAGGGATCAACCGGCCGGTTGATTGACTCTTTCGTAATCGACTTTAAAAACAGGTAACTCATGAATACGCTAATTCACAACTTTTCAAGCGCCATCCTGATTGGCCTTGGCGCAACGCTCGCCTTTGATCTGTGGGGATTGTTCGCGAAACATGCCTTCCATATCCGTCCATCCGACATTTGCCAGGTCGGGCGTTGGATCCGCTATATGCCCGAAGGAATCTTTAGGCATGCCAATATTGGATCCACGCCACCGAAGAGCGCGGAATGCACCGTGGGATGGATTGCCCACTATACGATAGGCATCCTGTTTGCCATCACTTTCGTCGCACTCGTTGGCAACAACTGGCTTCAACACCCCACACCGTTTCCAGCAATCACATTCGGGATTGTCACGGTCTTGGCGCCATTCTTCATCATGCAACCATTATTTGGGCTCGGCCCCGCCACATCAAAAACGAAGAATCCTGCGCAGGCAAGACTACGCAGCCTGATGAATCATACTGCCTTTGGCGTGGGTCTTTTCTTTTTCGCCTGGTTGCTCAGGTGGTTACTTGCGCTGTTTCCCTGAGAACTCGGCCTCTGTAACTATTTCTATGGAAATTGGCTGGCTCGCAAATTAGGACCGAAATGCGACAACTAACACGGATCAATCCCTTTCTAGATTCCGAACGCCAACTGCGCAACGGCTGGTGGATCCTCGTTTTTTTCTTGGTTCTGGCTGCGATCCTGGTACCAACCTTGCTTGTCGCGCAACAGAACGCCATGGAGATCTCCATTGGCCTTCAAGCCGTTATGATCGCATTGGTTACCTTTGTTTGCCAGCTTCTGCGCCGGAAACCACTGGCTGAAGTGTTGGGGAAAATCGATGCGCGCTGGTTCAAGGAGCTTTGCCTGGGCAGCCTGGTGGGTTCCGCGCTCATGCTGGTACCCGCGCTGATCCTGTATATTTTCGGTTGGGTTGATTGGCAAATCAATCCCTTGGGCATGGCAACCATTTTAAGAACTGCTCTGCTTTTTGCAGGAGTTGCGGCAGCGGAGGAGATGCTGTTTCGGGGATTTGTTTTTCAACGGCTTATCGCAGGTCTCGGTCAGTGGCCGGCTCAATTATTGCTGGCAGGTTTATTTCTGCTAACGCATTTGGCTAATCCGGGCATGACGGGTACCATCAAGATCCTGGCGTATATCAATATTTTCCTTGCATCGGTCCTGTTTGGAGTGGCCTATATTCGGACTGAAAGCCTGGCGATGCCGCTCGGTCTGCATTTTATGGCGAATTTAATGCAAGGAGGCGTGCTTGGATTTGGGGTGAGCGGCACAGACCCATTGGGATTGATGCGGCCTGTCTTTGCACGGGTTCCAGATTGGATCACTGGCGGACAGATTGGACTTGAGGCAAGTATCCCCGGTTTACTGGTTGTTGTGATTACATTAATCCTGCTCTACAAGTGGAAACCACATGCGGGATGATCGGGTATTTAAAACGATAAAACGAACACCCTAATTTTCAGAGGCGTTCGTTTGTTGTGGGTAATGTAGTTCTATTTGGTGATCTGAAGTCACGCAGGTCGGGACATTCCTCTATGTGGACCTTCTGTTGGACCTGACCCATCCCGAAAAGCTGCTTTTATTCCACCCCCCCGAACAACTCCAGCGCAGGCAGCGGGCGCGAGGAAAAGTCAAACAGCGCCTGGTTCTCCCAGTTATTGCCCAGCGACGGGTCGGCCGGGTCCCAGCCGTTGCCGGGCACGGCCGTCCAGGTGGCGTCCCACCAGAAGAAACCCAGGCAGCGCCCCTTCGGAACCGCGCGCAGGACGTCCTGGATGTCGGCCAGCATGCGCCGCTGGCCCTGCGGCGTGGCCGGGCAGCCTTGCCAATCCTCGAACTGCATCACGTTTTCCGTGCCGTCGGCGTCGGCGGCGGTGAACGGGAAGGCCGTTTCCACCAGGACGATGTCCCGGCTGTAACGTGCGGCGACGTCATCGAGGTTGCGCTGCAAATCCGCCAGGCTGCCGTGCCAGTAGGGGTAGTAGGATGCGCCGATCAGGTCAAAGTCCACGCCCCGGGCGGCCGCCGCATCAAACCAGCCGCGGAACAACGGGTTGTTGCCGCCTTCGGCCAGGTGCAGCATCACGCGCGCCTGCGGAGCCGTCTCGCGCACCGCCCGCGCGCCCTCCTTGAGCAGCGCGGCCAGGCGGTCAAAACCGTCCGCGCCTTCCAGTTTGCCTTCCGGCCACAGCAGGCCGTGGTTGATCTCATTGCCCACCTGCACCACCTGGGGCGGCGTGCCCTGCGCGGCCAGCGCGGCGCACACCTCGCGCGTGTGCGCATAAAGCGCGCGCTGCAGGCCGTCGAAATCCAGGTCTGCCCAGGAGGCCGGTTTGAATTGCTTGCCGGGGTCGGCCCAGGAATCGGAGTAGTG
>JAPKMQ010000205.1 GCA_026645875.1 Longilinea sp.
GTGGAACTTGAAGTTGCCTGGGGAGATTGTGAGGGGGAGGAGGGTGAAGAAAGGGGGGTGATGAATGGGGATGAGGAATGCAGGGATTCGTGCGCTGGAATGCAGCTTTCTGTTCCAGGAATCTTGATAACAAAGTAATTCATCCTTTATCGATCAAGCATTTTTCAAACTACCATCAATTTATTTTCTTCTGCAGTGCATCTTGGTTTTGGTCGTGTTTCTTGCATTCATGGTGTGTTGTTATAATGACTTTACCAGGATGATTATTGAATTGTAAAACAAGGTCTTCTCGATTTTCCGGTTCAAGAACAGGTGGAAAGAGGAAAAATGATCAACCGTGTAAAGAGAATTCCATTTTTTCGCAGGCTGATTGAACGAATCAACAATCGGTTGTTTGCCCACTATTTGCCGGTTTATTTTGACCTCTACGGCCAGGGCAAGTCTCAAAAAGACGATGTCAGTAATTCGGCCATCCAATTGCACCAGCATGTTCCCCCAGGACATTTTTATTCACCCATTCCAGATCCTAAGGAATTATTGCCTGACCAGGAGAGAATATTCTCCAAACAGCTTCGCGACCTGCGCGGAATATCCATCCCGGATGAGGCCATGCTGGCATGCCTGAAGCAATTCAGCGAATTCGTGGGGGATTTCCCTTACCCCGACAATGCGAACAAGGGGCTTCGGTATTCACTAAGCAACGGCCTGTTTGACTGGGGCGAAGCGATCGTCCTCTATTCGATCCTGCGGCAATTTCGCCCTAAAAGGATCATCGAGGTCGGCTCTGGTTTCTCATCAGCGCTCATGCTGGATGTGAATGATCAATTCCTGGATCATGCGGTGGAATTTACTTTCATCGATCCGTACACCGAGCGACTTGGAGAACTGCTGCAGCCTAAGGACCGTCTGGCCACCAGGTTGATCCGCGAACGTCTTCAGGATATTGACCTTGGGCTGTTTGAGACGCTGGAAGCGGGCGACATAGCCTTTTTTGATTCAACCCATGTCAGCAAATGCAACAGCGACGTCAACCTGATTTTTTTTGACTTGCTCCCCAGGCTGAAACCGGGTGTTTTGATCCATTTTCACGACGTTTTTTACCCCTTTGAGTATCCTGAACGGTGGGTGATGGAAATGGGCGTGGCCTGGAACGAAGATTATCTGTTGCGTGCCTTTTTGCAATTCAACCAGGCATTTGAGATCTTCTTTTTCAACGACTACCTGTTCAACCACTTCAGGTCGCAGGTGGAGGCGGCCTTCAAACAGCCGGGAAACTGGCTGGGCTCCAGCATTTGGTTACGCAAAGTGAAATAGGGTTTTCCGCTGACCAGATAAATTGCTATATGCTCATTAGGAAATAGTCCTTTTCTTATTTCGTAATGAGTCGTTAATAAGAGTCGTTAATAAGAATCACGTGCGTTTTTTGCACGCAGGAGAAGTGCAGAATTTGCCCGTTCGTGAAATGCAAATTTTGCACGCTGAAAGGCCTTAAGGCAAAAAATTCCGGCTGGCCTGAATGCAGAAAATGTTTACAGGCCAGGGGGCAAAAATCGCCGGCTGGCGAGAAGGTAATTTTTGCGTGCAGGCCAGCATGCAATATTTGCATGCTGGAAGATGGATTGTTTTGATAATGCGTATAGATATAATTTTTGTTACAATCATTTAACATTTGCACCGCTTGAAGTTCCATTGAATTGTGCTAAAATAGATTATCCAGATCATATTAACATAGCCTTCGGGGACTATCATGGGCGTTGGTCTGGACCGCCGAAGAAGTTCCATTTGCGCCGCCTGAACACCGGTTGTTTCCTTCATAAACAGCCGACTCTGCTAAATTGCACCCCTGGTATGGGGTGGGATTGCTTCCCCTGGCAGTCTCACCCCGTTTTTTTTATGCCGGCTCGGGTATAATTGCAGCGGTTCGCCCTCATCCATTTCTGCCTTCGAGGTGTTTATGCGCCGTTTCACCCTTATCCTCCTGCTGTCCTCCCTCTTCCTGGCTCTGCTGGCGGGCTGCGCCGGCGGCAAGGCCGAATCGGCCGCCGCGGTGGAAGCTTACCTGAGCGCACTGGTCAATGGACAGGCCGACCAGCTTGCCACGCTCTCCTGTGCCGACTGGGAATCCAGCGCGCAGACCGAGCTGGACGCTTTCCAGAACGTGGCGGCGCAACTGGTGGACCTGGCGTGCAGCGAGACCGGCAAGGACGGCGATGTGACCCTGGTGACGTGCAGCGGCAAGATCACCGCCAGCTACAACGGCGAGCTGCAGGATTTCCCGCTGGGCGATCGTGAGTATCAGTTGGTCCGTGAAGGCGGCGAGCTGCGCGTATGCGGATACCGCTAGGCTTTTTGCGCTGGCTGTTCTCCCGCGAGCACCTGCTGGCATTGCTGGTGTGCCTGATCCTGATCGCGCTGGTGATCTTTACCGCCGATTCGGCGCCGCTGTGGATCTACCAGGGCTTCTAACATGGGCTTGACACAGATCCTGGTCTTCGCGGCGGCGAGCCTGCTGGCGCGGCTGCTCTTCCGGCCAGGCGGGTATGCGCGTGCCTGGGGATGGCTGCTGCTGATCGGTTCGGCGCTGGCAATTTACTGGCTGCAGCCGGCAGTGCCCATCCGCAACTTCGATTTTTACTTCCCCACAGCCACGCTGACGCTGGCTGTGCTGGGCTGGGTACTCACCGCGCCGCCGGAAACGCGCCGCGCGCGTGAGAACTGGATTGCCGGGGGTATGCTAGCCGGGGTGGTGCTGGCGGTGGCGCTCACCCGGTACCTGAGCCTGAACGGGCTGCTGACGCCCACCCGTCCGCCGCAAACCTGGACGGTGCTGGCCGTGCTTGCAGCGGCGGCATTGATTTCCTGGCTGCTGGCGCGTTTCACCCGGCCCGGCGCGCGGATGATGACCGCCGGGGTGGCGGTTCTAGTCCTGCTCTTTGCGCTGGTCAAAACGCCCGCGCTGGCACAGATTGCCGCCGGCGGGCTGCGCGGGCTGATGGGTCAGGATGCAGGGCTGGCGCAAGCGACCGACCTGCGCTGGCTGGGTTTTTCATATGTGGCCTTCCGGCTGATTCACACACTGCGCGACCGCGCCGCCGGGCGGCTGCCCGCGGTGACGCTGCGTGAATACCTCACCTATATGATCTTCTTCCCGGCCTTCACCGCCGGGCCAATTGACCGGCTGGAGCGCTTTCTCAAGGACCTGCGTTCGCCCGCGCCGTTGGATGCCGATTCGGCTGCAAACGCCGGGCGGCGGCTGTTGACCGGGCTGTTTCAAAAGTTCGTGCTGGCCGACGCGCTGGCGCTGATGTCGCTCAATGCGTCCAACGCAGGGCAGGCGCATGGAGCTGGCTGGCTTTGGCTGCTGCTGCTGGCATATTCGCTGCAGATCTACTTCGACTTTGCCGGTTACACCGACATCGCCATCGGGCTGGGGCGGTTGCTGGGCGTGCGACTGCCCGAAAACTTCAACCATCCCTACCGCAAGCCCAACCTGACGCAGTTTTGGAACAACTGGCACATGTCGCTGACGCAGTGGTTCCGGGCCTATGTGTTCAACCCGCTGACGCGCGTGCTGCGCTCACGGGGCAGCCTGCCGGTGTGGGCCATCGTGCTGATCACGCAACTGGCCACGATGACCCTGATTGGGTTGTGGCACGGCGTGACGCCCGGATTTGTGCTGTGGGGCCTGTGGCACGGGCTGGGATTGTTCGTCCACAACCGCTGGAGCGATTGGATCAAGCCGCGCGCGGACGTGCTGAACGCTTCGTCGGTGCTGGCGGCTGTGCTGCCGCCGCTCTCAACCGCCTTCACCTTTGTGTACGTCAGCCTGGGCTGGGTGTGGTTCGCGCTGCCGGATGCCGGGCTGGCCGCGCGCACGCTGCTGCGCCTGTTCGGGATTGGATAGGGGAGGGGAGGGATGAAGACCGAGCCGCGCATCCTGTTCAATGCCCTGTGGAAAGGCGTGATCCTGTTCCTGCTGGCGAACCTGTTGTTCGCCGGGCTGCAACCGGGCGGGTTAAGCCGGGTGAGCGTCTATCATTCGGTCTTTCCCGGGCGGGCGCGGCTGCCGTTTGGCGAAAACATCCAGCGTTCATACAACCTGTCGCTGTACGACCTGGACGCGATGTTTGCCTCGCTGGCATTGCGCCCCGAAAAACCCGCAGATGAGTTCCGCGTGCTGGTGGTGGGCGATTCGTCGGTGTGGGGCACGCTGCTGCGCAACGATGAGACGCTGCCGGGGCAGTTGGACGCGCTTGGGTTGACCTGCGGCGGGCGGCAGGTGCGGGTTTACAACCTGGGCTACCCGACCATGTCGCTGACCAAAGATTTGATGTTGATTGAACGCGCCGCGGCATACCAGCCCGATTTGATTCTTTGGCCGGTGACGTTGCAATCCTTCCCGCGCGAGACACAGCTTGAGTCGCCGATCGCGGCCAACAACCGCGCCGAAATCATCCGGTTGGCTAAAAAGTACGGGCTGGCGTTGGACACCGCTGGGCTGCCCAAAGCGGGTTTTTGGGAGCGCACCATCCTCGGGCAGCGGCGCGCGCTGGCCGACCTGGCGCGGCTGCAATTGCTGGCGCTGCCCTGGGCGGCCACCGGCATCGACCAGGATTACCCTGAGAGCTACACGCCTGCCGCACGCGACCTGGAGGCAGATTCCAGCTTTGCCGGGCTGAGCGGACCGGAGCTGCCCGCGGACGCGCTGGCCTGGGATGTGCTGCGAGCCGGCATGACTGCCGCCGGGCAGACGCCGGTGCTGCTGGTGAACGAGCCGATATTGATCAGCCAGGGGGCCAACTCGGACGTGCGTTATAATTTCTTCTATCCACGTTGGGCCTATGACGCCTACCGTAAACAACTGGGCGAGATGGCCGCCGCTGAGGGCTGGGATTACCTCGACCTATGGAACGTTGTGCCCGAGGAGCGCTTCACCAATTCGGCGGTGCACCTCGATCCGCAGGGGGTGGGGATTGTGGTGGAATGGATTGCGCCGGGATTGATGTGCGAACGGTGAGAAAACCTTGTGTGACAAGACTACATTCACGGTGACCGGGTTTTAATTGTTGTCTATGACACGAAAAATATTGTTATTCATCCTGATTTTGATTGTCCTTTCTGCGTGCGCGGGAATTGGCGAAACGCAGAATGAGGGCGGACAGCCGTCCGCCCCTACGAGAATAATGG
>JAPKMQ010000206.1 GCA_026645875.1 Longilinea sp.
CGGCCAGGTGAAGTTGTCGAAGGGTGCCTGCAGGTTTTCATCCACCAGCACGCCGTCGGCGTACAGGCGGGTGGCCTGCAAACCGCGCGGGTGGCCGTCCCCAAACTCGATCAGCGCTTGGATTTCGACGCTGGTGGGGGTAATTGCGGCTTCCACCTCGCGCGACGGGGCCGTCCATCCCAGTTCAAGCGCAGCCGGCGGCGCCAGGAAGATGGGATTGGGCGGCTGCACCGTCAGCGAAAAGCTGCGCGGCGCGCTGGCCAGCGTTTGTCCGTCCAATTGCGCCTGCACGGCTGCGTCGTGCGAGCCGCTTTCGGCAATGCGCGAGGTCCACTGCGCCTGATACACCTGGCGCAGCGGGGCCACCGCCTGTTCGAGGTCAGGCAGCGCTTCGGGACCGCTGAAGACGAAGAATTGCCCGCCGCTCTGCTCGGCCATGCTTTTCAACGGCGCCACCAATTCGGGCGTGCGCTCGGGCGCGTTGGCCGGCGCCACCAGCCAGACGTGCACCGTGACGCCCAACTGGCTGGCGCGCGCGCTCAGGTTGGTCAACGCGTCCAGCGAGCCGGCCAGCGGCAGCGGCGTGATGTAGAGCAAAAAGCGCTTCATCAGCGCCGAAGGATTCGGGTCGGTGGCCAGGTCCAGCGCCTGCGACAGGCTGACCAGCGAGGACTGCTGCCGGGCCAGGTCGGGCTGGAATTCCTGCAGGGTGCGCGCCCATTCGTCCGAACCGCGCAGGCGGATGGTTTGCAGCCCGGTGTTGGACGCCAGGCTGAAATCGTCGTTGGCGCCGGGCGGGTTGGCGGCCAGCCAGCCCAGCAGCGCGCTTTGAATCGCGTCAAAGTGCGAAACCCCTGAGTAGCGGTTGGCAAAGGTGGGGTTGAGGTTGTAAGCCAGGATGACCTGCACGCCGGGTTCCACCTGTTGCAGCGAATCCGGCCGGAGGGTCTGGCCGTTCTCCAGGATGTTGACCTGCTCGCGGGTCAGGCCGTTGCGGAACTGGCCCTGCGCGTCGTAGGCCTCGAAGTAGAGCGTCATGGCGGGGAACTCGCCGGATTCCAGCGCGGCGACGCGCAGCGTGCCCTGTTCGTCCTGGGCCGCCGCCGGCGCGGCGCAAACCAACAGGGCGGCGACGAGCAGCGAAGCGCACAGCCGCCGCGCGGTGAGTTGAAATCCGCGCTGCCGGGGGATAGCCATGATCAAATTGTACCCGATTTGCGCGCCGGGGCAACCAAAAATCGCCCGGCGCGTGCGGGGCAGGTTGCTTAAGCGGGCAAAAAGTCTATCTGTCTCCCTTTCATGGCCGATTCTTAAAAAATTGCCTGTATGCAAACGCAAATAAATTCTCTATAATTTGATCTATGAAATCAAAAATACTTGCACATGCTTTGCTCTTATTGGTCTTTCTCGTGACGCTGCTGGCGCTGCCCGCCGGCGCGGTACACGCCGCCGACCCGACCCCGCAGGAATTGATCGCCGCGGTCAACGCGCTGAGAGCCGCCAAAGGCCTGACCGCCTATACATTTGATTCCGGGCTCAGTTCCTATGCCCAGGCGCAGGCCGATTACATGGCCTCCACCGGCACGCTCACCCACACCCGGCCCGACGGCTCGGTGCCGTGGGGCAGCGGCCTGAAGGAGAACATCGCCTACGGCCAGCAAATGACCCCCGATATCGCCGTCAACCAGATCTGGACGGACGCGCTGCACTACGACCCGATGGTACTGCCCGGCGGCGCGGTTGGCGCGGGCGTGGCCAGCAGCGGCGGCGATATATACTTCAGCCTGGTCGTGCGGCCCTCCGAGGTGGCGGCTTCCACCCAGCCCGTCCAGTCGCCCACCCAGTCCTCCGCAGGGCAGGTGGCGCAGGTGGTTCCCACGGCCACCGCCACTGTGGCGGTCGGCGCTGATGGCGCGATCACCCACGTGGTGGTGACCGGCGATACGCTCACCTCCATCGCGGCCAAATACGGTGTGACGGTCGATGATATCAAGCGCCTGAACAACATCGGCGCCGACAACCTGATCTTCCTGGGCACCACGCTGATCATCCGCGCGGCCAACACGGCCACGCCCACCCCCGAGCCCAGCGCAACCCCCACGCCCGAAACGCCGACCGCCACGCTTGAGCCGACCAAGGAAGTGCCCGCCACGCAAACGCCCACCATCACCCCGCAGCCCACGCCCACCCCCACCCCGGCGGGCTTCTTCGCCGGCGTGCCGGGCTTCTTCTCGCGCAATCTGGGCGGCCTGATCGTCGGCGCGCTGCTCGGCCTGGCCGTGGGGTTCTTCGTGGCGCAGTTCGGTAGAAGAAGATAGCCACAGAGGTCACAGAGATAACCGAGAAGAAAAGCGGTAAATGAAAGAAATTTACCGCTAAGATCACGAAGACCACAAGAATAAACAGAAAGAAGAATTCTCTTTTCATGGATCATCCTCTGTGATCTCTGTGATCTCAGTGGCTAATCTTTGGTTTCAGAACGCATCGCCTCATTGATGGTACAATTGTCCTATATCATGAATCGGAGGCACGCATGAAGCAGTTCTGGGTGGAAGGATTGGTGCAACCGCGCGGACGCGGCAAAAAGGCCGCGCCGGTCGAGCCGTTCAGCCGCGCCTATTGGGCCGAGACGGCCGCCGAAGCGTTGCAAAGCGCCGAAGCCGACCTGAACGGCGGCGCCTGGGTGGAAGGCCCGCGCGTTTCGCTGACCTCCGAAGCCGAGCGCATGCGCTCGCTGGGCGCGCCGGAGCTGCCCGGCATGCCCGCGCCGAAAAAGCCCGGCAAGAAGAAATGAACCCGCAGGCCCCCTTTCAGCGCGCCGCGGTGGTGGGCGTCACCGGCAGCGGCAAGACCACGCTGGCCGAAGCGCTGGCCGCGCGCCTGGGCGTGCCGCACGTGGAAATGGACGCGCTCAACTGGCAGCGCGGCTGGCAGCCCATCGAGCGGGCTGAGTTCCGCCGCAGGGTGGACGCAGCCACGGCTGCACCGGGCTGGGTGACCGACGGCAATTACCGCGAGGTGCGCGACCTGGTGTGGGGACGCGCCCAGGCGCTGATCTGGCTGGATTTCCCGTTGTGGGTCAACCTGTGGCGCCTGCTGCAGCGCAGCCTTCATCGTATCATCACCCGCGAGGAACTGTGGAATGGCAACCGCGAGAGCGTGCGCGGGCAGTTCTTCAGCCGCGATTCACTCTTCGTTTATGCCGTGCGCTCGCGCCGCGGGCTGCGCCAAAATATCCGCCGCGCGCTGGAGGATAATTATCCTCACCTGCACGTCATTCACCTCGCCAGCCCGCGCGCCGCCGACCGCTGGCTGGCCGAATTTGCGCCTGAAAAGAGGGTCCACGATGAAAACCGTATCACTGCGTGAAATCACCCCCGAAAACTGGGAGGCCATTCACAAATTGGCCGTGCGGGATGATCAGAAGAACTTCGTGGCCAGCAACCTGTATTCGCTGGCTGAGTCCAAAATCTTCCCCAACCACGTACCGCTGGCGATCTATGCCGGCGAGCAGCCGGTTGGCTTTTTAATGTACACTTACGTGGACGAGCGCAAGGAGTGGTGGATCTTCCGCCTGATGATCGCCGCCGGCGAGCAGCACCAGGGCTACGGGCGCGCCGCCATGCAGCAGACCATCGCACGCATGCGCGCCCTGCCCGGCTGTGACCGCATTTTTATCAGCTTTGAGCCCGAAAACGCGCCCGCCGAGCAGCTCTACCGCAGCCTGGGCTTTTTGCCCAACGATGAGATCTGGGGCGACGAGGTCGTCTTTCGGCTGGATCCGCCGGAGGACGTGGAAGCGCTCCCGAAATAGCCGTCGCTCGGGCTTGTCAAGCGGGCTGCCATCATGTACACTAATACCGTTGGGATTTTGGCATTAATTCACGAAGGAATCCGCTCATGCTCGAAACCAAACCGATTCGCGTCCTGCTGGTGGACGACCACGCCGTTGTGCGCAGCGGCCTGAGCGCGTTTTTGACCATCTACGATGACCTGGAACTGGCCGGCGAGGCCCGCGACGGCGCCGAAGCCCTGCGCCTGTGCCGGCAGTTGCAACCCGACGTGGTGCTGATGGACCTGGTGATGCCGGAAATGGACGGCGCCACCGCCACCAAGCAGATCCGTCAGGCCTGTCCGCGCACGCAGGTGATCGTGCTGACCAGTTTCCGCGAGGATGAACTGGTGCAGGGCGCGCTGCAGGCCGGGGCAATTGGCTACCTGCTGAAGAACGTGGCCGCCGACGAGCTGGCCCGCGCCATCCGCGCGGCGGCGGCCGGGCGCGCCACGCTGGCCCCCGAGGCCGCCCAGGCGCTCATCCATGCCGCCACCCAGCCGCCTGCGCCGGGCTTCGACCTGACCGAGCGCGAACGCGAGGTGCTGGGGTTGATGTCGCGCGGCCTGAGCAACAACGAAATCGCCGACAAGCTGGTCATCAGCCGCTCGACGGTCAAATTCCACGTCTCCAGCATCCTCTCCAAGCTGGGCGTCTCCAGCCGCACCGAAGCGGTGGCCATGGCCCTGCAAAACAAGCTGGTCAAGTAAGCCCTTTTGCATCAAAATTTCTCAGCCGCCGGCGGTCCCGGCGGCTTTTCGTTGTCCAGATGACCAGGTTGAAGACTGATCCTGGGTTGAGAAGCAATACCCGCCAAAAGCGGATGGGTACAGCGCGCGATCCATCGTATGATAACAGCGTACCGGAGAGCAAGACGGTTTCCCGGCAGGAGGTAAGAATGGAACAGTTCGGAAAATCTGATTGGATCGACTTTGAGATGGTCGAGAGTCACCGCCGCGAAATTCAGCAGCTCATGGACAACGAGCAGCTGGCCCGCCAGGTGCCCCACGAATCGCTCATCGAGCATGTCATCGCCTGGCTGCGCCGCCACGAGCAAAAGGAAACCGCCATTCCCATCCAGAAGGCAGTTTCTTCCCACCGCTAAGCAAATCCAAGCGAATATCCACCGCCCCGAGGTAATTTCCGGGGCGGATTTTTTTAATGCGGTTTTTGCGCCGCGAAAATCAAATGCGTGCCCATGCCCGCGCAGGCGGGGTCGGCGCTCGCGTCCAGTTCCATACGCAGCAGCTCGGCCCACCGCGCCGGGTCCTGCCGTGCGGCAGCCAGTTCGTCGCCGTGACCATTGGCGAGCACGCCAGAGGCAGCCAGCGCCAGCG
>JAPKMQ010000207.1 GCA_026645875.1 Longilinea sp.
CTGGATCAACTGGTCGATGGTCAGCTTGCCCTTGTCGAATTTTCGGATGGTAATGGTGGGCCCGTCAATAGCAACCGGCTGAATGACGGCGTTAACGCGAGAACCATCTGGCAGGCGGGCGTCCACGGTTGGGCTGTCGCCATCAATACGTCTGCCCAATGGAAGAATGATTTTTTCAATCAGGTGCAGCACCTGGTCGTCGTTTTCGAGGGTGATATTGGTCTTGGTGAGGATGCCTTTGCGCTCGATGTAAATCTTTTTAGCGCCATTAACCATCACCTCGGTGATTTCGGGGTCGTCAAGCAGAGGTTGCAATGGGCCAAACCCGAGTATGTCATCGAGGATGTCGTGGAACAACTGGTCGCGCAGGGTGGTGGGCAGCGCCAGCCGGGTGGAGGCGTACGCCTGCTGCATCAGATCGTTGACTACTTTGCGGCGGTCGCCAGCTATGGGAGGCTGGTTTTCCAGCTCGTGAGAGATAAAATTTACAATGTAAGCCTTGAGTTTATTTAACTCGGCTTCTCGACTGACTCCCGGATTGGTCATTTCTCATCCTGTATTTCGTCGACCGGCAACAGCCAGATGATATGCGAAGCGTTTACCACCATAAAGTTCACGCTGTGGACAACCTGACCGGCACGGTCGAAGATGATCGCATTGGTTACAGCCAGGAATTGTTCCGAGGTGTTCAATTCATCGCGAAGGCGGTGGTTGGGCCGCACGTGCACATCGCCCTGGATTTTGTAATCGGCCGTTTGAATGATCGCTTTTACGGGATGTTTATAGATAATGTTGGAAAAAACCTTTATACGCGTCTCTACCGACGGATTGGAATCATCAACCATCATCCTGATCTATCCTCTTTTCCACCCACCTCAGCAGATGGGTTACAGATTGGCTTTCTCGACAGGCGGCATGAGATAACCCAGGCCCGAGCGTGTGACGATATGCTGCGGCGAATGCGGGTTGTCCTCCAATTTCTGGCGCAAGCGGGCGATGCTGACCCACAGGATTTCTTTATCTTCGCTGTATTGCGGTCCCCAGATAGCGGTCAAAAGGTCCTCGGCGGTGAGCACCTGGCCGACATGCTGCGCAAACTGGATGAGCAGGCGATACTCGGTGGCGGACAGATAGACGGGCTTGTTTTCCTTCCACACTTCCGCGCGGGCAAAGTCGATTTTTAAGTTGCCGTGCGCAAAGTAACGGTTTTGGCCGACCTGTTCGGAGGTTTTGGCACGGCGCAGCACGGCGCGAACGCGGGCAACCAGCTCGGTGGCCGAGAAAGGCTTGACGACGTAATCGTCCGCGCCAACATTCAAGCCGCGCACCCGGTCCTGCTCTTCGCCTTTGGCTGTAAGCATGATGATGGGCACCGAGGAAAATTGGCGAATGCGCTCGCAGGTGGTCCAACCATCCAGGCGCGGCATCATCACGTCGAGGATGACCATGTCGGGGCGCTTGCTTGCCACCATTTCCAGGGCTTCCTCGCCATTGCTGGCCGTGATGACCTCGTATCCCTCGGCTTCGAGGTTTACCTTGACCAGATGTTGATATAAGACTTCATCATCAACAACCAGGATTCTTGTGTCCATCCGTGATACCTCCTCGCCAGCCGAAACAATCAGATATGCTCTCTAAGAGAGACTGTGAAGGTGGAGCCTACTCCCAGGGTGGAATTGACAGTGATTTCGCCTTGATGCGCCTGGAGAATCTGTTTGCAGATGAATAAGCCCAATCCAGACCCGTGCACATTGGGTGCCTGCTCAGGGTTGCGGAAGAAACGGTCAAATATAAACGGAACATATTGCGGCGGGATTCCGGGCCCGTGGTCGACCACATCGATCTGAACCCCGCTATCTACATTGCAAATGTTAACCCAAACTTCGGATCCGGGGGCGTACTTTGCAGCGTTGTTAAGCAGGTTCTGCAACACCTGCGCCAGACGAACCGGATCACCTTCCACCAACTTCAAGGGTTGTTCGATCTGCTGGTGGACTTTCAGATGGGGGTGGTGCAGGTGCGTGCGCATCAACACGTCATTGACAACCGCGTCCAGACGCACGATCTGAAAATTCATGCGCATGCGACCGGATTGCAGGCGGGCTGAATCAAGCAAATCATCGATCAACTCCTGCAACCGATCGGTTTCCTTATCCACAATTTGCAGAAACTCGCGCTGGGTTTGAGCATCCCAACTGGTGTCGGAGCGCAGCAGGGTGGTGGTGTAGCCCTTGATGAATCCCAGCGGCGTGCGGATTTCATGGGAGAGCGTGGACATGAAATCTTCCTGCAGCCGGAAAATGTGGTGCTGCGCCTCCAATTCTTTCAGCCTAACATGCCGGCGGTTTTCATCAATCAGCAGCGCAAGGTCGTTGGCCAGGAATTGGGCAAAGTGGATCTGCTCTTCCGTAAATGGCGGGCTGCCAAAACGGATGAATATGATGGTTCCGAGAATTGTGTCCTGGCGGGATAAGGGCACACCCAGGATGTAAGGCCGGCGCAAGCGGTCCGCGTTCAGCGGTTCGCTGGGTTCAAGCAGTCTGGTCTTGCCGGTGCTGCACACCTGGGCTGCGATGGTTTCTCCCCAGGCCGCATCGGCTTCAGCATGTTTTCCCCGTCCCATCGCGCGGGCGTAGGCGGTTTCCGGGAGCCTGGTTTCCGGATCGACCAGGTACACAACCAGGTTGTCAAAGATGAACAGCGGCCGGATCAGGCGGGCAATTTGGTCGAGCGCGGATTTCCATTCCGATGCTTGCAGGATGATCTGATTGATTTGGTACAGATCATTCAATGAGAGGGCGAGAGTGGATTCCGCAGTTTTCATTAATTAAGATTATATACGCTTTTCTTATTCCAATACCCGCATGGAGAATTCAAAACTGCTGCCCTTGCCAGGAATCGAATCCACCCGCACCATCGAGCCGTGCGCTTCGATGATCTTCTTGACCAGCGCCAGTCCAAGACCGGTTCCGCCGTATCTGCGGGTGGAGGAGCCATCCAACTGGTGAAACGGCTCAAAAATTTCCTGGATGCGTTCCTGGGGGATGCCGATGCCGTTATCACGAACGTTCACAGCGATGAAATGATTATCCTGGCTGGTTTTCACCTGCAGCGTGCCGCCGTCGGGGGTGAATTTGATGGCGTTTTCGATCAACTGCTGGACGGTCCACAGGATTTTCTCGCGGTCTGCCTGAATGAATGCCGGGGATGAATCCCCTTCGAAGGTGAGTGTGTGCCTGTGTTCGGCGGCGCGCTGCTGATAGGCAATCACCAGATCGCGACAGAGCTGATTGATATCGAAGGATTTCACGTGCAGGCTGATGGTGCCGCGCTCGGCCATCGAGAACAGGATCAAATCTTCGATCAACCTTTCCAGCCGGTCGGTTGAACGCTGCATGGTCATCAGACTGCGGTATTGCTCGTCGTTGACCTGGCCAAGGTCGCCAGAGGAGAGCAATTCGAGGTAGCCGCGAATGTGGGTAAGGGGGGTGCGTAATTCGTGTGATATGTTGGCCACGAAATTGGATTTCAACTGGTTCAATTCAGCCAGTTTGGCCAGCGCCTGTTCCAGTTCGGCGGTGCGTTCTTGAACGCGCTGTTCAAGGAAATTGTTGGCTTCCTCTAGCTGCTGGTTCTTTTCCTGCAGGGCGATTCTGAGCTGAAGGATCTGTTCCGTGACCACGCGGTCAAGCGTGGGCTGATCCACCAGGCGCAGATCGACCAGCACTTTTCCAAGGAGTGCGGATTGGCCGCGCTGTGTGTGGGCATGTTGGACCTTCAGGGCTTTTTCCAGGTCGGCCGGCGAGATGATTCCTTTCTCGACCAGCGACTCACCCAGCCGCGGAACCAAGACTTCAGGCGCAATAGAGTGGTTGTCGATCATCTTACCCCCACAGGTGCAAGATCATTGCCGCCAGACCCATTTCCCGGCAACCATGGTCGCCGCAGGCCCGCACTGGTGCAAGTTTTCTGGCGGTGTAGCAAATGGATCGTCTTCGAGGACGATCAGGTCAGCAAAATAACCGGGTGACAATTGCCCAAGCCGATCCTCGAGCCCGGCGGCAAAGGCCGGCCCCGTGGTAAAAGCAGCCAGGGCTTGTTCCAGCGAAAGCCGTTGTTCTGGATGCCAGCCCTCATGACCGGGATACCCGGATGGGCGTGTGCGGTTTACCGCGGCGTGCAGGCCAAGGAACGGATTGGGCGTTTCCACGGGCGCATCAGAGCCGAATGCCAACCGTGTGTTTGCGTCCAAAAGCGTTTTATACGCGTAAGCATAGCGCGAGCGGCTGCCCCAGTGCCGGTTGGCGATGTCGATATCCGAAATGGCATGCACGGGTTGAACCGAGGCTATGATATCCAGCTCTGCCAACCGGGATATATCATCCGGGTGCAGCAATTGGACATGTTCAATTCGGTGGCGCAGGCGCGGCAGGTGGTTTTGCGCCTCAAAGCGGCGCAACAGGGCGTAGCCGTTGAGAATCTCGTGGTTAGCCCGGTCGCCAATGGCATGCACGGCCAGGCTCAGGCCGCTTCGCGCGGCTTGCTGGCCGGCCTCAAAGACCTGTTCGCTGTCCAGAAGCAGCACGCCAGTGCCGGTGCTGTGTTCGTAGGGTTGCAGCATGGCGGCTGTCTGCGGCCCCAACGCGCCGTCGGCGAACATCTTGACCGAACCGATGCGCAGAAAGTCGGACCCGAACCCGCTGCGCAGGCCGAGGGAAACTGCTTCGGAGAGCTGATCCACCGGGATGCCCTTCACCACGCGCAGGCTCAGGCGGGCGGCGGAGTCAAGGATTTGCAGCGCCTGAAAGCAGCGGCGGCGATCAAAATCATGTACGCCGGTGATACCCATGCGCCACAACCTGGCTTGCGCACGCTCGATGGCGCTGGCAGTGTCGTGCTCGTCTGGTACAGGGAGAACAGCCTCGACCAGGCGGACGGCGTTTTCGAGCAAGATGCCGGTCGGTTCGCCGTCCGCGTCCCGTTGAATGATGCCGCCTTCGGGGTCGGGCGTGGCGCGGTCGATGCCGGCCAGCCGCAGCGCGGCTGTCGAAGCCCAGGCCGCATGCAGTGACTTGGCGGTCAGATAAGCCGGGCGGCCACCC
>JAPKMQ010000208.1 GCA_026645875.1 Longilinea sp.
CGGGGCGGAGGTTAGCGCCTGGCTCACTTCGGACTGGTTTTCAAACAGGTATTGCAAATACCTTCCGGTGATATCCACGGGCGCGCCGAAGGCAATGCTTTTGCCCTGATTCAACCACAGGGCCACATCGCAAAAGCTGCGCACGGTTTGCACGTCATGCGTGACCAGGACGATGGTGGTGCCGCGTTCGCGCATTTCGCGCATCCGGTTCATGCATTTGATTACAAAGCCTGCGTCGCCCACCGCCAGCGCTTCATCCACGATCAGGATCTCGGGTTCAATGCAGGTGGCAATCGCAAAGGCCAGGCGAACGAACATGCCGGAGGAATAGATTTTCACCGGTTGGTCGATGAAGTCGCCGATCTGGGCAAAATCGATGATCGCGCTTTCCATTTTGCGCATCTCTTTTTCGGGAATGCCCAAAGTCGCGCCGTTGAGAAAGATATTTTCACGCCCGGTGAAGTCCGGGTTGAATCCCGCGCCCAGTTCGAGCAGGGCCGCAACCCGCCCATTGACTTGATACTCACCCTCGGTGTTCGCCAGCGTGCCGGCCAGGATCTGCAACAGGGTGCTTTTCCCGCTGCCGTTGCGGCCGATGATGCCAATGGCCTGGCCTTTTTCCACACTGAAGGAGACGTCGCGCAGCGCCCAGAAGATGCGCGCGTAATTCTTGCCAAACGGTCCGAAAAGGCTCTGTTTCAGGCGGTCAACCGGACGATTGTACAGCAGGTACATTTTGCTGAGATGCTCGACTGAAATCGCGACGTCAGTCATAATACGTCCGCAAAACCTTTCTTCGTCCGATTGAACCAGAAGAAACCGGCCATGAACAACCCCAGGGCGATCGCGCCGAGGATGGCAAACTCCCGCCAGGCGATGATCTCGCCGGTCAAGAATGCCTTCCGGTACATCTCGATGAGATAGGCCATTGGGTTGATGGCGCTGATCCAGGCAATTTTATCGGGGATGGCATCCTTGGGGTAAAACAACGGTGTCAAGAACATCATTGCCGACAAAATAAGCCCGGTGAGCTGACGCAGATCCGGGATGTACACGCACAGGCTGGCCCAAAACCATGCAATCCCAGTAGAGAAGAGGATTTGCAACAGCAAGATGACAGGAACATAGAGCAGCGTCCAATAAAAGCCGTTGTTGACCAGGAACGCAAGGGGCAGCAGCAGGGCAAAGCCGATGGTCTGCTGGATGACGCTGGTCAGAACCGAACTGAAGGGTAAGACCTCCAGGGGGAAGACAACCCGTTTGACCAGGTTGGAATTCCCGCGGATGATCGTCGCGGCAGTTGAAAGACTTTCAGAAAACACGGTCCAGGGTAAAAGGCCGCACAACAGGAAAACCGAAAAGGTGAGCGGTGAATCGCTGTTGCCGAAACGGACGCTCAGGAATGTGGAAAAAACCAGCGTGTAGATCGCCATCATCAGCAGCGGCTGGAAAATCGCCCAGAAAAACCCCATGAAAGAGCCGCGGTAGCGGGCTTTAAAATCCTTCCATGTAATTGTTCTGATTAATTCCCGCTGCCGGTAAAGGTAAGCGAGCATGCCAGGTAAATTGATAAGATCCTTTGCGGAAAAAGGCAGACGTCTTTTCATCTGGAAGATAAAATCCTGTGGCAAAGACCTTCGGGGATTATACCATAGGCAGCCGCCTTCAAATCCGCCCGTGGGTTGCGCGGATTCGCCGGGTCGGGATACAATGAAACCACAGCGTTCGCGCATATACCGATTTACCCCATCCGGCAGTCTCCAGGAGAGCGGAAGCGCGTTGCAGCCATTCAACCGGAAATTTTACGAGATGAACTTGATATCAAGATCGCCGTACCGGTTTACAATGAGGATTAGGTTTTGATTGTCGTCCACCCGCTGCTGCCGCAACCTCGATCAGTCGATGGCATCCTCCAATAACTGAATAATTCTATCCATGAATGAGGGCATGAACCCACCGCAACCTGTACCCGCACCCAAAACGCCAAAAGCACGTGTGTTGATTTTGCGCTCCAACCCGATTGCGCCCGACCCGCGGGTGGAGAAGATCGCGCGCGCCCTGAATCGCGCGGGCTACCAGGTGATCGCATTGGGCTGGGATCGCACCGCCGCGCTGCCTGTGCGAGAAACTGCCGAGGGCTTTGAAATTCAACGCATGCCCATCCGCGCGGAGTTCGGCAGCGGGCTGGCCAATCTGCCCAACCTGCTGCGCTGGCAGTGGGGACTATTCCGCTGGCTGGCAAAACACCACGCCGGGTTTGACGTGATCCATGCCTGCGATTTTGACACCATCCTGCCGGCATTGTGGTGCAAGCGCCGTTGCGGGCATGCGGTGGTCTACGATATTTTTGATTTCTATGCCGACCACCTGCGCCGCACGCCGGGATGGATCAAGGGGCTCATCCGCAAAACGGATTTAGCTTGCATCCAGCGGGCTGATGCGTTGATCCTGGTGGATGACGCCCGGGTGGCCCAGATTGCCGGCGCGCAACCACGCCGCTTGAGCGTGGTGTACAACAGCCCGGAGGACGCGGGTCCGGAGAGGACGGCTGCCTGGACACCGTCGCCGGTCGGGGAACTGCGCCTGGCCTATGTGGGGTTGTTGCAGGTGGAACGCGGCCTGTTTGAAGTGCTGGACGTGCTTGCCCGCCATCCAACCTGGCAGTTGGAACTGGCGGGTTTCGGTGGGGATGAGGCGCAAATTGCCGCGCGTGTGGAGCAAATGCCCAATGTGCGCTTTCATGGCCGGGTGACCTATGACCGGGCGCTGGCACTCAGCCAGAGCGCGGATGTGTTGTTCGCCACATATGATCCGGCCATCCCCAACCACCGCTATTCCAGCCCGAACAAAGTTTTTGAGGCGATGATGCTGGGCAAACCGATCATCGTCGCGCGTGATACCAACATGGACCGCATGATCGCGGCGGCCAACGCCGGCCTGCTGGTGCCTTATGGAGATGTGGATGCGCTTGAAGCAGCTCTGCGGCGGCTGGCTGACCAGCCGGATTTGCGCCGCGAACTGGGCGCGAATGCACGTCGGGCGTACGAGCAAACCTATTCGTGGCAGGTTATGGAAGCCCGGTTGCAGGAGTTGTACGCGGAAATCCTGGGGCTGGAGGGCGGCGCGGCATGAAAATCTTCCTGACGGCCAACACCGACTGGTACCTGTATAACTTCCGGATCTCGCTGGCGCGCTGGCTGCGCGCCGCCGGGGCCGATGTGGTGCTGGTTTCACCCGATGGAAAATTCGTAAGCGATATCCGCAAAGACGGATTTCGTTGGATTGAATGGAGCGTGGGCCGCAAGACAACCGAGCCGCTGGGTGAATTTGATGCCGTGCGCAAGCTGGCGGCGGTTTACCGGCGTGAAAAGCCCGATTTGGTGCATCACTTCACCATCAAACCGGTGCTGTACGGGTCGCTGGCGGCGCGGCTGGCCAACGTGCCGGCGCTGGTCAATTCAGTCACCGGGTTGGGGTATGTGTTCCTCAATCAGAGCAGGAAAGGCGCGGCGCTGCGCCAGGTGGTGCTGCCGTTTTACCGGCTGGCGTTTTCGCACCGCAACCTGGCCGTGATTTTTGAAAACCCGAATGACCAGCAGCGGTTTATCGAGATGGGCCTGATTTCGGAAGAAAAAACCAGCATCGTCCAGGGGGTGGGCGTAGATGTGGAGCGGTTTTTGCCGCTGCCCGAGCCGGTTGGAACGCCGGTGGTGCTCTTCCCGGCGCGCATGCTGATGGATAAGGGGCTGGGTACGCTGATTGAAGCAGCGCGCATTTTGAAGGAAACGCATGCCGTGCGCGTGGTGCTGGCCGGCGAACCGGACCCCGGTAACCCGGCCACCGTGGACGCCAGTACGCTGCAGGCCTGGCAGGATGCCGGGCTGGCGGAATGGTGGGGCTTCCAGGCCGAGATGGAAGCGGTATACCCGCAGGCGGCGGTGGTGACACTGCCCTCGTTGGGTGAGGGACTGCCGACGGCGCTGATTGAGGCGGCCGCCTGCGGGCGGGCAATTGTTGCCACCGATGTGCCCGGCTGCCGCGAGGTGGTGGAGGACGGTGTGAATGGCCTGCTCGTGCCGCCCAACGAACCCGTGGCGCTGGCGCATGCGCTGGCGCGGCTGCTGGATGATGCAGCCTTGCGCAAACGCATGGGCGCGGCCGGCCGCCAGCGCGTGATGGCGCAATTTGCCGACCGGCTGATTATTGCCAAGATCGTCGAGATATACCGGCGACTATTGCCGGTGGAAAAAGCCCGCCTGTTGATCTCCAGGGAAGTGGATCCAAAAGGAGGAAAAAATGGACTACCGTAAACTTGGCCGCACTGGTCTCAGCGTGTCAGAGTTGTGCCTGGGCAGTATGCAGTTTGGCTGGACGGCGGATGAAGGCACGTCATTCGTGGTGCTGGATAAGGCCTTTGAGGCCGGGATCAATTTTGTTGATACCGCCAATGTCTATTCGCGCTGGGTGGAAGGCAACCCCGGCGGCGTTTCGGAGATGATCATCGGCAAGTGGATGAAGAGCCGTGCCATCTCTCGCGACCAACTGGTGATTGCCACCAAGGTGCGCGGAAAAATGGGTGACGGCCCCAACGATGAAGGCCTTTCGCGCGTGCACATTCTGCGCATGGTTGAGGATTCGCTGCGCCGGCTGCAGACCGACTATATCGATCTGTACCAGACCCACCACCCGGACGTCAACACGCCCATTGATGAGACCCTGGGCGCGCTGGATGCGCTCGTGCGGCAGGGCAAGGTGCGCTACATCGGCTGCTCAAACTATCCAGCCTGGCAGTTGATGGAAGCATTGTGGACCTCCGACCGGCTGGGGTTGTCGCGCTTCGACAGCCTGCAGCCTCATTATCATCTGGCGCGGCGGCAGGAGTTTGAGCAAGAGTTGGCGATGGTGTGCAGGAAGTATGGTGTTGGCGTGATTCCCTACAGCCCGCTGGCGGGCGGCTTTCTGACGGGCAAGTATAAACGCGATCAAACCGATGCCGGCAGCGCGCGCAACGTGAGCCGCTATTTTACTGAGCGGAATTGGGAATTGCTGGATTTGATAGCTGAAATCGGGCGCGAACTGGGCGGCAAGAG
>JAPKMQ010000209.1 GCA_026645875.1 Longilinea sp.
CCAGGGCGTGATGAATCCAGCGGCCGAAGGGTTTTTGCTCAAAAAAGGGGTGAACAAAATTGAGCGGTACGGGCGTCACGGCGGAGCGTTGAATTGTCAGCCCGGCTTCAGCCAACAATTGATGGTAGGTGGCGCGGGTGAAGAAGTGCAGGTGCGTGCGGTCGAGGATGCCGCGGTCAGTGTAATCGAAATGCCCAAACAGCAGCCCCAGCCGGACTGCCAGGTTGGCGACGTTGGGCACCGAGATCATGAAGACGCAACCGGGCGCGGCACGCGCGGCCAGTTCGCGCAGGGCGGCGCGCGGCTCGGGCAGATGCTCGAGCACGTCGGCCAGAACGATCACGTCGGCCGAGTCGATGAAGCCGGCCGGCGCTTCCTGCAGAAAGCCGGTGAAGACTTCCTGGTAATACGGCCGGGCGATGTCGGCCCATTCCGGGTTGGGTTCGATGCCGTTGAGATACAGCCCCATGCCCTGGCTCAACCGCCCCAGCGCGCCGCTGGCAGTGCCGATATCCAGCACCTTCGAGCCCGCCGGGATGTCTTTCAACCAGCGGGACAGGGTGGTGTGGCTCGACCAGGGATGGAGTTTGTCCTGATAGGGGTACAAAATAGCTCTTGGGATGAAAAGATAATGAATTGCGTTTATTATACCGGAAGGCGGCGGGTAGGAATTTTATAGAATTGAAAGGATTGCGCGTGAACCGTGAATCGTACGCGGTGAAGCGGACAGGCTTATTCACGTTACGCTTCACGCCTTACTGTTCACCGCCCTTTTCCCTCTTGACAAACGGCCTTATCCGCTATACAATTCATTCAATGATACATTGATACAATTTTATCGGAGGTGTACATGCCATTTTCGCCGCTGGCGCTGGACTTTCGTTCGGGCGTGCCGATCTACACTCAGATCGTCGAGCAGGTTGAGGCGCGCGTGATGAGCGGCGCGCTGCGCCCCGGCGATCAACTGCCCACGGTGCGCCAACTGGCCAGCGAGCTGCGCGTCAACTTTAACACCGTGGCGCGCGCCTACCGCATCCTCGACGAGGCCGGGCTGATCTCCACCCAGCAGGGACGCGGCACCTACATCCTCGAGCAGCCCTCGCCCGGCGCGGCGGATGCGCTGCGCCACGAGGTGCTGGCCGGGCTGACGCGCCGCTGGCTGGCCGACCTGGCCCGCCTGGGCTACGCGCCCGCCGAGGCCGCCGCCGAAGCTGCCCGGCTGATCGAGGCCTGGCAGCACGGCGAGCCGCCGGACGAACCGATTGAGGAACCCGCTCGATGATTCTGTATCAACGTCCATAGATCTTATTCATCATTGATTGAGTTTACGAGGACACCATGCAAAAGAAAAACGTTTCCGACGGTACGCTTAACCCCATCAACCCGGCCAGCCCGCTGCGCCCGGAGAAAAAGGGCCAGCAGAGCATGGAAGAGGCTCACCTGAACGGCGTGGCGCTCTTCCTGTGCATCTTCTTCATCCTGGTTGGCACCGGCCTGGCCATCTACATGGACGAGACCGACGCGCCGATCGGCTGGACGCTGATCGCCAGCCTGGGCCTGATGTTGGTCGGCTTGATCCTGCTGTACTCGCTGCGCATGGCGCGCCAGTGGGAAAAGGCCGTGGTGCTGCGCCTGGGCAAATTCCACGGGCTGCGCGGCCCCGGCCTGTTCTGGCTGATGCCGCTAATCGATGCGGTCACCATCTGGGTTGACCAGCGCGTGATGGTGACGCCCTTCAGCGCCGAAAAGACGCTCACCCGCGACACCGTGCCCGTCAACGTGGACGCAGTGCTGTTCTGGGTGGTATGGGACGCCGAAAAGGCTGCCCTGGAGGTGGAAAACTACAAGGTCGCCATCGCCTGGGCCGCCCAGACCGCGCTGCGCGAGGTGATCGGGCAGATGACGCTGGCGGACATCCTCATCGGGCGCGCCAAGATGGACGCGGATTTGCAGAAGATCATCGACGAGCGCACCACGCCGTGGGGCATCACCGTGCAGTCGGTCGAAATCCGCGACGTGATCATCCCGCAGGACCTGGAAGACGCGATGAGCCGCCAGGCGCAGGCCGAACGCGAGCGCCAGTCGCGCATCATCCTGGGCGAAAGCGAAAAGCAGATCGCCTCCAGCTTCGCCGAAGCCTCGGCGGCCTACGTGGACAACCCCACCGCGCTGCACTTGCGCGCCATGAACATGCTCTTCGAAGGCCTCAAGCAGAAGGGCGCGCTGGTGATTGTGCCTTCCAGCGCGGTTGACACGATGAACCTGGGCGGCATGAGCGGCCTGGTGTCGCTGGCGCAGAATGTGCAGGAGAAGCGGGATAAGGATGCAAATGCGTGATGAGTGATGAGTTCTGAGTAATGAGTTCTGTGTTCCGAGGAAGACACAATTCCCCGGAACACAGGCTGGTTACTCATCCAACCCGATGTAACATTGACGATTTACCCTTACTTTCCCCCAGAACGCATGGCCACATCACTCCCTTGTTTCACGTGAAACATGATCTCAATGAGGATCGCGCCTCCGCCTGATCGCCGCTTCACGGTTCACCTTTCAAGGTTCACGAAAATCATAAGGATCTCACCAAATGCCTATTACTGTCGATAAAAAACGCATTCTCATCTTCCTGGCCTTTGCCTTTGGCATCGCCTGGGCTGTTGGCCTGGTGATTGCGCTCACCGGCGGCATCGCCGGCAGCCCGTCGCTCGTCCCCGGCTCGACCTACACACTGGCATTCGTGTTGATGGCCCTCGGTTACATGGGCGCGCCGGCCATTGCCAATGTGCTCACCCGCCTGATCACGCGCGAAGGCTGGCAAAACGTGGGCCTGCGCCCCAAGTTGCGCCGCGGCTGGCCGTTCTGGCTGGCGGCCTGGTTCCTGCCCGCCGTGTTCACCCTGCTGGGCGGCGCGGTCTATTTCCTGATCTTCCCGCAGGATTTTGACCCCAAATTCACCTACGTGCAGCAGTTGCTGGACCAATCCGGGCCTGCCGCGGCAGGGTTTAGCCCGTCGCTCTTTGTCCTGATCCAGACCGTGCAGGCGGTGCTGATCTCGCCGCTGCTCAACGGGTTGTTCACCTTCGGCGAGGAGTTTGGCTGGCGGGCCTACCTGCTGCCCAAGTTGATGCCGCTGGGCGGACGGCGCGCCGTGCTGCTCTCGGGGGTGATCTGGGGCGTGTGGCACTGGCCGGTGATCGCCATGGGGCACAATTATGGGCTGGATTATCCCGGTTTTCCGTGGCTGGGCATGGGGATGATGGTGGTGATGTGCATCGGCCTGGGTATTTTCCTCTCGTGGGTCACACTGCGCTCCGGTTCCGTCTGGCCGGCGGTCATCGGGCACGCCGCCATCAACGGCATCAGCGCGCTGGCGATTCTGGTAACGGTGACCGGCGCGGGCAACCCGCTGGTGGGTCCCTACCCGACCGGCGTACTTGGCATGACAGCCTGGGTCGTCGCGTCGTTGCTGATCTTAGCGTCCCGTACCGGGCTCAAACCAACGGAAGAAGCATAGCCTGCGCAATATTAAGTTGCATGATTTGGGCAGTTGGGGCGGGTCAGATGACCCGCCCTTACTGTTATCTTACCGATTGTTTCACGTGAAACAATATAGAGCGCAAAACCTGTTCCAGGATGCAAGGTTGCTTGAATAATGTCATGCTGAGCGAAGCGAAGCATCTCTTTCTATCAAACGTTTCACGTGAAACATGGATTGATCCGGTTCACGGCGCTTTGCTCCATGCTATAATCTTCTCAAAGGGAGTCTGCTATGCCCATTTCTGAGGTTGAAGTCCTGTTGCGGCTGCTGCTGGCGGCCGGTTTGGGCTCGCTGATCGGTTACGAGCGCGAGCGCCACGGCCAATCGGCCGGGCTGCGCACGCACATGATCCTGGCGGTCGGCGCCACGCTGGCCATGACGCTTTCGATCAACCTGGCCAACGGCAGCGGCGGCGACCCCGCGCGCCTGGCGGCGCAGGTGGTTTCGGGCATCGGCTTCCTCGGCGCGGGCGCCATTTTGCGCTACGGCACCTCCATCCGCGGCCTCACCACCGCCACTTCGCTGTGGACGCTGGCCATCGTCGGGCTGGCGGTCGGCGCGGGCGAATACCTGGTGGGCACCGCCACCGCCGTGTTCCTGCTGATCATTCTCTCGCTGCTCGACCTGATCGAGAAGCACTTCATCCATTCACGCGTCCAGATGCCCCTGATGGTTACCGGCAAGGACGACCTGCTGCACATTGACGCGCTCGAGGCGTTGCTCAAACGCCACAACCTGAAAATGAGCAACGTTTTTGTCAGCAAAAACATCAAAAAACAGACCGTGACGCTGCGCGTGATGGTGGGCATGACCGAAACGACGCCCATCGAGCCGTTAATCGAAGATCTTTCAACGCTGCACGGCGTGCACACCTTCCAGTTGGGCGAGCCGGCGCAGCAATCGTAAGATGTAATGAGTAATGAGTTCTGTGGGAATGAATTCCAAGGAATTTTCGCAGATTTTTTTCCTCATCACTCATCGCTCATCACTCATCACGCATCACGCATCACACATTACTCATCACTCATCACCTTCATAATCCTCGCCCATCTTGGCGGCGCTGTAACGGCCGCTGTTAAATTTTGCGCGCGAAATTCCGCGCCCGGATTCAACAAATCAATCAGGCGGGCGTTCTGGAAGGGCAGCTTCAGGTTCAGCTCGGCGGGCTCATCCGCGGCGTTGAGCACCACCAGCACCTGCTCATCAGGCGTGGAGCGCAGGAAGGCGAACTGCTGCGGCGCCACGTGCACCTCGGCGTAGTCGCCATGTTGCAGCGCAGCCGAGGACGCGCGCACGGCCGCCAGCCGCCGGATGGCCTCGGGCAGGTCGGGCTGTGCGGCGGATTGGGCCGCCTGCGCCAGCTCCAGGGCGGGACGCAGGGCCGTGTCCGAATGCGGCGTGCGTAAACCGGCCAGGCCCCATTCGCTGCCGTAATAGAGCGACGGGATGCCGGGCATGCTGAACAGCAGCGCGTACAGCGGATAGAGCAGCGCTGGATCGCGCAGGCGGCTGGCCACGCGGTCCACGTCGTGG
>JAPKMQ010000020.1 GCA_026645875.1 Longilinea sp.
GGCGATTCGTTAAGGTGTCAGGCAATTTTCATGGGCGTGCCGCCGGTCATTTCGACCAGGTCGGCGGGGGTGACCGAAAAGATGGCATGCGGCGTTCCCGCGGCCGCCCATAACACTGGCAGGTTCATTAGGTCCAGATCGATGTAAGTCCTCAACGGCAGGACATGACCGAGCGGAGGGACGCCGCCGATGGCAAAGCCGGTGTGTTCGCGCACGAATTCGCCAGAGGCCTTGACCACAGGCTGGCCGACGGCTTCGGCGAGGAGGTTCTCATCCGCCCGATTTACGCCGCTGACCAGTGCCAGGATTGGCTCACCTGTGTGTGCGGTGGCGAAAACCAACGATTTCACAATTTGGCGAAGTTCGCAACCAGCAGCATCCGCGGCTTCCTGCGCGGTGCGCGTGGAACTGGAAAGTTCCAGGATGTCGCACTGAAATCCTCGTTCCTGAATGGCCTGTTGCACGCGCTTTGCGCTGGGACTCAGGTTTGAATCCATAATATGCTCCTGGTGGAAGGATGTACTCAGTATACTGAATTTTATCCATGAATCAGGGTGCTATGTTAAACTAATGGAAACAGGTCATAGAGGATAAAGGCATGCGTTTTGTTCGATTTCAAGCCGGTCGGGATCTTCCACGCTATGGTTGGGTTTACGAAGATAAAGTTGGACCGGTTGACGGGTCGATCTTCGATGAATACCGCCGCCAGGAAGCCACGCTGCCGCTGGATTCCGTGCGCCTGTTGGCACCCGTTGTCCCGAGCAAAATCATCTGCATTGGACATAATTACGTTGACCATGCCCACGAACAGGGCGAGGATGTCCCGGATATCCCGTTGTTGTTCTTAAAACCGCCCTCCGCCGTCATCGGTCCTGGCGCGGCGATTGAAATTCCCCCGCAGAGCCACCAGGTCGAACATGAGGCGGAGTTGGCCGTTATCATCGGCAGGGAGGGCCGCTGGATTCCCCTGGAGATGGTGAAGGATCATATTCTGGGGTATACGATCGCCAACGATGTAACCGCCCGCGATTTGGAGCAGCGCGACGGGCAGTGGACGCGCGGCAAAGGGTTTGATACCTTTTGCCCCCTGGGGCCGTGGATTGAAACCGAGCTGGATCCCGCGGATGCCTTGATCCGCTGCCGGGTGGATGGCGAGATCCGCCAGATGGCCTCCACGCGCGACATGGTATTCACCGTGCCCCAATTGGTGGCGTTTGTTTCTTCTGTGATGCGCTTGATGCCGGGAGATGTGATATTGACCGGCACACCAGCCGGGATTGGCCCCCTGGAAGCCAATAACGTTGTGGAGATTTCAATCGAAGGCATTGGCAGCCTAATGAATCCGGTACGGAACTCGGTCATGGGTCAAATTACTTAAGAAACTTACAGAACGGTTATAAAAATGGTTAGCAATTGACATTCTCCTGTAAAACTGCTAAAATTTTCCTAAGGTTTTGGTTATTTTTCGGGTTTATTCCTTAACAAAGCGGTTTGCATAGTCAATGGGGGTAATTTCTCCATAGGCGGCGTTGATCTGGACACCGAATTTGGTCGCTTTGCAACAGTCAAAACTGTTGCGCGGTGTCTAAGGGAGCCTAATAGCGAAACCGGCCGGGTATTTCGGTCGGTTTTTTTGTTTACTTCATCCGGTTCAAGGGTTTGGAGGCGGGCATGCAAGCATATGCAGCGAGCGCATACACAAACAACCAGGTCAGTCCTGGGGTGGATTTGGATGAAGTTTACGCCACCGAGCGCGTGCGCGTCCTGGTGGTGGATGATGATAGCGACCTGGTCATGCTTGTCAAGCACATCCTGCGCGGTGCTGGTTTTGATGTCTTGAGCGCCAACAACGGCGTGGAGGCGTTGCGACGTGCGCGCGAAGTGCAACCCGACCTGGTTTTATTGGATCTGATGATGCCGGAAATGGACGGCTGGGAAACTCTGCGCTCGCTGCGACAGTTCTCCAACGCCCCGGTGATCGTCCTATCTGCGCTGTCCTCCAAGGATGAGATTGTGCGCTGCCTGTATGAAGGCGTAGACGATTACCTGACCAAGCCATTTTATAAGGGTGAGGTGGTGGCGCGGATTAATGCGGTGCTGCGGCGTGCGAAACAACCCAGGGAAACCTCACGGTTTAACTTTTCCAAGGTGGGGTTGGTGATCGATGCAAAAATGCAGGAAGTGACCTATATGGGACAATCCATCCAACTCACCGCCAAGGAATTTGCGTTGATATCATTGCTAGCAAAGAACGCGCCTGGCATCGTCAGCTATCCGGTGATCGCGCAATCCGTTTGGGGAGAAGATGTTCCTAATGTCCGGCAACGCACCAAATACCTCATCTTCCTGCTGCGGCGGAAGTTTGAGGAGGTCGACCCAGGTTTTGAATTGATCCAGAGTGTAGATCGTATGGGTTATAAACTGAAAACAGAGTAGTTATTGGTAGTGAGTGGGTGTAAAGGAGAATCATCATGCAACAAAAACGGCTCTCAATGCAACAGGTGACACGTTTGGTCTATGCGGCCAGCGCTTTTTTTCTTGTGGTGGGTTTGATGTTATCGGCTGTGGTCAATCCGGTTCGTGCGGCCGAACCAGTCGACGAGTTCACCACGTCCAGCCGGGCAAGCCGGGTATTGCCGCCTGCGGCTCCAGTGAGACCTATGGATCATGAAGACATTATCTTGGCCCTGGAACACAAATGCGGTTACATCGAAGAACAGAACACAGGCTTGTTTTACTGGGCTGTGACCAATACAACTGCGTTGTCCGGATTGATCACCTGGCAGGTGGTGGGTAGCAGCGAATCAGGCCAGTTCAACATTGGACCCAATGAGGTGCTCTTTTTCACAACCTCGGCTGGTGCTCCCAAAACTGTGCAACTCTTTGTTCATGATGTGCTTGCAGCTCAGGCGTCCAGCGGCCAGGCTTGTAAGAAGTACCTTGAGATCAATTACTACTGCACGGTGAACAATAATTTGCAGTGGGAGGTGATCAACGACAACCAGAATCTGGCGACCAGCTACACCTGGTCTCTGGATGGCGGCACTCAAACAGGCGGCGGGTATTTGGCACCTTTTGCCACTCAAAATATGGTAGTCACCAATAATCTGGTTGATCATACAGTGTCGGTTTCCTGGGACCATTGGCCCATGGGACTTCGGACGGTCTCCCTGACGGCTTCTGCACAAAGCTGCATCGATCCCACCCCGACGGCAACCCATACACCCGAACCGACACCGACGAACACCGAAGTGCCGCCGACCCCGACCTTCACCGCCAGCCCGACGAACACCGAAGTGCCGCCGACGCCGACCTTTACCGCCAGCCCGACGAACACCGAAGTGCCACCAACAGCTACCAACACTCCTGAGCCCACGGTGACCGATACCCCGGGCACGCCGCCGACATCCATTGTTCCAACAGAAACACCGGTGGCTACGGATACCCCTGTTCCCACGGTAACTGAAGAAATCACACCCACAGCCACAGGCATTACGGGTGGCGGAACGCCCACGCCTGGTGGAGAACCTACAGCAACGCCAACCCAGGGCTCGCAACAAACACCTGCCGTCACCAACACGCCTGGAACTGTGAACACCTTGCCGCCCCCGCCACCTGGTACGACGGTTTTAATCCCGGTGACTGGCGCTGACCTGACCTCGCCCAACGTGTTTGGCCTGAACCTCTCCACCTTCTTCATCAATCTGGGATTGGTCCTGGCTGGGGCTGGCCTGGTGCTGACTGGAATGACCCGGCGGCTTCGCAAGTAAACCACCTGGGTAAATTAGACTCGAACCCAAGATGCGCCCTGTCAACAGGGCGCATCTTTAGACAGATGAAAGATGAAATCCTCGAGATTGATCCTGGTTGGTGCGTTTCTGCTGATTGCCGGCGTGGCTGGGTTTATCGCCAGTTATTCCAGCGCGGCTGAGGCCACTCCAACGCCCGCACATCCGGCGGCGCTGGTTGGCGAGGGCTTTTTGCCGATGGCCTTGCCGGTCAACCATCAAGCCGGGGCTCCAACGCTGGCACCCACCCTCACACCAACCGCCAGCGAGACGCAATTATCGGAGCCGGCAACTTTGCTGACGCCGGATGCAAACATCACTCCATCACCGACGCCGCAGAAACCATTGATCCCGGATCGCATTGTGATTGAAAAAATAGCGCTGGATGCACCGGTGAAGCTTGCCACCGAAGACAAGGTTACGATTGCATCGGAGGAATACTTGCAATACCTCGCGCCGGATGAGTTCGCCGCGGGCTGGCACCCCAATTCGGCCCCACTCGGAGCAATTGGAAACACGGTAATCAACGGCCATCACAATGTGCACGGCAAAGTCTTTGGCCGGTTGGTGGAACTGGTTCCCGGTGATCGGATCACGGTTTTTTCAGGAACCACTTCGTACACTTTTCAGGTGGCGAACGTTCTGATCCTGCCCGAACGGGATGCTGACCTGGCTGCCCGCCTGGAAAACGCGCGTTGGATTGAACCGTCGCAAGATATCCGACTGACGTTGGTGACTTGTTGGCCGGAATACTCAAATACACACCGGCTGATCATTGTCGCCAGCCTACTGCCGGACAGCTTTGACCGGAAAGATGTCCAGTAAATTGGTCGTCTTGTGGAGTTTAGATCGCGCGCGCCAGTGCGTGTGAGTTGGGGCGTATGAATTCAATCAATGATAAGGTGATTGGCTCCGCAATAATAAATAAGCGGCCCCAGGAGGCCTCGCCATCTTTCTCTATGCAGGTCTGGAGCACCAAATTACCGTCACTTTGATAGATTTTGTAAAACAGGGATTCAACGCTCAAGGTCTGAGCCGGATCTGCGAGGTCCTTGAAATTGGAGTATGGGCTGCGCGGTGAAAGTGCCTGGTATTGCCGGATCTGGCTGACTCGGAATCGCGCCAGGGTACCATCGCCGTACACCAATACAATTTTCATGCCGTCCAAAATATTGGAAAAATCCTTGCCGGCGGCCGTGTTATGGGCCAACAGGCCAATTGTTCCATAGTTTGCCGCCATCGAGAATTCTGTCACCACATCCGTTTCTTCAGACACAAAACCTGGATTGGAGGCAGGCTGCTGGACAACTTTGAAGGCAAAGGCGTTATTCACAAAAACGCCGACGATCTGGCCTGCATTGCCATTGCGAACCGTCGGAATAAATTCTGTCAGCGATTGAGCTTGCGCGCGGTCTTCGCTGTATGTACTGGAGAGGGCACCTGCGCCGGTTTGTGGCACAACTGCATCCACGGCGGGTTGCACATGCACCGGCGTTAAGAAGGCGGCCAGGAGGCTGAGAAGAACCAGGAAACGAGTCATAAACAAAGAGGTTTGAATCAGGTAAGTGCAATAATATTTATAGGTTATGAATTGGTTATATTTTATCAACTGACCTGTTATTTGCAATTGTCCTTGCAATACTGTTAACAAGAAAATGCGCAGGTGGAACCCCAAAAATTAAATTTCCGTGCACGCTTCCGCGTATCGGGAAAAATGGTATAATTCGCAAAACTTGAATTTTGCCACACGCTGGTTTGTTAAAGGAGAAGCAAGTATGTCAGGTCATTCCCATTGGGCGACCATTAAGAGAAAGAAAGGCGCGAGCGACGCCAAGAAAGGCCAGTTGTTTACCCGTTTGACCCGTGAAATTGTGATGGCGGCACGGGAAGGTGGTGGAGACATCGATTCCAATTTCCGCCTGCGAATCGCGGTTGACAAAGCGCGCGCCCAAAGCATGCCGAAAGAAAACATCGAACGCGGAATTAAGCGCGGGACCGGTGAAAGCAAAGACGGTGTGGTGTTTGAGCAGGTCTTCTATGAAGGTTTCGGCTCCAATGGTGTGGCTTTAATTGTTGAATGCGTAACTGAAAACCGCAACCGTACGGTGGCCGATCTGCGCCACATGCTTACCCGCCTGGGCGGCCGCATGTCCTCCTCGGGCGAAGTGGCCTGGCAGTTCCGCCGGATTGCATTCTTCTCGATCCCTGCAGCCGGGCACGACTTTGACAAGATTTTCGAGCTGGCCGTGGAAGGCGGCGCAGACGATGTGACTCTGGAAGACGACGAAATCGAAATCGTTGGCCCGGTCGAATCGTTCAAGACGCTGATCGACACGCTGCGCAACGCGGGCATTCAGCCTGACAATGCCGAGCTGCGCTACGTTGCCAACCAGGAAATGGAGTTATCCGTCCCGGATACGCTTCAGGCGATGCGTGCGATTGAATCGATTGAGGATTTGGACGACGTTCAAAACGTTTTTTCCAATCTGAAGATTTCCGAGGAGGCGATGGCGGCCATGGAGGCCGAATAGCCAGTGTTGGTGATTGGGATCGACCCTGGAACGGCAACCACCGGCTTTGGGTTGGTGAGTGATACCGCCCAGGGATTGGAAGTGGTTGAATTTGGCGCGATCCTCACACCGGCCGGGCTGTCGCAAGAGCAGCGCCTGGTAATGCTGTTTGACGAATTACGAAAAATTCTCCTTCTCCACCGCCCGGAAAGCGCAGCGGTGGAGAAGCTTTTTTTCTCGCGGAATGTCACCACGGCGATCACGGTTGGACAGGCGCGCGGTGTGGCCCTACTGGCGCTGGCCCAGAGCGGCCTGACTGTGGGCGAATATACACCCATGGAAATCAAACAGGCCGTGGCCGGTTACGGTGGGGCTGACAAGAATCAGGTTCAGCAAATGGTCAAAGCGTTGCTAAATCTGGAAAAAGTACCCAAGCCGGACGACGCTGCCGATGCGCTGGCCGTTGCCATCTGTCATTTGCACAGCCACCGATTGAAGCATCTTATCGATGAAGCCTGAATCCCTATGATCATCACCAGCACATCAAATCCACAGATCAAGGAAATTCGGAAATTACGCGACCGGAAAGCCCGCTCCGAGAGCGGCGAATATTACATCGAGGGGTTGCGAATCGTTGGCGAAGCGTTGGACCGAGGTGAACCTATTCAGCGAATGATCATCGCGCCGGAATTATTGATCTCCGAATACGGCCAGAACTTGGTCGGCCAGTTTCGCCAGCAGGGCGGTGAGGTAGTGGAGGTCAGCCGGCAGGTTTTCGAGAATTTTTCATTGAAAGAAGGTCCGCAAGGGATTGCAGCGGTGCTGATGCAAACATGGACCGAGCTGTCTTCCGTAGCCGTCCATCCAGGCGATTGTTGGGTGGCCCTTGATTCGATTGCGGATCCGGGCAACCTGGGAACGATTATGCGAACCAGCGATTCCACTGGCTGCCGGGGGGTGATCCTGTTGGATCAGAGCACAGACCCGTATGATCCTTCCTGCATCCGCGCCAGCATGGGCGCGTTGTTCAATCTACAATTGGTAAAAGCCAGTTTTGAGGATTTTTCCAGTTGGAAGCGGGCGACCGGCGTCGCCGTGGTGGGTACTTCGGATAAGGCCGAACAAAACTATCACCAATACCGCTACCCATCCAGCCTGGTGGTGCTTATGGGCAGCGAACGGCAGGGCTTGCAGCCCAGACATTTGGAAATCTGCGATCAAGTTGTCAGCATCCCCATGAGGGGGATCAGCGACTCTCTCAACCTGGCGGTGGCTACCGCCGTGGTTCTCTATGAGGTTCTTAATCAACGGCAGGAGGCAGGATGATTGCCAGCATTCAAGGCGAAGTAATCAGTCAGGGGAACGACAGCCTGGTTATCCTGATGGGCGGGCTGGGCATGCGCGTGTTTGCACCGACGGCTACCTGCGCTGCGGCCCGCCCGGGCCAGACCACCTTCCTGCATACGCACCTGGTAGTCCGTGAGGATGCCTGGACGCTGTATGGTTTCGAGAGCGAGCTGGAACGGGAGTACTTCAATCTGCTGCTCGGTGTCAACGGCGTGGGGCCGCGTATTGCCCTGGCGATTCTATCCATCTTGAGTGTTGATACGATCCGAAGAGCGGTTTTGAGCGAGCAGGTCGAGGTGTTCAGCCGAGTGCCTGGTGTGGGCAAGAAAACTGCGCAGAAAATCCTTCTGCATATGCAGGGCAAAGTTGGGCCAGAGGGAGCGCTGGCGGATATAAGCATGTTGATGGATGTAGATGCCGAGGTGTTGGATGCACTAACCGGGCTGGGATATAGCGTGGTGGAAGCGCAATCTGCCATCCAATCCATTCCGCGCGATACTGCCCGGGATGTTGAAGAGCGGCTTCGACTGGCGCTGCAGTTCTTCATGAAATAAAGGCAAAAATAGAATTTGCCCAGTCACTTCAACTGGACAAGCATAGGCCTTTCAGGTATGATTTATGCGTAAACCGGTGTGATTACTCTCTGGTTGCATTGTGGTATAAAATCTTGTAATTAAGGAGAGTTCATGGACGCGACGGTCCAATTGCTTAAGAATTTGACCGAGGCGCACGGTGTTCCGGGGTATGAAGCCCCGGTGCGTGAAATGATCCGTAATTATTTCCAATCCCTGGGTGAAATTTCGAAAGACGGCATTGGAAGTCTGATCTGCAAAAAGGCTGGCAGCTCAGCCAAGCCGCGCGTGATGGTAGCTGGTCACATGGACGAAATTGGGTTCATGGTTAAACAGGTCACCAAGGAAGGTTTCATCAAATTCCTTCCGCTGGGCGGGTGGTTCGACCAGGTGCTGCTGGGCCAGCGCGTCATCATCAAAACGCGATCTGGCGACGTGGTGGGCGTGATCGGCGTTAAACCACCGCACATGCTTTCTGCAGCCGAACGGGCCAAGGTTGTCGAAAAGAAGGACATGTATATCGATATCGGCGCGACCAGCCTGGACGAGGTAACGGCGGCAGGCGTTCGAGCCGGCGACCCCATCATTCCGCGGGCTGATTTCGTTGAGATGGTGAATGGAAAAACCTATTTATCCAAAGCTTTTGATGACCGCGTGGGTGTGGCGCTGGTCATTTCTGTGTTGGAAGCATTAAAAACCACTCCGCACGCCAATACGGTGTTTGGCGTGGCCAGCGTGCAGGAAGAGGTGGGCATTCGCGGGGCGAACACTAGCGTTGAGGTTGTAGACCCCGACGTGGCCATTGTACTGGAAGCGGATATTGCCGGCGACGTCCCCGGTGTTTCGCCGGAGGAAAGTTCGGTGAAACTGGGAAAAGGCCCGACAATCCTGCTGTATGATGCCCGCATGATCCCAAATCTGAAGTTGCGCGACCTGGTGATGGATACCGCCCGCGAATTGGATATCCCGCTTCAAACGTCTACTATTGAGGGTGGGGCCACCGACGGAGGCGTGATCCACCTGCACAAAACCGGCGTTCCAACGATTGTGCTGGCGGTGCCTGCGCGCCACATCCATTCGCATTCTTCCATTCTTCATCGCGATGATTACGACGCGGCTGTGAGGTTGCTCACCGCGATCATTCCGCGGTTGAATGCCGAAACGGTTGACAGTTTTACGGCTTAATTATTCTGATCTTTTTCCAGTTGGAGGTTAAATGTCCGACCTGATCCAAAAACTTACAAGCGATCTGCAAAGCAAGATCGACAGCTACCAACCTCAGCTGGAGGTCCGCAACATTGGCACGGTAATCGAAGCCGGTGATGGTATTGCCGAGGTTGAGGGTCTGGCAAATGTACAATCGCAGGAATTGGTTGAATTCGCCAACGGCGTGATGGGGATTGCCTTTAACCTGGAGAAGGAAAAAGTCGGCGTCATCATCCTGGGCGATTATTCCTCCGTTTCAGAAGGCATGCAGGTTCATTCCACCGGGCGAATTGCATCGGTGCCGGTTGGCGACGGCCTGATTGGCCGCGTGGTGAACGCGCTGGGCGAGCCGATTGACGGCAAGGGGCCGATCCAGTATTCCCGATTCCGTCCGATTGAGCGCATCGCGCCGGGCGTGATTGCACGCCAGGACGTGGACACCCCGGTTCAGACCGGGATCATCGCGATTGACTCGATGATCCCGATTGGCCGCGGACAGCGCGAATTAATTATTGGCGACCGCCAGACCGGCAAGACCGCGATTGCGCTGGACACGATCATCAACCAAAAAGGCAAGGATCTGATTTGCATTTATGTTGCCATCGGCCAGAAGAAAGCTGCCGTGGCGCGGACGTTGGCGATCCTGGAAAGCTACGGCGCAATGGCGCACACTGTGGTGGTGGTCGCCGCCGCGGATGAAGCCGCCGCCTTGCAATACATCGTTCCGTACGCCGGTTGCGCCATCGGCGAGGAATTCATGGAAAATGGCCGGGATGCGCTGGTGATTTATGACGATCTCTCCAAGCATGCCTGGGCTTACCGCCAGGTTTCTTTGCTGCTCAGGCGTCCGCCAGGTCGCGAAGCCTATCCGGGCGATGTCTTCTATCTGCATTCCCGCTTGCTTGAGCGCGCCGCCAGGCTGGCCGATCAGTTCCTGATTGTCAAAAAGGATCTGCCCAATCTGGCCCTCAAGCCCGAGCACAGCGTCAATGGCGTGGTTTATGGCGGCCCGCGCGGAGCTCACGAAGCCGAGCAGGCGCTGAAGGCATTGGATGGCAGCGGTGATTATGAGATTCGAAAGGTGGCTGGGACCGGCGGTTCGTTGACCGCCTTGCCCATCATTGAAACCTTGCTGGGCGATGTTTCTGCATACGTGCCGACCAACGTCATTTCGATTACCGATGGCCAAATTTACCTTGAAAGCAACCTGTTCAACGCTGGTATCCGGCCAGGCATCAATGTGGGCATTTCGGTGTCGCGCGTGGGTGGCGCCGCGTTGACCAAGGCCATGCGCCAGGTGGCTGGCCGCATGCGCCTGGATATGGCATCCTACCGCGAACTGGCAGCCTTTGCCCAGTTTGGTTCGGATCTGGATAAAGCTTCGCAGGCACAGCTCAACCGCGGGCAGCGCCTGCAGGAAATCCTGAAACAGCCACAATACGTTCCCATGCCGCCAGAGCACGAGGTGATAGTGCTCTTTGCCGGCATCAACGGGTTCATTGATGCCGTGCCCGTTGAACGGGTGAAGCCCTGGCAGACCGCGATGCTGCGCTATATGGAAACATCCTATCCAGAAGTTGGCAAGGACATCGCGGAGCGCAAACAGATCACCAAGGAGACTGAAGCACGGTTACGTGAAGCGCTTCAGAATTTCAATGCGACCTTCCATTAGAACGGCCAAAGGAGCCTGAATGCCATCTGCAAAAGAGATGCGGCTCCGGATCCGGAGCATTAAGAACCTTGCACAGGTAACCAAAGCCCTGGAAACGGTCAGCGCCAGCAAGGTACGCAAAGCGGTCCAGGCGGTCAACGCAACGCGGCCGTATACTGAGAAGGCCTGGAAGGTACTGGTTCACCTGGCGCGCCAGCCGGGACATGCCATGCTGCACCCGTTGTTGACCCAGCGCGATCAAGTGAAGAAAATCCTGGTCATTATGATGTCGAGCGACCGCGGCCTGGCGGGATCGTACAACGTGAACATCGTCCGCCACACCTTGCAGCGTTTCCATCAATCCGAAGTGCCGGTCGAATACATCACGGTCGGACGCAAAGGCCGCGATATGTTGATCCGGCGAGGTTGCAAGGTGATGGCCGAATTTAGCGACATCGCCAATGTGCCGACCTTTGCCGACCTTTCGACCGTTGGCCGGTTGGCCATCAACAGTTATCTGGAGGGCAGCGCCGATGAGGTCTACGTTGCCTATACCCAGTTCCGCAACATGGTCCGGCAGGAACCCGTAATCGCAAAGCTGGTGCCAATGGATATCGAAGTCACCAGTCAGACTCACGGGGGCGTGACTACGCACCCGTCAAACGCGGTATTTGAGTATGAACCGGATGAATCGGGCCTGTTGGATGAGATTATTCCGCGGTTCACCGCGCTGCAGGTATATCAGGCGGTGCTTTCCGCGCAGGCCAGCGAACATGCCGCGCGCATGGTTTCCATGCGCAATGCCACTGACAGCGCCCGCGAATTGGGCGCCATCCTTCAAATGGACTACAACAAGGCCAGGCAGCAAGCTATTACTAACGAAATGCTGGATATTGCCGGCGGCGCAAATGCTTTGGCTGAATCCAGGGCGGGTTAAGTTTGATAGCCGTATCACTCAAAGGTGGAGGAATATCGATGGAACAAGCAAAAGGACGCGTCGTTCAAATTCAGGGTGCGGTTGTCGATGTGGAATTTCCCGCCGGGGACCTGCCTATGTTATATGAAGCTTTGACCATTTCGCGCGCCAATCAATCAGATATGGTGCTCGAGGTTCAAAAACAACTGCCCGATAACTGGGTGCGTTGCATTGGCATGGATTCAACGGACGGACTGGTGCGGGGCATGCAGGTGGCACGCACTTTTGCGCCCATCAAAGTTCCGGTTGGAAAAAACACATTGGGGCGCATCTTCAACGTGCTCGGCAAGCCCGTCGATAATCTGGGACCCGTCGAGTCGGATCTTTACTACCCGATCCACCGGCCAGCGCCAGAGTTCGCAGAACAGTCAACCCGCGTGGAAGTGTTTGAAACCGGCTTGAAAGTGATCGATTTGATTGCACCATTTACGAAGGGCGGCAAGACGGGCATTTTTGGCGGCGCGGGTGTTGGCAAAACGGTCATCATCATGGAATTGATCCGTTCGATTGCCACGGTTCACCAGGGGAATTCGGTCTTTGCAGGCGTGGGCGAACGCACCCGTGAAGGCACGCAGCTTTACCGCGAAATGCTCGAGTCAGGCGTTATGAAGGATACCGTGATGGTGTTCGGTCAGATGAACGAGCCGTCGGGTGTGCGCTTACGCGTTGCGCTCTCTGGTCTCGCCATGGCTGAATACTTCCGCGATCAGGGCAAGGACGTCCTGCTCTTTATCGATAATATCTTCCGGTTCACCATGTCCGGCTCGGAAGTGTCCGCGCTGCTAGGCCGCATGCCTTCGGCCGTGGGGTATCAACCCACGCTCGCTACCGAAATGGGCGAGTTGCAGGAACGCATCACCTCCACCCGGCAGGGTTCGATCACGTCCATGCAGGCGGTCTATGTGCCCGCGGATGACTATTCCGATCCGGCGCCGGTGGCCACTTTCACCCACCTGGACGCGACGGTTGCGCTTGAGCGCTCCATCGCAGAAAAATCGATCTACCCGGCGGTGGATCCGCTGGCTTCCACCTCCCGCATCTTGGATCCCCGCATCGTTGGCGAGGATCATTACAAAACGGCGCGCGAAGTGCAGCAGGTGTTGCAGCGCTACAAGGATTTGCAGGATATCATCGCCATTTTGGGCATCGATGAACTTGGCGAGGACGACAAACTGCTGGTTTCGCGCGCCCGAAAGATTGAGCGCTTCTTCTCGCAACCGATGTTCGTGGCAGAGCAATTCACCAACATCCCGGGCAAGTACGTGCCGCTGCGCGAAACCGTACGCGGGTTTCGCGAAATTCTTGATGGCAAGCACGACGACCTGCCTGAGCAGGCGTTCCACATGGTTGGAACGATTGAAGACGCCGTCGAAAAAGCTCATACTTTGATGAGTGCGTAAGGAGGGCCTTTCATGCCCATTCGCACGGAGATTGTCTCTCAAGACAGGATTGTTTTTCAGGGTGAAGCCGATCTGGTGATGTTGCCCGGCGTTGAGGGCGTGATGGGAATTTTGCCCAACCATGCGCCGTTGTTGACCACGCTCCAGTACGGCATCATTACAGTGCGATCGAAAAGCGATGATTTTTACTTTACCGTTGCCGGCGGCATTGTGGAAGTGCAACCGGATCAGGTAACCATCCTGGCTGATGCCGCCGAGAATGTCGCCGAGATTGATATTTCGCGTGCAGAAGCCGCCATGCAACGGGCTGAGGAGATGCTTAAGGCAGGAGTTCCCCAGGATCCGGACCGGTATCTCAAAATTCAAGCTGCCCTACGCCGATCGACATTGCGCATCGATGCTGCCAGGCGCTATACTCAAGGGCGTAAAAAACGCGATTGATCCTGGAAGGAATATTTCTGTATGCCAGTTTTTTCAAGAGAGCTTGGAATCGACCTGGGGACGTTTAACACAATCATGGCGGAAGGAAGCCAGGTTGTGCTTGAGCTTCCCACGGTCGTTGCGTTGGTGGTAGCCGAGCAAAAGATTGTCGAAATCGGCCAGGCGGCCAAGGACATGATGGGCCGCGTCGGCGATTCGATTGAGGTCATCCGTCCGCTGCAAAATGGCGTGATCGCTGATTTTGAGATCACCGAGAAGTTGCTGGGGCAGATCATTCAGCGCAGCCGCTCGTTGTTCGTCGGACCCCGCGTGATGCTGACCGTGCCGTATGGCACCACCAGTGTCGAGAGCCGGGCTGTGCACGAGGCTGGCATTGGGGCCGGGGCCCGCGAAGTGTACCTGGTGCGGCAACCCCTGGCTGCAGCGCTGGGAATCGATTTGCCCATCAGCACGCCGTCCGGTAACATGATCATCAGCCTGGGGGGCGGAACCAATCAGGCTGCGGTGCTGGCGATGAACGATGTTGTCACTGCAGACACCTCCCGAACTGGCGGTCTGCGCATGGACGATGCAATTGCTGGCTACGTTCGTAAGAAATATGGCGTGATGATTGGACAACCGACCGCGGAGCAGTTAAAAATCCGCATTGGGGCCGCCATTTCGCAGGAAAAACAAATGGCCATGGAAGTGCAAGGTCAGGATCAGGTCTCAGGGCTGCCAAAGCCCGTCAACTTGACCACTGATGATATCGTGGATGCGCTTCAGGATCCATTGAACGAACTGGTGGTCATGGTGCGCCGCGTCTTGGAAAAGACGCCGCCAGAACTGATCTCGGATATCATTGACCGTGGGGTGGCCATTTGCGGCGGCGGCGCGCTGATGCGCGGCATCGATCGCTATTTGACCAAGGCGCTGGGCATCCCGGCCTACCTGGTGGACAACCCGTTAACCTGTACCGCTGAAGGCGCGGCCAAAGCCCTGGCCAACCGGGAATCATTACGGCGCAGTCTGGTCAACGTCTACTAGGTTATTCATAAACCAAAAAACACAGCGGCCAGCATTATTGCGGCCGCTGTATCGTTTTGGGCAATGTCATTCTAGGTAATACGTCATGTGCTGCAATTGTAATATGGGATCGATATACTGCACCTGGATGTTGTGCGGCAGGTTTAGGACGATCGGCGCGTAGGAGAGAATTGCCGTCACCCCGGCTTTTACCAGTTCCTCAGCCACTTTCTGGGCGGCGGATGCTGGAACCGTCAGCATCGCAACGTGAATTTCTGCCGCTCGTACTTTATCAATCAAATCGGCTGTGTCCTGAACGGTGAATGCGCCAATCTGTTTGCCAATTAATCTGGGGTCGTTGTCAAAAACCATGCTGACCTGAAAACCGCGGTTGGTGAAGCCCTGATAATGGGCCAGGGCGTGTCCCAGATCGCCAGCGCCGACCACGACGATTTTCCATGCGTCAGTGACATTCAGGATCACCCGCAGCGTGTTGATTAAAAAATCCACCGAGTAACCCGTGCCTTGCTTGCCAAATTCGCCAAACTGCGACAGGTCTTTGCGGATTTGCGCGGCCGAAATGCCCAGCCGGTCGCCGAGGACTTTGGAATTGGTGGTGACCAGCTTTTCCTGCTTCATGTGCTGAAGCACCTGCAAATACCGCGGAAGCCGCGCAACAACGATGTCGGGAATCTTTTTGGTTTCCATGCGTATCCCTGCGAGCATAAATTGGATTGGCTTTGTTTGTGGCGGGTTTAAACGATCCACCTGCTGCCTGCTTAATTATAGCCTGATTACTTCAAGATTTGTGAATATTATAGCAATAAATTGTCATTCGTTGACCCATAATGTAATAAAATGAGATTGGAATTGCCAGAAAATACGGTTGCATCACTTATTAATTAAATAAACGGGCATAAAAACCGCCCGTTTAAAGAATACCTTGACAGAGGCTAAACTAATCCCGGTTGCGGCCCATTAGCAGGAAGACATAATAGAGCACAGTTGAGATGGCCTGGATGGCGGCAGCGACGTAGGTGAGCGCAGCGGCATCCAGCACTTTATTGACTCCGTCCATTTCGGAGTTGTAAATGACCCCGCTGGTTGCCAGCCAACCTTTGGCGCGGCGAGTGGCATCCAGTTCAACCGGCAGCGTGACCAGCGCGAAGAGCGCAGTGGCGGCGAAAAGTAAGATGCCCGCCCAGGATAAAGATTCGGACGAGAAGAAGTAGCCGACGATAAAAATGATCGGGCCAAGCCAACTGCCAATTTGAACGCTGGGCACCATGGCGGTGCGAAACTTGAGCGCCGTGTAGCCTTCGGCGTGCTGAACCGCATGGCCGGATTCGTGTGCGGCCACGCCTGCAGCGGCCAGGCTGTTGCTGTGAAACACCTCGCGGCTCAGGCGAAGCGTGCGCGAGGTGGGGTCGTAGTGGTCGCTGAGCATGCCGCCCACTTCCTCCACTTGCACGTTGTTCAGACCATTGCTGTTAAGCATGCGGCGGGCCACTTCAGCGCCGGTCAAACCAGTAAAGCTGCGCACCCGCGAGTATTGATTGAAGGCGGACTTCACCTTGAATTGCGCCCACAATCCCAGCAACAACGCCGGCAGGCTAAAAAGCAGGTAAAGACCGTATCCACCGAGAAACATGTATTAATCCTTTCTTGTGCATTCTAAATCGGGCTACTGCCCGAACGAATCACCCTCAGAAATAATACTACCAGAAAAATGTTTACATTTTATTTGAATCAGTTTAGAAATTATTAATCCAAAAACCCGCGTAAGGCGGGTTTGAGGCGTCCCTGGGCGGACTCGAACCGCCGCTTCCAGCTCCGGAGGCTGGCGCTCTATCCACTGAGCTACAGGGACGAACAGGCATTATTCTACCAGCATTCAGGCACTTGAACAAGGCTTCAACCGGTCAACGCGATGGAGAGCTGTTGCAGTTCACCCCGCAGGCTTGTGATGATCTGACCGTTGCCTTCCTCGTCGCCCATGCGCGAGAGCTGGTTCTTCTTGTGGGCCAACTCGGCGCATGCCTGATAAAAACGTTTGCTTTGATGCCTTCGGTTTTGATCGTTGGCTTTAAAGATGCCGCCGGTGCGCTTCCAGAATGAGCAGGCGGTCTGATATTGCTCGGAGGTGATGATACCCAGGCGCAGTTCCTCTTCGAGCTGAAGGTGGAGCAACTGGTTCTCCCGCCAGATCATGAAGATGATAAAGCCGAGCAGCAACAGCCAGCCGGTCCAATCCATCAACGAAGTCAGGGCCAGGCCGACCAGGCCGCTAAGGAACTGGGCCATGGTATTATGCAGGGCATGAGTCAAAATAGCCGCGCCCAGGCCCAGCAGCGGAAAAAACAAGCGTAAGCCGCCGTTCCGGGTCAATCGGGCCATCGCCAGACCGATGCCGATGAAGGCGGTGTAAAAGGGGTGCTGCCAACCGACAAGAAAGATGCGAATGAATGCCAATTGAACCAGGCCGGCATACCCATCCTCGAGGTAACCCATGGTGTAAATGTAATAACTGTTTTCCGTCGCGGCAAAGCCCAGGGCGGTGATCGCAGCGTAAACAATGCCATCCAGGATCGAATCAAATTCTTTTCGTGCCAACAAAAACACAAGCAGGACAGCCATGCCTTTGAGCGTTTCCTCGATGACCGGCGCGATGATCGAGGTGGTGCTCACGTCGGCCGCGGTTTCTGATCCTGTAAGATAATATACGCCCAGCCCCAGGACAGTGTTGATCAAAAATGCGGCGCCCGCAGCAATCACGGCGCCCCAGAAGAACGCGCCGCCCAGAAGCATGCGCGGCTCCTTCTCGTAACGGTCCAACCAATAAACAAAAGTAGCGAAAAGGAACATGGGGACGAATCCCAACAGGATGGATAGTATCAATGGCATCGCGAGGTTCCTGACAGTTTATTCATAGACTTTGCCGATCTCGTCGCGCTCCGGGCAGGGCCAGGGTTGGGTTGTGCCTGCTTGTACGGCATACACTTGACCACTGCCTTCATGGAAGATTCCGATGCGCGACACCGGGATGGCGTTCCCGGTCAATGCTGCGATGATGCGGTCTGCATCCTGTGGATCAACCGCGATCAACAATGCGCCGGATGCGATTGTGGCAAGCGGATCGAGGCCAAAAACGCCGCAGATCCGGGTGGCTAAATCGGGTACGTGAACCTTGTCCGGTTCGAAGAGAATATCCAAACCGCTTGCCTGAGCCATTTCCCATAAGGCGGCCGAGAGACCACCTTCGGTTGGATCGTGCATAGCGGTCACTTTGCCAGCCTGGACGGCGATTTGGGCGTCGCGGGTAATACTGATGCCCGGTTGATGCAAGAAATCGGCCGCGGAGGCTATTTCTTGCGGGGTGAGGTGCGTGCGCAGCCGGTCAGGAAACTCGCGCGCCAACAATGCGGTGGCCTCGATCGGTACGCCCTTGGTCAGCAGCAGTATATCGCCGGGCCGGGCCCCTCGCGGGGTGATCAGTTGATCCCTGGACACCTCGCCAATCACTGTCACAGCCAACAGCGGGCGGTCGATGCCATGCGTGACCTCGGTGTGGCCGCCCAGGACAGAGATTTTTTGTCGCTCACAGGCCGAAAAGAGTTGATTGCGGATGCCGCGCACCAGGGCCTCATCCGTACGGCCTTCTGGCAGCAGCAGCGTGAGAAGGATGAAGCGGGGCACAGCGCCAGTTGTGGCTATATCGTTTCCGGCCACTTGCACTGCGTACCATCCGATTTGATCAGTGGCAAAAGTGATCGGTTCTGCCTTAATCACCCAGTAGGAGGCGCCGGCATCCACCACCGCGCAATCCAGACCGACCCCTGGGCCAAGCTTCACGCGGTCGTCAAAGATGGGCGCGCCGGCCAGAATTTCGGCGAGCAGCGCCGGCGGCAGTTTACCGACGGGCAAAAAAGCACTCAATCGAATCCTCCCAATAAGATTGCCAGAATTGTACCTCTTTTTGATTTACAAACGGTCAGGCAAAATGTCCCGCAGTTGATCCAGGATGCGCTCAACATGAGAGCCGCGCCAGTACACCTGCCCGCATGTCTGGCATAGCCAAAACCGGTTGAAATACTTCAGCGTGTTGGGCTCTAAACGGCTGGCAACCGCGTCTTTTTCTGCAGGCATCAACCTGCCATTACACCTCGGACAGCGGCTGAAGAGATCAATCCCCGCAGCCAGGTTGTAACGGGTAACAACCTCCTGCATTTGTTGGCGGACATCCTCATTGCGGATGCAGTAACCATAAACAACCGCGCGCCTTTTGAGCAGGCCGCGGTCGCGGGTGAGCAGAATGCGGTGTTCGGAAGCCGACGTCGCGGCCAAAACCTCATCGACCGTATCCGGGTGATAGCGTGCATCATAGCCCAAGATGCGAAGGTGCGATGCGAGCTTGCCGAGATGACCATCAAGGATGAAGCCCAGGTCTTTAGGCCGCAGACGCCTGTCGCCCGGTTGGAAGGGAGAAACCTGCACCTGTGATCCTGGCTGACCAAAATCATCTAGCCCCGCAGGATGATCGTCAACCGTGACTGCATCAATCTCGGGGTGTGGAACGCCGAGCGATTCAATCAGATGTTTGAGGGTCTGGCGGCCCTGAAAGGGTACGGAAACCCACTTTTCCCGGTCATGGGCGGGTAGGAAATCGACGAGGTTCCCATAGCAAAACACCTGGAGCGAAGGCATCTCAGTACACAAACTCCCGGATGTCATACCGGCTGATGTGCGGCGTACCGCCTGCTTCAGTGAAGCGGAGACCGTTTTGGATCAGTTCTCCCTGAAGAATGCGCTCATCCGGTGTGAGCGGCTGCAATTGAGATTCAAAGGCTGATTGGACATAGGGCATGCCTTCGGATTCAATCAGTTCGGAGAAATAAATTAGGTCGTCCGCATCAAGCGGCATTTCGTTGAGTACTCGGATGGTTTCGCGGACGTGGCTGCGCTCGAACTGGTGGCCGCCCGCGCCAAGCAGCACAACCAACCCAACTGCCACGCCAGCAGCTTTCATTTCGCGTACCGCTGTGATGGCATCAGCGGGGTGACCAGGTTTTTTCAGCAGCCTGAGCAGTTCCGGGTCGCCGGATTCCAGACCAATATAAACCCGTTTTAAGCCCAGGCGAGCCAGTTGGGCATAATCATCCCGGGACTTTTTTTCACCGCTGAACCCATCCAGGAATGCAAATATCCCGCCCAGCTTCTCGACATCCAGGGCGTTATGCACCTCGCCAAGCAACGCCGTGAGTTGCGGCATAGGCGTGACCAACGCATTGGCGTCTCCGAGGAAAATCGTGCGGCGCAGATTCAGGCCTTCCGCCAAAAACTGCTTGACGCTGGCGATGTGGTCTCGAAATTCCGGCGGTTTCTTGATTCGAAACGGGCGGTCACGGTAAAACGTGCAGAATGTGCAAGTGTTGAAGGCACAACCCTCGGTCAATTGGAGAACGACCGCCATGTATTGATCGGGAGGCAGGATGCCAACTGATTTGTAGACTTTGTGATACTGCCGCGCATCTGCAGCCGCAATTTCAGCCTGGTAGGCTGCCGCCCTTGAAAGAAAGGCAAGGTCAAGCTCCGACGGTTTTTCGGAGAGGAGGATTTCACCGGTTTGAATTGCTTGGATCAGGCGGGCGGCGATTTCGCCGGCCTCAGTCAACAGGCGATCGGCCTCTTCTGATTCCAGCCAGCGGCGTCCGCGGCTGCCGTCTGGCGCAATCCATTTGGCCACCACCTTCCCATCCAACCCACGGCGGTAGGAGACCTGGCGCAGCATGGCCGTCCACAGCCGGCCGCGTAGATCGTAACTGAACACCCGCGGGCCTTCCTGGCCATCCAGGCTGATTGTTAACGCATTCGGTTTGAAACTGAGGGTTACGGACTGCTGCCGCCACTTCCCAAGGATGACCATATGAACACTCCGTTGCGTTAACTATACCAAACGCAACGGCACAGGTCAAAAAACTGGTCAGGAAACCGTGTTTTTTCCAGCGCTTTTGGATTGATACAGCGCCTGATCTGCCCGGTTGAGCAAATCATCCAGATCCATTCGGTCGCGATCGATTTCTGCCACGCCAAAACTGGCCGTAATGGCAACCTGTTGGTTCCTCACGATTATGGCGGCCTGCTCCAGCGATGACCGTAGCTGTTCCGCCACCTCTTCCGCCTGGTACCGATCCTGACCGGGCAACAAAACCGCGAATTCATCCCCGCCAACCCTGGACAAGAGATCGCTCGAATTGAGTACTGTCTTGAAACAGTCGGTCACAACCTTGAGGATCAGATCGCCTGACAGGTGGCCGTGGGTATCATTGATCTTTTTATAATTATCAACGTCGATCATAATTGCGGAAATGGTATGGTTTTCAATTTTGGTCCTGGCGATCATAGACGCGGCCATTTCAAAAAACTGGCGCCGGTTAATTGCGCCGGTGAGCGGATCGGAGAGCGCAAGCGATTGCAGTTCTGAAAAGAGCCGGGCAATCTGAATTGCCGAGGCTACCTGGTTAGCAAAGGCCAGAGCGTAATTGGCGACGTCTTCATCGTACGCGTTGGGGCTGCGGCTGTCCACCGTCATGCAGCCAATCACTTTTTCACGCCAGATGAGTGGAATCCCCATCCAGCCACGAATGTGCTGCGCCTCTCCCCAGCGCTCAAAGCGGGGATCCCCCAGGGTGTCGCTGAGGATGAGGGGTTGTTTTTGCTGGAAGACGATCGTAAAGAGTGCGTTATCCGCGCTATAAAGTTTGCCAATAATATCATTCGGCTTTTTAAACCCGCGACCGGCAACAGCGCGCATCGATTTGTTTTCCTCGTCATAGAGGAAAATGCACACGCTGTCATGCGGAACGACGTTGCCCAGATAGTTCATCACCTGTTCAAGCAACTGCGGCAATTCCAGTTCCGCGGTGAGCGCGGCGGTGGCTTTTTGGAGCATTTCGGCTCGGGTGCGCAGGCGCTTTTCAGCCTGATACAGGTTGGCGTTTTGATAGGACAACCCAGCCTGCCCACAGATGGCCGAAAGGATACTGCGCATGGAATGATTGAAACGCCCGCTTTCCCGGCTTTCAATGGTGAACAGCCCGATGGGTTTTCCCTGCATCAGGATCGGCGCGCCGGCCCAGGAGCGGATATGCTGGCCAAACCCGTGCGGTAATTGACGATTGCCCGGCTCGACGGTTTCGATGATGATGGGTTTTCCGGTGTCAAGGATCAGTTTGAGGAACGGGGCGGTTTCAAGTGACAGGCGTTTGATGATATGCCGATCCACTTTATCACCAAAGACCAGGCTATATCCGCGGGCGCGGCACAATTCGAGGTGGTCCTCATCCAGTTTCCAGAAGGTGGCGGTGTCATAGGGTAGGATGTGAGCCAGCTCTTGTAGCAACAGGTCTGGGATCCGGTTGCTATCCATCGTCGCGGACAGGGCTGAACTCGTGACGGTCAATCCTTCGACCATCAAGCGTTGCAGGTGTTCCTCATGGTAAAGGCGATTCAACTCCGCCTGGATATTCTTGCTTTGATTAATGTTCTGCAGCACTCCCTGAATCAGGACCGGTTTACCGATGCTGTCGTACAGAATGCTTGCATCGTGATGGAACCATACTGGACTACCCGAATTCGAGATCAGCCGGCATTCTACCGATAAAGATGAACGGGTGAGAATAGCCGCTCTGAGGCTTTTTTCCACCCGAGTACGGTCTTCTGGCCAAATTAATTCCAACCAGCCATTGGGTATGGCCA
>JAPKMQ010000210.1 GCA_026645875.1 Longilinea sp.
ATCTCCGAGATCCGCTCCATCTTTGGCGGGTTGTTCATCGCGCTGGGCGTGGCACCCTTCATCTTTGGCGCGCCGGCCTACCAGGTGCTGGGGCTGGGTTACCTGGCCATCGCGCTGGTGTGCCTGGTTTCGATCTTCCTGGATAAATCCACCGCCTCCTCCAACTGGATCAGCCTGGCAATTGAGATCGTCTTCGGCGTCATTCTCATCCTGAGGTGAAAAAATGACCGTACGCATCCTGACCGACAGCACCTGCGATTTACCGGCCGACATCGTCGCCGGGCTGGGCATCACGGTTCTGCCGCTGTACATCCACGTGGGCAATGAGCATTATGCCGACGGCGTGGACCTGACCCGCGAACAGTTCTACCAGAACCTGCGCCACTTTGAGCACCACCCCACCACGGCGGTGCCCTCGCCGGCCAAGTTCCACGCGCTGTATGAAACGCTTGCCGAAGAGGGCGCGACTGAAATCCTATCCATCCACATCTCCGAAACGTTGAGCGGCACGGTGAACGTGGCGCGCGTCACCGCGGCCGAGCCGACCTCGGTGCCGGTGACGGTGCTGGATTCGGGCAACCTGAGCATGGGCACCGGCTTTTTGGTGCAGACCGCGGCTGAGTTGGCCCGTATGGGCAAGACGGTGGCTGAGATTTTGCCGGTGCTGAAGCGCCAGATTCAGCGCACGCACGTGTGGGCCGCGCTGGACACGCTCGAGTTTTTGCGGCGCAGCGGCCGGATGAACCGCGCGATTTCGACGGTGGGTGAAATCTTGCAGATCAAGCCGATCATGAAGATGCACGACGGCGTTTCAGGCGCGGAGCGCGTGCGCACCCGCAAGGTGGCCGTCGCCCGCCTGATGGAGATGCTGCAAACGCTGGCGCCCTTTGAAAAGCTGGCCTTCCTGCACTCGAACGCGCTGGACCAGGCCCGCGAGCTGCAGGAAAAGATGAAGCATCTGGTCCCGGAAAGCGGCGCGCTGTTTGGCGTGGTCAACCCGGTGCTGGGCTGCCACATCGGGCCGGGCGTGGTGGGCTTCGCGGCCGTCACGAAAGAATAACGGAGCAATTCGCAATGACCTTCATTCAAATTTACCTGGTTGGCCTGGGCGCCATCCTGGGTCTGATGACCCTGCTGTGGCTGGTCAGCCTCAAGCTGAAGAATTCCAGCATCGTGGATATCTTCTGGGGCGCGGGCTTCGTGGTCGCCGGCTGGCTGTATTTTGCGCTCACGCCGGACGGCTACCTGCCGCGCAAGCTGTTGATCGCCGGGCTGGCGACCGTGTGGGGGCTGCGCCTGTCGGTCCATATCCTGCGGCGCAACTGGGGCAAGCCGGAAGATTTCCGCTACGCCAAGTGGCGCGGTGAGGCCGGGCAATCGTGGTGGTGGAAGAGCTATCCGCGCGTCTTCCTGCTGCAGGGCGTGCTGCTGTGGATCATCTCGATCCCGCTGCTGGCTGCCCAGTTCGGCGCGCTGCCCCAGCGCATCACCGTGCTGGACGTGCTGGGCGCGCTGGTGTGGCTGGTGGGCTTCTACTTCGAGGCCGCCGGCGACGCGCAACTGGCGCGCTTCCTGGCCGACCCGGCCAACCGCGGCAAGATCATGGACCGCGGCGTGTGGCGCTACACGCGCCACCCGAATTACTTCGGTGACTCGGCTCAGTGGTGGGGTTTCTACCTGATCGCGGCGGCGGCAGGCGGCTGGTGGGCGGTTTACGCCCCGGCGCTGATGACCTTCCTGCTGGTGCGCGTTTCGGGCGTGGCGCTGCTGGAAAAGACGATGATGCAGCGGCCGGCCTACCGCGAGTATGCCGCGCGCACCAACGCCTTCGTGCCCTGGTTCCCGCGCAAGAAGTAGGCGCGGACGGGTTATTTCAACCCTCCCTGGCCGGGCTGCGTTTTTGCAGCCCGGCTTTTTCTTCCCCCGCGCGCCCGTCACATATTTTGCCCCGCCGGTTTCCCCTGGCAGAGAAATAGTGACAAATGTCACTTGTTATAAATGTCACTAGTTGATATATTCCATGTATCACGTTGTTATAACTTGTTATATAAAACATGAGCGAACTGCTGACCACCCGCGAAGTCCAGAATATCCTCAAAGTCGACCGGATCACCGTTTACCGCATGCTGCAGGACGGCCGGTTGAAGGGCGTTAAGATCGGGCAGCAGTGGCGTTTTCCGCGCGACGAGGTGCAACGCCTGATGAATGGCCTGCCGGCCACAGGTAGCCTGCCGGCCACAGGCGGTGATTTAGCTGCCGCCGCGCCCGCCGAAGCGCAGCCCGCGACGGCTGCTGCGCCCCTGCCGGTGCACTGCCTGCAGACTGTACAGAACCTGTTCTCGAGCGTGAGCGGCCTGGGCAGCATCGTCATCGATGCCTCCGGCGAACCGGTGACCGCGCTGAGCGGTGCGTGCGCGTTGTGCCGCATGATGCAGGAATCTGAGGCGGGTAATCAGGCCTGCCGTGAGTCGTGGCGCGCAATGGCCGCCGGCAGCGCGAACGGCGAACGCCAGTTCATCTGCCATGCCGGGCTGACCTCAATCACCGCTCCCATCCTGGACGGCTCCACGCTGGTGGGCTGGATCCTGGTAGGGCAGGCGCTGCTGAGCGATGCGGACGCTCAGGCCCTGCTGGACAAAGCGCCGGAGCTGGCCCGCCGCTATGCCCTGCCGGTCAGCGCCGTGCAGGAAAGCATTCGCAAAGCGCCCATCATTCCTTCCAGTCAACACGACCAGATGCACTCCTGGGTCAAGGATGCTTCCAAAGCGATGGAAAGCATCCTGCAGGAACGCTCTGGTTTCATTGTTCGCATGCAGCAAATCGCTGATTTGACCCAACTAGGTTGAGGAGTTATTACGATGAAGACCTTTTTGATCCTCGGCGCCGGTACCGCCGGCACCATGATGGCGCGAGAAATGGCGCATGCTCTGGATCTCAATCAATGGAAAGTGATTGTGGTCGACAAGGAAGAGCAGCACTATTACCAGCCCGGCTTCCTGTTCATCCCCTTTGGCTATTACAAGCGCGATGACGTGGTCAAGCCGATCCGCAGTTTCATCGCCAAGGGCGTCGAATACGTCGTTTCCAACATCGAAGCGCTGGAACCGGCTGAGAACAAGGTCACGCTGGCCAACGGGCGCGTGATCCAGTACGACTACCTGGTGATCGCCACCGGCACCGATATTCACCCCGAGGAAACCGAGGGCCTGAAGGACGGCGGCTGGGGCGAGAACATCTTCGACTTCTACACCTACAACGGCGCCGCCGCGCTGGCCCCGGCCATCAGCCGCTTCCAGGGCGGACGGTTTCTGGTGAACGTGGTTGAAAACCCGATCAAGTGCCCGGTTGCGCCGCTGGAGTTCATCTTCCTGGCCGACGCCTACTTTACCCGCAAGGGCATCCGCGACAAGGTGGAAATCACCTACGCCACGCCGCTGCCGGGCGCCTTCACCAAGCCGGTGGCCGCCGCCGCGCTGGGCAAGATCCTGGACGAGAAACACATCCACGTCGAGGCCGAATACAACACCGGCTGGGTGGATCCTTCACGCAACACGCTGGTTTCGTACGACGAGCGCGAACTGCCTTACGACCTGATGGTCAGCATTCCGCTCAACAAGGGCGCGGCCTTCCTGGGCGCGGCCGGCATCGCCGACGAGCTGAACTACGTCAAGGTCGACAAGCACACACTGCAATCGACCGAATACCCGAACATCTGGGCGCTGGGCGACGCGGCCAACATCCCGGCCTCGAAAGCGGGCGCGGTGATCCACTTCCAGATGGGCACGGCGGTCAAGAACATCCTGGCGCACATGGCCGGCAAGCCCATGCCGGATGCGTTCGACGGGCACGCGCTGTGCTACATCGAAACCGGCTTTGACAAGGCCACCCTGATCGACTTCGATTACACCCACGAGCCGTTCCCGGGCAAGTACCCCATGCCGGGCGTGGGGCCCTTCGACCTGCTGGGGCAGACCACGCTCAACCACTGGGGCAAGCTGGCCTTCCGCTACATCTACTTCCTGATGATGCGCGGCATCGAAGTGCCGCTGCCCAACAAGTTCAGCATGGCGGGCAAGCGGGCCTGATCGACCGCGCCCCGACCCGACAAATAGACTCATCCGATTTGATCCAAAGGAGTTTGAAATGACCGATCTCGCCAATATCCAATTCAATGCCGAAGGCTTCATGACCGATCCCAACCAGTGGACCAAGGAAATCGCCGAAGTGCTGGCCAAACAGGAAGGCGTCGAGACGCTGACCGAAGCCCATTGGAAGATCATCGAATTCTGCCGCGCCACCGGCCTGGCCGATGGCAAGTCGCCGACCCTGCGCCAGATCACCGTCGGCACGGGCATCTCGACCAAGGACCTGTTTGCGCTGTTCCCCAAGGGCCCGGCCAAAAAGGTCGCCAAGATCGCCGGCCTGGGCAAGCCCGAAGGCTGCGTTTAATCCGACTATCCCTCAACTGGAGCAATCACGATGGAATCTGAACAACGCAAGATCGCATTTATCTGCTCCAAGGGCGACTTGGACATGGCGTATCCGGCCCTGGTGATGGGTTGGGCGGCGCTGGGCAACGGCATCGACGTGACGATCTTCTTCACGTTCTGGGGCATGGACATGATCACCAAGGACCGCCAGAAGCACCTGGAGCTGGCCCCGGTGGCCAACACCAGCATGAAGATGCGCCTGATGGGCCTGCCGACCGGCACGCTGGGCATCCCCAACCTGCTGGGCATCCTGCCCGGCATGACCGCCTTCACTTCGTGGTTCATGAAGAAGAAGATGGCCAAAGTGGGCGCGCCCCCGGTGGACGAATACCTGCAGATGCTGGTGGACGCCGGCGCACACCTATATGCCTGCAAGATGTCGGTGGACATGTTCGGGCTGAAGAAGGAAGATTTCGTCGAGGGCGTGGAAGATATCGTCACCGCCGGCGATTTCATGGACATGACCGAAGGCGCGCAAATCATTTTTATCTAGAGATTGTTGTGCAAATTCAACCGCC
>JAPKMQ010000211.1 GCA_026645875.1 Longilinea sp.
TTTTGGGTATTTTTTCTGCTTTTGGGCTTTCGGCCAGCGCCGGGCTGAACGCCTACATTCCCCTGCTGGCGGTCGCGCTGCTGGGGAAGTTCACCAACCTGATCCACCTGGAAGAGCCCTGGTCCGCGCTGACCAGTTGGTGGGTGATCGGCCTGCTGTTGGTGCTCTCATTGATCGAATTCTTCGCCGACAAAGTGCCCGCGGTCAACCACGTCAACGACGTCATTCAAACCTTTGTGCGCCCGGCCGCCGGGGCGATCGTCTTTGCCGCCAGCGCGCGCGCCATCACCGACGTGCATCCCGTGCTGGCCATGGCGTTGGGCCTGATGGTGGCCGGCAGCGTGCACGGCGTCAAGACGCTGGCCGTGCGCCCGGCGGTCACCGCCACCACCGGCGGCATCGGCAACACGCCGGTCAGCATGGCCGAGGACGCCGTTTCGACCGTGGTGTCGATCCTTTCGCTGGTGGTGCCGGTGCTGATCGCCTGCCTGATGGTGCTGGTCACTGCCTGGATCATCTGGCTGCTGCTGCGGCGGCATAACCGCGAATCTCGCAGCCATTCGTAATTATTTCTTCCATAAATTATCACTTCAAGGGAGATGGATCTCATGGACAGCAATTACAACCCGCCTTCGGCCGAACCGCCCTTCGACCCCGACAAATACACGCCGCCCTCGGCCGAACCGCCCAAAATGGATGAGGTGATGCCGCCAAGCAGCGAGCCGGTCGTCATCGACGTGAGCGCCAAAGAAACGCCCGGTACCCCCGGCTTTGATACCGTGCCTGAGGGCCTGGCCGTCGAGCCGCCCAAAGCGCAGACGCCCCCGCCGGCCTTCGACGCCATTCCGCGCGCCGCTGGCGGCGCATCCCTGCCGCCGGCCAAATCCAACACCTCGCGCACCATCTGGATCATCGTGATCGTGGTGCTGGTGGTGCTGTGCCTGTGCTGCCTGCTGACCGTCGGCCTGGGCGTCTGGCTATACCGCGTCGGCGGCGACGCCATCCTGGACCGGCTTTCCTCGCTGCTGCCCGCGCTGGCTCCCTGGCTGGTTTAGCCAGTTATTTCTAGAAATAAATACCGCTCCTCATCCCAGAGGAGCGGTTTTATTTTTCCTGCGCAAGGGTTGATCCAGCCGGACGCGCACCGGCGGCGCAAACAGCGCCTTCAACTCAGCCAGCGCGGCTTGCGCGTGCTGTTGGTCGGCTTCATCGATGGTCAACGCGGCGAATTCGTCCTCGTCCAGCACCTCCTGGCGCCCATCCGGGAAGACCAGCAGATCCAGCGCCAGGTCGCGGAAGGCAACCGTGCCGTCCTCGAACTCAGCCGGGTAACTGACGTTGCAGTACCAGCATTTGAGCACGCCGTCGTCGCGGTCGTAGATCTCAAAGATGTTGTACCAGCGGTCGGCGTAATAGGCTTCCACAAACCGGTCGCCCTTCTTCAGCACCGTACCGTGAAAAGGCATGTCGTTGCGGTTGAAGTAGGCCTCCAGCAGCACTGCGCCGGGCATGCGCTGCTTGACCACGCCGCCGTAGCGAAAGACCTCCTGGCCCTGCGGATTGCGTTTAATGACGGTGAGTTCTTCCATGCTATAGCGTCCTAATCCAGGCAAAGGATGGCTTCCGCCGGCAGGTAGAGCGCGGTGGTTTCCCCAGCCGCCAGTGGATCGTCCAGGTCGAAGCGCAGCGTCAATCCGCCCGCGCATTCTAGTTCCACGCGGAAGCGCTCGCCGCGGAAGACCGAATCAACCACGCGCCCTTCAATGCGGTTCCAGCCCTCGCCCCCTGGCACAAGCGCGGCGCCGGCCGGGCGCAGCAGCAGTGTGAACTTGCCTGCCGGCACGCCGCAGCCTGCGCGCAGCACGCCCAGCGGAGTCTGCGCCATCCCCGGCGAACCGGGCAGCGCTTCGCCGGGCACCAGGTTATCCAACCCCAAAAAGCGCGCCGCCCACACCGAGGCCGGGCGCGTGTAGATCGCAGCCGGGCTGCCCTCCTGCTCAATGCGGCCTTCGTGCAGCAGCACCAGCCGGTCGGCGATGGCAAAGGCCTCTTCCTGGTCGTGGGTCACGTAAATCGCAGGGATGCCGCTGGCATGCAGCACCCGCCGCAATTCCTCACTCAATTGCTCACGCAGCGCGCGGTCCAGCGCGCCGAGCGGCTCGTCCAGCATCAGCAGGCGCGGCCGCGGCGCCAGCGCACGGGCCAGCGCAACGCGCTGCTGCTCGCCGCCCGAAAGGTCGGTGACGCGCCGTTTGGCAAACGCCGACAAATTGACCTGTTCCAACGCTTCGGCTACGCGCAACGCAATTTCAGGGTTCGATAAACCCTGCATGCGCAGGCCAAAGCCCACGTTTTCGGTCACATTGCGGTGCGGAAAAAGCGCGTAATCCTGGAACATCAGCCCAAACTGGCGCAAATGCACCGGCACGCCGCTCAAATCCTCGCCCTGCCACAGCACCTGGCCGCGCTCTGCGGTTTCCAGCCCGGCGATGATGCGCAGCAGCGTGCTTTTGCCGCTGCCCGAGCGTCCCAGCAGGCAGATCGTTTCGCCGGCGCCCAGGCGGAAGGAAACGCCGTTCAGCAGCGGCTGGCCTTCGTAACTCTTCCAGATATCGCGGACTTCGAGCATGCGTTTCTCCCTGGCAAATCAAACCCCCTAATGCTACCACAGAACCGCGGCGCGGTTTGAAAAGGAAAAGCGGGCTTGTTTTAATACAAGCGTCTTTGATTTTATCGATGATTATTGTTATATTTACACCCTGGAACGTTGCTTGAAGTATAAGGTCCATGAAAAAAGAGGATAGATGAAAGCACACAATCCCATTCCAAAGCTCGCCGCGCTGATTGCAGCGATTCTGATCCTGCTGAGCGGCACGCTGATTGCGCAGGCGGCCGGTGGCACCATTTTGTATTTGCCGGTCGTGCAAAAGCAAGCCGTCACCGAGCTGGCCCTGCCCCCCGCCGACGCGGCTTCGGCCCGCCTGAGCGTGCCGCCCGGTTTTGCCATTCGCTACTTCGCCACCCAGGTCGGGGCAAAGCCGCGCCTGATGACCATCGGTCCGGACGGCGCGCTGTACGTGGCGCTGTTCAATGGCCAGGCGGTGGTGCGCCTGCCGGATGATAACCACGATGGGCTGGCCGACGCCAAGCAAACCATCCTGACCGGGCTGAACGGCCCGCACAACGTGGAATGGTTCGGCGGCTGGATGTACGTCGCCGAAGCCGACAAGATTAGCCGTCACAAGGACCTTGACTCGAACGGCATCTACGAGACCCACGAAACCATCCTCCCGCTGCCCACCGGAGGCCACAACACGCGCACGCTGCATTTCGGCCCGGACGGCAAGATGTACGTATCGGTCGGCTCGACCTGCAACGACTGCGTCGAAACCGACCTACGCCGCGCGGCCATCCTGCGCTACAACCCTGACGGCTCCATCCCGAATGATAACCCGTTCAAGAACGACACCGACCTCAACAAGCGGCCGCTGTGGGCCTGGGGCTTGCGCAACAGCGTCGATTTCCTGTGGACGCCCGAAGGCGCGCTGTGGGCCGACCACAACGGCGCAGACGGCATGGGCGATAACAGTCCACCCGAGGAAATCATTATCCCCGTGCAGGGCAACAAATGGCACGGCTGGCCGTATTGCTACACCGCCACGCTGGGCGCCAATACCGCGCCCGAGGTGCTGGTGCCCGGCAAGACGCTGCCTGGCAGCCTGACCTGCGGCGACGCCGTCGCGGCGCGCTTCACCGATCTGGCACACTCCGCGCCGCTGGGTATGCAGCTCGGCGCGCCGGCGCAGTTCCCGCTGGAATACCAGGACGACTTGTTCGTCGCCTTCCACGGCTCGTGGAACACATCACTGGCCAACGCACGCGACTGCAAAATCCAGCGCATCCGCATCGAGGGCGGCCAGCCGACCACCAGTGTGAGCTTTGTCAACGGCTGGCGCGCGCCCGGTGAGACCTGCAGCGGCCCGAACGCCTTCGGCCGCCCGGCCGATGTGGCGGTCAACGGCGCCGGGGAGATGTTCATCTCGGATGATGTCTCCAACGCCATCTACCGCGTCATTTACGTCGGACCGTAGGAAGAGGGACAACCACAGAGACACAGAGCGCACAGAGAAATAAATAATAAAGAGGAGAAGATCGGTTTTTCTTCTCCTCTCATTATCGTTTTTTTCCTCTCAGTGTCCTCTGTGTCTCCGTGGTTATTTCCCTTAAATCGTTTCGCCGCCCAGGCGTTCGATGGCAACAATGCCCAGCGCGCACACCAGCAGCAGCAGCGTCGCCATGGCCATCGCCTGACCGTAGTTCAAGCCGCCCGGCTGCGACAGGAAGCGGTAAATCGCTACCGGCAGCGTGGGCGTTTCGGGGCGCGCCAGGAAGGAGGTCGCACCGAACTCGCCCAGCGAGATGGTGAACGAGAACACCGCGCTCACCAGCGCCGCGCGCGCGATGATCGGCAGGTCCACTTCCAGCCAGGCGCGCAGCGGCGAAGCCCCCAGCACAGCCGCCGCCTGTTTAAGTGAACGCGGGATCGAGGCCATGGCGGGTGCCAGCGTGCGCACCACGAAGGGCAGCGCCACCAGGCTGTGCGCGATCGGCACCAGCAGCGGGAAAGAGCGCGCGTCCAGCGGCGGCTTGTTGAACACCACGATGAAACCCAGGCCCAGCGTCACCGCCGAGGCGCCCAGCGGCAGCAGCAGCAGCGGTTCCAGCCAGCGGTTGGCCCGCGAGGGCCGGCTGAGCGCGGCGGATGCCAGCGCGCCCAGCGCCAGCGAAATCAACACCGTCGTCCCGGCATAGGCCAGCGAATTGCGCGCTGCCTCGATGGGCGGGACGTAAAACAGCGAACCACGTCGGTTAAAGAACAGTTCGCGGTAATAATCCAGCGTCAACCCGCTCTGCACCGTGCTGCGCTCGCCGCGGGCAGCCTCCAGGCGGGTCACCGAGCGCAACCCCAGCGCGGCCAGCGGCGAAACCAGCAG
>JAPKMQ010000212.1 GCA_026645875.1 Longilinea sp.
GACGTGCTGGGATTTGCCACGGTCGAGGGATTCGCGGTGCGCGGGCTGGTGCGTTCGGGGCTGCTCGGCCCCAAAGGGAACACGGAATTCCTGGTCTGGCTGGAATATCCTGGAACCGCCACGGCGGACGTCGAGATGTTGATTGAGCAGGCATTGCTTTCGCCTCTGCCCAACGCCGACCACGGGCAGGCGCCAGAACGAGGTTTTGATGGAGAGGGGTAATTTGGGGTATACTAAGCCCCGGCTATGAATACGGACCACATCCGCAATTTTTGTATCATTGCGCACATCGATCACGGCAAGTCTACGCTTGCCGATCGTTTGTTGCAAAAAACCGGCACGATCAGCGACCGCGACATGGTCGAGCAGGTGCTGGATTCAATGGACCTGGAGCGCGAAAAGGGCGTGACGATTAAGGCCTCGGCGGTGCGTATGAATTACACCGCGCAGGATGGCGGCACGTACGAGCTAAACCTGATCGATACACCCGGGCATGTCGACTTTAATTATGAGGTCAGCCGCGCGTTGGAAGCCTGCGAAGGCGCAGTACTTGTGGTGGACGCGACCCAGGGGATTGAGGCCCAGACGCTGGCCAACCTGTACCTGGCGCTGGAAAGCGACCTGGAGATCATTCCGGTGATCAATAAAATCGATTTGCCCTCGGCGCAGCCGGATGTGGTGGCCGAAGAGGTGGAGAATCTGTTGGGCATTCCGGCAGAGGATATTCCGCGCATTTCCGCCAAGGAAGGCATCAACATCGATCAGGTATTGGAATCCGTGGTCAAGCGCGTTCCGCCGCCCAAGGGAAACGATGACGCCGCGTTGCGCGCCCTGATTTTCGACTCGCACTACGACCCTTATAAGGGCGTGGTGGCATATATCCGTGTGGTCGAGGGGCATTTGCGCAATACCGATTCGCTGCGGTTGATGGCTACCAATGCCGATGTTCGTCCGGTGGAAATTGGCATTTTTGCGCCGTCCATGCGCCCGGTGGATTTGTTGAATTCGGGCGATGTGGGTTACGTGGCCACGGGTTTGAAGACGGTCTCGGAATGCCGCGTTGGCGACACAATCACGTTGACGGCGCACCAGGCTGCCGAGCCGCTACCGGGTTATTTGCATCCCAAGCCAATGGTCTTTGCCGGTATTTACCCGGTTGACGGCGACGCTTACCCCGATCTTAAGGAAGCGCTGGAAAAACTGCAATTAAATGATGCTTCACTGACCTACCAGCCGGAAAAGTCGCAGGCACTCAATTTTGGCTTTCGCTGCGGCTTTCTGGGTCTATTTCACATGGAGATCATCCAGGAACGGTTGGAACGGGAGTACGACCTGGATATCGTCGTCACCGCGCCGTCGGTCGAGTACCAGGTGTTCCTGCTGGACGGCACGCAGATCGTCATCGATTCGCCGGTGCAATTGCCCGATGAAGGCACGATCAGCGAAATCCGTGAACCATGGATGGGCCTGGACATCTTTTCGCCGACGGAATTCTTCGGCACGATCATGGATCTGGCCAACAAACGCAGGGCAGTTTTCAAAGAGCAGAATCACCCCGCGCCAAGCCGGGTGCATTTGTCTTTTGAAATCCCGCTGTCCGAATTGATCGTCGATTTCTTTGACGATCTCAAATCGCGCACGCGCGGTTATGCTTCCATGGATTATCATTTTGCCGAATACCGGCCCGGGAACCTGGTCAAGCTGGAGGTGCTGGTGGGCGGCGAAGTGGTGGATGCGCTGGCGGCCATTGTGCATAAGGAAGACGCCTACCACAAGGGACAGCGGCTGGTGACCAAGTTAAAGGAAATCATCCCGCGGCAGCTTTTTGACGTGGCAGTGCAAGCCTCGGCCGATGGCCGGGTCATTTCGCGCGCCAACGTGAAGGCGCTGCGCAAGGATGTGTTGGCTAAGTGCTATGGCGGCGATATCTCCCGCAAGAAAAAGCTGCTCGAGAAACAGAAAAAAGGCAAGCGCCGGATGAAGATGGTGGGGAACGTTGAAATTCCCCAGGAAGCATTCATGGCCGTTTTGCGACTGGGGGACGAATGACGCAGGAACCCAAACCCGCCCGGCGCCGCGAATGGCTGCGCTGGCTGCCTGGCATCGGCATCAGTCTGGTTGCGCTGTTTGTAGTTTTCCGCCTGGCGCGTTGGGAAGGCCTTTCCACAGCCTTTACCACCATCCAGTGGGAATACATCTGGCTGTCAGGTCTCTTCACGGTGGCTTTTTTGCTGGTGCGCACGGCTGCCTGGCGCACGTTGCTGGAAAACCGGCCAAGTTTCAAGGACACCTTTTTTGTGGTCAACGAAGGCTACCTGCTCAATAATCTGTTCCCGCTGCGCGCCGGAGAGATTGGCCGCGCGGTGATTATGGGACAGCAGACCGGTTGGGGGCCTTTTCATGTGCTTTCCACCATCGTCATTGAACGCATTTTTGACATGCTGATGGCGGCTGGAATGCTGCTTGCCACGCTGCCGCTGGTGTTGGGCGCGGTTTCGTGGGGGCTGCCGGTTGCCATCATCACACTGATCGTGATGGGCGGCGGCCTGGTGGTGATGTTTCTCATGGCGCGCAACCGCGAGTTTGTGGAGCGGTTGGCCATCCGCCTGGGTGAACGCTGGTCGTTCGTGAAGACGCGCGTTGTGCCGCAGGTGGAAAAGATGCTGGATGGGTTGAGCGCGCTCTCCAACCCAAGGCAGTTCCTGACCGCGTTGGCGCTGATCATGCTGTGCTGGTTCATTGCCGTCTTTCAATATTATGTGGTGATGATCCCGATTGCCCCGGGGGCGCCGCTGTGGTACGGTGCGTTCATCGTTACCGTGCTGGCGTTGGGTGTGGCCATCCCTTCCGCGCCGGCAGCGCTGGGGGTGTTTGAGGCTTCCATTGTTGGCGCGATGGCGATTTTGGGCTTTGACAATGCCACCGCGCTGGCGATTGGAATCAGCCTTCATTTTATGCAATTCGTGATCACAGGAATTTTTGGGATTATCGGTCTGGTCATTCAACGGCGCTCACTGGGATCGCTATTCTCTGAGACCCGTCTGCAAAAAGAAGCATAATGAGCGCACACAATTCTCTGGAGGCGTGAATGTCCCGGAATATGCTCATCACCGGCGGCGCCGGATTCATCGGTTCAAACTTTGCAGCCCGCTGCATTGCCCGCGGGGATTCCGTTACCATATTTGACAACCTGTCGCGCTCCGGCGCTGCCGCGAATCTGCAATGGTTGAAGTCGACCTACGGGCCGGATTCATTTGCCCTGCAGGTCGGGGATGTCCGACAGGCGGCCGCAATCCGTGAAGCTGCCGTGGGAGCCGATGTGATCGTCCATCTGGCCGGGCAGGTGGCCGTGACCACCTCGGTGACCGATCCGCGCGAGGATTTTGAGATCAACGCGCTGGGAACGTTCAATGTGTTGGAGGCCGCGCGAGCCTCGGGGCGCAACCCGGCCGTGCTCTACGCGTCGACGAACAAGGTGTACGGTGGCATGGAGGACGTGCGCGTGGAAGAAACGCCCACGCAATACCGCTACGCCGATTACCCGCTGGGGATCGCGGAAACGCAACCGCTCGATTTCCACTCTCCCTACGGCTGCTCGAAAGGCAGCGGCGACCAGTACGTGCGCGACTATCACCGCATTTACGGGCTGCCGACCGTTGTCCTGCGCCAGAGTTGCATTTACGGCACGCGCCAGTTTGGCGTGGAAGATCAGGGCTGGGTGGCCTGGTTTGTCATCGCGGCAGTCACTGGCCGGCCGATCACGATTTACGGCGATGGGAAACAGGTGCGTGACGTGCTGTTTGTTGAAGATCTGATGAATGCCTACGACCTGGCGTTGGCCAACCTGGCCGTTTCCGCCGGGCAGGTTTACAACGTCGGCGGTGGGCCGGCCAACACTATGTCGATCTGGTTGGATTTCGAACCCATTCTTGAGAAGCTGCTTGGGCGGCCAGTGCCAACTTCAAGGGGCGACTGGCGGCCTGGCGACCAGCGCATTTATGTCTCCGACATCCGCAAGGCGCAGCAGGAGTTGGGCTGGGCGCCGCGGGTTGGCGTGGCGGAGGGCGTGGAGCGCCTGTACCGTTGGGTGCTGGAGAACCGCACCCTATTTTAGCCGGATGCGCTGTTTATGAAGATTCTGGTTGTCCTCACGTATTACCGCCCGCACACCAGCGGTCTGACCATTTACGCCGAACGGCTGTGCCGCGCCTGGGCGCAGCGCGGCCACCAGGTCACTGTGCTGACCTCGCAATTCGACCCTGCGCTCCCGCTGGAGGAAACCCGGCACGGCGTGAACATCGTGCGCGTGCCGGTACTGTTCCGCCTGAGCAAGGGTGTCATCATGCCGAAGTTTGGCATCACCGCCAACCGGCTGGCGCGCTGGGCAGACGTGATCCAGTTGCACCTGCCGCAATTCGACGCTGCCGGCGTTGCGCTGCGCGGGCGTTTGCTGCGTAAACCGACCGTGATCACCTACCATTGTGATTTGCGCATGCCGCCGGGATTGATGGCGCAGGCGGCCAACCAGGCCGTACTGTTGATGAACAACCTGGCAGGCATCTTCACGCACCGCATGGTGACCTATACGCGCGACTACGCTGAAAATTCGGAATACCTGACGCGTTATATGCGCAAGCTGCATGTCATCCCGCCGCCGGTGGTGCTCCCGCAGGTGCCGCCGGAAGCCGTGCAACAATTCGCGCAGGACAACAATCCCCAGCGCCGCCGACCGGTGATCGGCATGGCGGCCCGTTTCGCAACCGAAAAGGGCGTTGAAGTGCTGCTGGACGCCCTGCCGGTCATCTTGCAGCGCTATCCAGATACGCAGGTGCAGTTTGCCGGGCCATATCAGAACATCATCGGCGAAGAGGCATATTTCGACCGGCTTTCCCTGACCATCGAGAAGTACGTCGCTTCGGGCAACTGGCGCTTTGTCGGTTCACTCTCG
>JAPKMQ010000213.1 GCA_026645875.1 Longilinea sp.
CGTCGCCGGGGTGGCAAAGATGGGGCCTGAAAAGCCCTGCTTGACCAGGTTGGGCAGGTTGCCGCTGTGGTCGATGTGGGCGTGGGAGAGGACGACCGCGTCCACTTCGCGCGGGATATATTTAAAATTCCAGTTGCGCTCGTACCATTCCTTGCGACGGCCCTGGAAAAGGCCGCAGTCGAGCAGCAGTTGGCGGCCGTTGATGTGGAGCAGGTGCTGCGTGCCGGTAACCGTCTGCGCGGCTCCGTTGAAAAATATTTTCATGAAGCCCTCCTGATGGCCTATGTTGATTGATTATTGAATCGCGGCGATGATAGCCGGTCCAAATTTCTTAAACCGGTAGGGAACGCTTTCCATGATTTTTTCCAGCGCGGGCAGATCGCACGGATTGGCTTCGGCGATTGCCTGCATCACGTCGCGCGGCAGGATGACATCCGACTCGACTTTCCAATGCTGCCCAGTTTCTTTGCGCCAGTTGCGCAGTGCATCCAGGCGGTTGGCAAGCTCCTCGTCGCGGTGGTGGTTACGGCGCGGACGGGGCAGCGGCGCGTTCAACTGGCCGGCGCGGATGGCGTGCAGCAGCCCGTCGGCGTGCCGTTCCAGCAGGCGCGGGCTGATGGAGCGGATTTCCATCAATTCGGCGGTGTTTTGCGGCGATGCCAGGGCCAGTTCGACCAGGGCCGAATTGCTGAGCACCTTGAATTGCGGCTGGTTGCTCTGGCGCGCGCGAATTTCGCGGTAGTCGCACAGCGCCTGCAAAACGGCCGCCTGGCGCGGGGTGATTTCGGTATTGCCGGCCAGACGCCAGCAAGCATCCGCGGGGTGCGTGGGGTTCGGAACGGCGGTCTGGCACAGCCGCTGAAAATCTTCCTGTGCCAGTTCCCAGCGTCCGGTTTGCACCAGTTCAGCGTGCAGGCGCTGACGCAAGGGGATGAGGTAATGACTGTCATACCGCGCGTATGCCTTTTGAGCGGGCGGCAGCGGCCGCTGCCCCCAATTGGCGCGCTGGTAACGCTTATCCAGGGTGATACCAAACTCGGCTTCCAGCACAGAGCCTAACCCCACCGCGGGGCGGCCCAGAATACGGGCGGCCACCATGGTATCAAATATGTTTTCAAAGCGAAAACCAAAATCTCGCTTAAGGCAGATGATGTCGTATTCGGCAGCGTGAAAAATTTTCTCGGTGCGAGGGTCGGCAAACACAGGCTCGAGCGGCGACAGGTCCGAAATCGCCAGGGGATCGACCAGGTAATCGTTGGTCTCAACGGAGAATTGAACCAGGCAGACCTGTTCCTGGTAAGCAAACAGGCTGTTTGATTCGGTGTCCACCGCCAGGTATGGAATTCCTGAAAAATTCGCCGCAATCCGTTTTAATTGATAGAAATTATCGACCCAGGCGGTTTCTTTGAGTTCTGCGTTTGGCATGGAAGAAATTATAGCCTGAAAAGGGCGATTATTCCAAATCTGGAGAATTAATCGTCGAAATTCGCCTGGCCGGCAGGTTGACTTTGATTCTTGCTAGCGCATGATATGCGGATATGGTATAGTATTTTTTAATCTAGGAGGGGCTATGAACGAACGCATCCTGATAATCGAAGACGATGAAGCCATTTTGCGGGTGCTTCGCCGCGCGCTATCTTATGAGGGCTACCGGGTAGATACCGCCCCAGACGGCGAGAGCGGCCTGAATCAGGCGCGCGACTATCACCCTGACCTTGTGATCCTTGACTGGATGCTGCCGGGCATGGACGGTCTGGAAGTGTGCCAGCGCCTGCGCGCCGGGGGAAGCGTGCCGGTGCTGATGCTCACCGCCAAGGACACCCTGCAGGATCGCGTCCAGGGGTTGGATGCTGGCGCGGACGATTACATGGTGAAGCCTTTCGAGCTGGATGAGCTGCTGGCGCGCGTGCGCGCCCTGCTACGCCGCACCCAGCCGGAGCGCGTTCCAATGCTCAGCTTTGCCGACCTCACTCTGGATACCTCAACGCGTCAGGCCACCCGCCGCGGGCGCGTGATTTCGCTGACTGCCAAGGAATACGACCTGCTGGAACTCTTCATGCGGCATCCACGTCAGGTGTTGACACGCGAGATGATTTTTGACCGCGTGTGGGGATACGATTTTGGCGGTGAAAGCAACGTACTGGATGTTTATATCCGTTATTTGCGCCAGAAGCTTGAAATTGAAGACGAGCAACGCCTGATTCACACCGTGCGGGGCGTTGGTTACGTGCTGCGCGAAACCCCTTAATGTCCCTGCGTTTACGTTTTTCTTTGCTCTCCTGCTCAGCCAGATCGATTCGACGCTGACAAATGAGGCTCAGAGCATTATCACAGTGTTGAAAGCCGATGTGGCCAACCAGTTGGACCTGGATTCAGCTGCCCAGGTGGCGCCCACCGAGAACATCCTGATCCAGTTCTGGAACACCGACCAGCGGTTATTGCTGGCGCGGCCGTCATTTTGGCAGCAGACTCTGGACGCTGCTGGCCTGCGATCGGGCGTGCCGGTCTTCCGCTCAGTGGGAGCGGCTAATGGCGTGACCCTGCGCGTGCTCAGCGTGCCGGTGACCACGCCGCGCGGGCCGGTGGGCGTGCTGCAGGTGGGCATCAATATGGGCCTGGTGGTGGCGGTGCAGCGCTCGCTGGCCGTGGTGCTGTCATTGGTGACGTTGGGCGCGATGATCATCACTGGACTTGTGATCTGGCTGGTCACCGGGCGGGCGCTGGCGCCGATCTCGATGCTCACGCGCACGGCGGCTGAAATCACGCGCGCCGACGACCTTTCGCGGCGCATTCCCACTCGCGGCATTTCCAACGACGAAGTGGGCCGGTTGGTGGTCGCGTTCAACGACACCTTGGAACGGCTGGAAACGCTCTTCACCACGCAGAGCCGCTTCATGGCCGATGTGAGCCATGAGTTGCGCACGCCGCTGACCGTGATTAAGGGCAACCTGAGCCTGATGCGCAGGATGAAAGAGGTCGATGAGGAATCACTTGCCTCGATCAACGAGGAAGTGGACCGGCTGACACGCCTGGTGGGCGATTTGCTGATGCTGGCGCAGGCTGAATCGGGGCGGCTGCCGTTGCAACTGGGGCCGGTGGAGCTGGACGGCCTGCTGCTGGACGTGGTTCAGCAACTGCAACCGCTGGCCGGTGACCGCAGGCTGGTCGTCGCGGAGATCGATGAGGTGCAACTGGTCGGCGACCGCGACCGGCTGCGCCAGGTACTGCTCAACCTGGTTGGCAATGCCATTCAGCATACGCCTTCCGGCAGCAAGGTGACCCTGCGCCTGAGCAAGGATGAAAAACTTGCCCGCCTGGATGTGATTGACACTGGCCCTGGCATCCCGGCGGACGATCTGCCGCACATTTTTGAGCGATTTTACCGGGGCGAACGATCTCGCAAACGCGGGCCTGGCACCGGGTTTGGATTGGGCCTGTCGATTGCCTACTGGATTGTGACCAACCACGGCGGCAGCATTGACGTGCAAACCCGCGAGGGCAGCGGCACCACATTCACCGTAAACCTGCCCCTCCAGGGGCCACCGGCGGCCGGCTGAGTTCCTGACAGTGAAGCGGCATTCTAAAAAATGAAACCGGCGCAAGGGGTGAGCCTGCGCCGGTTTTTGCGGGGGATTGCCGGGAATGACTAAAAGCGGCGCGGCGGCGTGGCGGCGGTGTTTTCGGCGTGCGAGGGGCGGTGCATGGGCCGCGGCTGGGGCGTCATGGTGACGCTGTGGTAGGTGGGCTCGGGGCGCGGGGCGGGCTCGGCGTTGCTGGTTGCCTGGCGCAGCGTGGAGGAGAACGAGGAAGGTCGGTGGGCCGGCGCAGGACTGGCCAGATTGACCGGCTGGACGCTGGTGGCAATGCCCGCGCTGCGCGTGTTGCGCTGGTATGGGCGCTGTTCCTGGCGGCTGAAGATGCGGTCGCCGGCTACCGAGAGCGTGCCGATGATCAGGATGCGGATGACCCACACCATCAATGCGACAAAGACCGGGATGACTTTCGTGAGCATGTTGGCGTCAATGACGGCGGTACTCTGCACGCTGTGATTGATGATGGCCATTGAGATGCCCCACCAGGTCAGACCGGCGTTCATCGTGGCAGCCAGCAGCCAGGCGCCAAACAGGTACCAGACCTCTTTGGGTTCGTCCGCGCCCTGCTGCGGGGTGAACAGGCGGGCAATGCCGGCGAAGTCGATGCCGCAAAAGGCAACCGCCAGGATGGTGGCCCATGGGACGCCGGCAAAGCGCAGGTTGCCAAGTAGGTCGCGCAAGGCGTAGTCGGTGGTGCTGTAGTTGAAGGCCTCGAAGGCGAGCAGCGCACCGATAATCAAGCCGCCGGTCAGGAGTCCCGGCCGGAGGTTGAAGCGACGCAGGGCGCTAAACGGATTGAAAGGCGAGCGGGAATCAGCGTAATTCATGGGGGAACTCCTTGTCTATGAGCTTAGGAACATAACGCTTGAATATGTCCACAGTATAGAACAATAATTCTATTAAGTCAATAGACAAATCGAACAAATGTTTTAGTTTATAGCTTACAGATTGATTTGCCGGCGGGCGGCATCCGGTCAACCTGGCGCGCTTCGACTGCCGATAAAGAAAGAAAACAGCCCGCAGAGGGCGGGTTGTAAGCGGATTTTTCGTCCGGATCAGTTTTCCGGGAACAGGCTGCTGAACGAGCCTGGCGCGTAGCGTTGAACCATTTCGGAAGAGATGGCGTTTTGCTGGCAAATTTCGGCATACAGGTCCACGCTGCGGCGGCGGATGCGCGCCTGGGTCTGCACATCCAATCCCCACAACCCAAATCGCTGC
>JAPKMQ010000214.1 GCA_026645875.1 Longilinea sp.
GCCGGGCTGGCGCTGCTGGCCAACACCGCTTCGGTGCCCTACGCCAGCCTGGGCACGCCGGTGGTGGCGTTGCAATCGGTCACCGGGCTGGACCTGCACCTGTTGACCTCCACGGTGGCGCTGCAACTGACCATCTTCGACCTGATTTTGCCGTTCTGGCTGGTGGCGGTCTTCTCGGGGTTGAAATCGGCCTGGCAGGTGGCGCCGGCTTTGCTGGTGGCGGGCGGCAGCTACGCCGCGGCGCAATTCGCGGTCGCCAGCCTGCACGGACCCTGGCTGGTCAACATCCTTTCTTCGCTCTTTTCGCTGGCCGCGCTGACGCTGTTTCTGCGCGTCTGGAAGCCGCGCCATGCGTGGCGCATTGACGGCGAGGCCCGCCCAACCGAAGCCGACACCCCCCTGCGGCGCGGCGAGGCGCTGCGCGGCTGGGCGCCCTGGTTGATTTTGAGCGTGCTGGTGTTTGTGTGGGGCCTGCCGCAGGTACGCAGCGCGCTGGATTCGGTTTCGCTGGTGCGCATTCCCATCCCGGGGCTGCACCTGCTGGCCGAGCGCATGCCGCCCGTGACGGCGCAGCCCCAGCCGCAAAACGCGGTCTTTGATTTTGCCTGGCTTTCGGCCTCGGGCACGGCCATCCTGTTGGCGGCGTTGATCACGGCGGCCTGGCTCAAGTTCAGCCCGCGTGAGTTGTTTACCCAGGTGACCGCCACCTTCAAGCAAGTGCGCTTCACCCTGCTCACGCTGTGCGCCATGCTGGCGATGGGCTTTGTCATCCGCTATGCCGGTATGGACGGCACGTTGGGGCTGGCCTTCGCCCGCACCGGAGCGTTGTATCCCTTCTTTGGCACGCTGCTGGGCTGGCTGGGCGTGGTCATCACCGGCTCGGACACCTCGTCCAACGTGCTGTTTGGCAGCCTGCAGCGCATCACCGCCGAGCAACTCGGCCTGCGGCCGGAGGTGATGGCCGCCGCCAACACCTCGGGCGGCGTGATGGGCAAGATGATCAACGCGCAGAGCCTGGTGGTGGCCGGCGCGGCCACCGGCACGACCGGGCGCGAAGGCGAGATCCTGCGCTACGTCTTTTTCCATTCTCTGGCGCTGGCAGCCATGGCCGGGTTGATCGTCATGGCGATGGCCTACCTGGGGTAAGTTTTCCATTCCCAACGAAAAAATGGCCAAAAAATCCTTCTTTATCACGTTTGCCGCGTTGATCGTGTTCATCCTGCTGGCATTGTTCGCCATTGACGGCATCAACAGCTTGCTGCAAAATCCGTCCACGGTGCTCAGCGGCGCCAAATGCGAGCCGCCCTGCTGGCGCGGGATTGTCCCCGGGCAGGAGGACCCTTATCACATCTTTGAGATGCTGAGCGGGATGAACGACGTGGCGCTGGAATCAATCGACTTCCAGTCGGACAGGGAAGACAACATTGAAGGTATCACCTGGAATTTCCAGCGCCCGGCGCCCGACAGCACCGGCATCATTTCCTTTGAGGATGAACGGGTCACCGCGATCAGCATCCTGACGGTCAACACGCTCCGGCTGGAGGAGCTTTTTGGGCGCCTGGGCGAACCGGATCACTACTGGGCCGAGATCGGCCACCGCGAGTACAACGATTACCTGCGTGTGTACCTGTTTTACCTGCGCCAGGGATTCGTGGCCGACGTGTTGATCGACTTTGAGGGCGGCGATGAACAGGTGACGGTCAAGAAGTCCACGCCGGTCTTCCGGGTGACTTATTATGACGCGGCCCGGTACGACAGCATGCTGGAAACGCGCATCCTGATCGACAAAGTGCCCAACGCTCGCACCGGCCGCCTGCTGCCGTGGACAGGCTATGGCGTGATCCCGATCGAAGGGAAATAACGGCGCATCCCGATAAACAAACGGGGCGGCCAAATGGCCGCCCCGTTTTAGGTTGCAGATTCAAATTTACGCGTCGGGAGGGAATTCGCCGGGCGCTTCGGGGGCCGGCGGCACAACAGGTGCAACCGGCGCAACGGGCGCAACGGGCGCAACGGGCGCAACCGCGGTTTGCGCGGCAGGCGCGCCAGCCTTGCGGCCGGTCAGCCGGCGGAAGGTCAGCGTCCACGCGCCCCAGTTAAAGGCGGTCAGGATGCCGCCGCCCAGGATGGCGAAGGGCAGCAGGAGCAGGCCGATGACCATGGTAGCGGTGAAGGCAGTGGTGGTCAGCTCGCCGGTGGAAAGCAGCGAGATGCCAAAGGGTGCCAGCACCAGGCCGAAGGGCAGTGCCAGCAGGATGCCGGCCGCCAGGCCAATCACCAGCAGGATCAGGCCCATCACGATCATCTCGCCCAGCCGGCTGGTGAAGACCTTCCAGGCGCGGGCAAAGGCTTCCCAGATGCCCAGGTCTTCGGCCAGCATGGCCACTTCCACCTGGGTCAGGTAAATGCCCAGGGCCCAGCCCGCCGGGACGAGCAGGCACAGCAGCGGCACAAGGCAGAGCAGGCCGATGCCCAACGTGAGGATGCCCACCGCGGCCAGCGCCAGCGCGAATAGCACTCCCACCGCCAGCCCGCCGGCAACCAGCACCAGGTCGAGCACCAACAGGCGCAGGAAGTACTTCGAGCCTTCTTTGAACAGGCTGCCGAAGGTGAACGAGCCATCCTCGTCGCCCTTCACCGTGCCGCGCACCAGCCCGGCCCGGCCAAAGATGCTCAGCACCCAGAAGCCGATCGCCAGAATGAACAGGCTGACGCCCAGGACGATCCAAAACCAGACCGGCACGCTTTCAAAGAAGCGTTCGATATTGAAGGCAAAATCCCGCAGGAATGGCGGCACATCGCCATTGGAAAAATCACCGAAATCAAAGTTGTATTGAAAACGGGGATTGTTGCCGAAGGGGTTTTGCGCGCCGCTGCCGGCCTGCGCCGCCAGGCCGGCAAAGATGCCGAAGATCCACAGGATCTTATGCTTCCAAATGATGCGCCAGGCGCGAGAAAGAACTTCACCGTAATCCATGATATTCTCCTTGTAACTGTCGGGGGGATTCCCGAACAAAAAGACCGTTGCGATTGAACCATTAAATATACGTTCACTTTACACGATCGTTGCGGACTTGTGACCGGACTTTTGGGTGGGTTTTTTTCTCAAGTTCAACCAGAACCCTGCCGGCTGCAGCGCACCGCTCGCATCCAGGTCCAGTGTCGCGCCAGTTGGTAAAGCGCCAGCGCCCCGGCCACCACGCCCAGCCATTGGTGCAGCGTCAGCCCGGTCAGGTCCAGGAAGAAGGTGAGCAGAAACGCGCCGAACAGCGCGGAGTCGATCCACCAGTTGTGTTTATGAGTATTGCCGTTCATGATAAGGCCTCCATAAAAAAGATGTGTGCGATTGAAATCATGGAAGCCATCTTACCGGGCAATTGTAAAGAACTGGTTCAGAGCGCGTATACAAGCGGGATAAGCTGGTATCGCCGGGCTGGCCACAACCTTTCGACCGATCCAATCAACCCTTCCTAAAGACATAAAAACATGGACCTCACGGATCAAACCGTGAGGTCCATGGTGTTTTCGTGCTAATTTGCCGGCTAATTCGCGTTCAGCGCAGATTCGCGCTCGCTGACCTTCTCCAGCCAACCCTCGTCGGTCAAATTCAGGCGCAGCGGGGTCAGCGACACCAGGTCGTGGTCCAGGGCCCAGCGGTCGCTGTCGATCTCCGGTTCAGTCAGCGGCACTGCGGTAAGCCAGAAGTGCTTGCGTCCCATCGGATCCTGCCCCTCGACCACCTTGCCGTTGTAGGCGCGCACCGACTGGTGCGTCCAGCGGATACCGCGTGGATCGCTGGGCAAGTTGACGTTCACAAGCTTTGGGGACTGCGCTTGCATCAACATGCGCAGCACCTCGGCGATGTAAGGCTTCTGCTTCTCATAAGCTGGCTCGCCGCCGTTGAGGGCCTGGCTGAAGGCAATGGCCCGCACGCCCAGCAGCACAGCCTGCTTGGCAGCCGCCACCGTGCCCGAATGCCAGACATCGTTGCCCAGGTTGAGGCCGATATTGATGCCCGAAAGCACCAGGTCGGCGCCGCCCAGGTGATGCAAACCCATGGCCACGCAGTCAGCCGGGGTACCGTTCACCCGGTAGGCCTCGAAACCGGTGATCATTTTGACCTTGTGCACCTGCAGCGGGCGCATGATGGTGATGGCGTGCCCGACGGCCGATTGCTCATAGTCTGGTGCGAAGATGACCACTTCGCCAAATTCCGCGGCGACCTCGGCCAGGGCGCGCAGCCCGGGGCTAAAGATGCCGTCATCATTGCTAATCAAGATTCGCATAATTTCCTTCTATCAATCGCCACCCGGTCACATCACCGGGTAGCCGTTATTGTGAATAAAATCCTCGACTTCCGCCACGGCCGGAACCATAAAGTGGCGCGTCAGGTCCAGTTCGCCGCAGCGCAGCACAAACAGGTAATACCCCACGTCCATGCGCAGGACAGAGGCTTTGTGCGTGATGCTTTCAACCTGCCAGCCCTGGTCAATGGCCGAGAGCAGCGTGCGGTAGGCTGCGTTGATGCCTTGCCCCGGGTGTGCCGGCTGTTGGAGGTAATCCCACGGATTGTTGAAAAAAGCCATTTCTTCAAGCATCGCTGGCCTTGCTCCTTTGATTTAGCATACAACCGGCAGGTCAAGGCTTGAATAACGGCTCTTTAACAGTTTGTAAAGGTTTTTTGAGTGGTCTCTGTTGATTCGTCCGTAGAAATTATTCGTCGGTTTGCGGAAGAAAGTAGTATGGCGCATTGCGCCGAATGTATCATTCTCCCTTGTAAAACCAACGTTAAGACTGGCA
>JAPKMQ010000215.1 GCA_026645875.1 Longilinea sp.
GCTGGCGGCGGACATGCCGCACGGCGAACCCAACGCCGAAAAGCGCTTTGAAGACCTGATGCGCACGCTGATGGCCCTGCGCCTTTTGAAAATCAACCAGAGCATCCAGCAGATGCGCTTCCTGCAGGAGGATTTGCAGGAGCAGGAGGAAGCGCAGGAGCTGAACCCCTACCAGGATTTGATCGGGCAGTCGATTCAAGCGCGAAACCGGCTGGAACAGGCCCTTGCCAAGCCGCTGATGCCGGACTAGAGACCTTTTTCTGTTCTATGGTATAAATAAGCCTATGCCCCGGAAGAAGAGTACCCCTTCTCAAGAAACGCCTGATATGCCGGAAAAGAAAACCAGTCCCGCTCCGCAGCGCGGCAGCCGTGCCGCGCGCAGCACGCGCGTGCCGGGTGTTCCGCTGCCGAAATCGGCCAGCACCAACCCGGTGGACGACGACGCGCTGGTGAAGGAAGAGCCTGACGAGCCCGCCCTGGCGCAGAGCAGCGAAGAATGGGCCGAACTGGCGATGGATGATCCGCTGGAGATCCTGGAAGATCCGTCGATCGCGATGGAGCTTTCAGAGGATCCGGTGCGCCTGTATCTCAAGGAGATCGGGCAGATCCACCTGTTGGACGCGGACAGCGAATTCCGCCTGGCCGCGCGCATCGAGGCTGAACGCCGCATTGTGGCCTGGCAGGATCATACCGAGCCGGCGGCGGGCACCGAGGGGCATTATCGCGCCCTGTATACGGGCGTGGTGCAGGAATTGCTGACGTCGTGGGAGCGGCTGGAGGAAGATTGCCAGCGTTTGAGCCAGGGCGAAACCCCCGACCTGAGCCTGGTGCTGGCCGAGGCGCAGATGCTGCGGCGCCAGTGGCAGGCCGAAGAGCCCTCCTACCTGCGCAGTTTCCTCGATAACGGCCTGTGGGGCAAGGACCCGATGTGGGACGGGCTGGTGCGGCACGCTTTTTCGCTCTTCCTGTGCCTGTACCTGCTGCCCGTGGAGATGGCCCAGGTGTTGATGACCGCGCTGCGCCAGGAACAGAGCATGCCTGGCCCGGCTTTCTTCGAAAAAACGCTGCCCACCGATGCGCAGTTGGAATATGATTTTGATTTGATCGAACGCCGGTCCGACGAGGCCAACCAGACCCTCATCCGCGCCAACCTGCGCCTGGTGGTGAGCATTGCCAAGCGCTACCTGGGCCGCGGCATCTCCTTCCTCGACCTGATCCAGGAGGGCAACCTGGGCCTGCTGCGCGCGGTGGCCAAATTCGACCCCACACGCGGGTTCAAGTTCAGCACCTACGCCACCTGGTGGATTCGCCAGTCGATCAGCCGCTACATCGCCGAGCAGGCGCGCACCATCCGCATCCCGGTGCACCTGTTCGAGGCCATCACCCGGCTGCTGCGCGTGCAGCGCTCGCTGGTGCAGCAATTGGGGCGCGAGCCCACCCACGAGGAACTGGCGTTGGAGGCGGGCTTCCTGGCCGATGAGGACGTGCAGATCATTGCGCGCGCCCGCGCCGAAAACCTGTCGCTGGATCCTGAGGTGCAGCGCCGCTGGATGTGGGCCACCGCCAAGGTGCAGCGCATCCTGCAATCAGCGGAGGAGCCGGTCTCGCTGGAGCGGCCGGTGGGCGACGAAGAGAGCAGTCAGTTGGGCGATTTCATCGAAGACAACGACGCGCTGGAGCCGATGGACGCCGCCGCCCGTGAAATGCTGCGCGAGCAGGTGCAAAGCGCGCTGGGGGCGCTCTCGGAGCGCGAGCGCCAGGTGCTGGAGCTGCGCTTCGGCTTGATCGACGGCAAGGACCACACCCTGGAAGAGGTCAGTCGCTACTTCAATGTGACGCGCGAACGCATCCGCCAGATCGAAGCCAAGGCGCTGCGTAAGCTGCGACATCCCACCCGCAGCCGCCATTTACGTGAATATTTGAGCTAAACAGAGAATTGCCGAAGGCCCCCGCTGGAAGACTGGCGCGCGGCCTTCGTCGTTTTAAGGAGACCCCGTGCCGCGCAAAGTGCTGATCTTTCAAAGCGACCAAAAAAGTGCTGCGGCGCTGGCGCGGCTGTTCCGCGCGCGCGGCGATGAGGTCTGGACGGCCCGGGACCTGGAGCAGGCGCGCGCCTTGTTGCGCCAGGTGCGCCCGGACCTGTTGATGATGGATTTGCACTTTCCGGGCAACGCCTGGTTGGATTTTTTGCGCACGTTGCGCCAGGACCAGCCGCGCCTGAACATCATCATGACCAACCGCCACCCCGACCTACAGCGCGAGATGTGGGCGCAGGCGCAGGGGGTGACTGTTTTCCTGCGCGAGCCGTTCACCGCTCAGTGGCTGGGGGCAGCCCTGCGCCGGGTGGAAAGCGGCCTGTCGCCGGATACGCGCCCGGCAGGCGGTGCGGCGGCCGGCAAAACCGCCCAGCGCATGCCGCGCGTGCGCGTGCCGGTGCGCTGGAAGATCACGCTGCCCTACCTGGTGCTGGCCATCACCATTGCGCTGGCGGCGGCGTTCGTCATCAGCCAGGTGATGCTCGATTCGATCCAGGAACGATTCTTCAACCAGTTGCTGGAAACCGGCCGCCAAAGCAGCGACTGGATGGTGCGCGAAGAAAATCGGATGCTGTCCACGCTGCGCCTGGCGGCTAACACGCAGGGCGTGGCCCAGGCGGTGCAGGCTGGCGATTCCGATGGGCTGCGCAACCTGGTGCTGCCGGCCATTGTCAACGCCGGCGAAGAGACGGTTGAGTTTTTGGACATGCAGGGCATCAGCGTGTTGGGCCTGCGGCCGGGCGGGCAGGCCGGCGAATTTGATACGGTGCGCGGCGAGGCCTTTTTCCAGTCGGTGGGCTTTGCGCAGGCCGTGCTGCAGGGGCGCAGCGACGAGCAGGGCGATAAATTCGCCGGGATTCAGCAGACTCCCTTCGGACGCTATTTCTACGTCAGCGGCCCGATCTACGACCCGGCCGGCGCGCAGGTGGGCGCGCTGCTGGTGGGCAAATCGGTCGATTCGATTGCGGCGCAGATGAGCCGGGATACGCTCGGGCGCGTGACGCTGTACGACATGGACGGCCAGCCGCTGGCCTCGGCGTTGTTCAGCGGCGCGGAAAGCTTTCCGCTGGCGCGCAGCCAGGTGGGCCAAACCCTGATCGAGCAGGATGCGTCCACCCTGACCCGCGATCTGACCCTGGGCGAGGTGAATTACAGCGAGTTGCTGCTGCCCTGGGAGGTGCGCAACGGCGCGGATCAGGGCGTGCTGGGGGTTGCCATGGAGCAGACCTTCCTGATGCGCACCACGCAAACCACACGGATTGAGATATTCCTGCTGGTTGCGGGGGCCATTTTGCTGGTGATTGTCATCGGCGTGTACCTTTCCAGCCTGATCACGCGGCCTTTGGTCAAGCTGGCGCGCGCTTCCTCGGAGGTGGCCAATGGCAACCTGGAAGTGAAGGTTGATTCGGGCGGCGACGATGAGGTGGCCGTACTGGCGCACTCGTTCAACTACATGGTGGCCGGGCTGCAGGAAGGCTCGATCTACCGCGATCTGTTGGGGCGCACGGTTTCGCCGGAGGTGCGCGAGCAGCTCCGCCAGACCTTCAGTTCGGGCAATCTGCGCCTGGAAGGCCAGGAGGCGGTCGCCAGCGTGCTGATGACCGATATCCGCGGGTTTACCACGCTGTCCGAGCAGGCGTCCCCGGCGATGGTCTTCAACTGGCTGAATGAATACTTTGGCAAACTGGTGCCGATCGTGGTGGCACACGGCGGCGTGGTTAACAAATTCGACGGCGACGCGATGCTGGCTTTCTTTGGCATTCTGCCGCGCATGCTCACACCGCGCCGCTCGGCCATCGCGGCCTGCGACACCGCGCTGGAAATGCTGCGCGCCATCGAAGCCTTGAACCGGCAGCGCATTCAACGCGGCGACCCGCCGTTGGTGACGGGCATTGGCATTCACACCGGCGTGGTCATCGCCGGGGGATTGGGTACCAGCGACCGGTTGCATTACACCATCATCGGCGATACGGTCAACTCCGCACAGCGCCTGGAGGGGCTGACCCGCGAGTTGATGGACGATACCGGGGCGTTGATCAGCCAGTCCACTTTTGCCGCGTTGGGCGAGCAGCAAAACAAATACCAGCTGGAATCAATGGGTGAGCATTCGGTGCGGGGCAAGGCCGAGCGCCTGATGGTGTACCGGCTGAGCGATTTGCCCGATTTGAATCTGCCGCGCGCCTGAAAGTAACTGATAAGCGGTTGTAATGCCCTGCCGGATGGGCGGCGGCTATACTTGGTTTGGTATGCGACAAAATTTGCCGGCGCGCTCCTTTCAATCGCTGATGGCCCTGCTGATCGTGTTGGCGGCGGGTGCGCTGGTTTTGCTGGTCATTTTCAACCCGGCCACCTGGCTCAGACAATTGCGTCTCTCGCTGCCGGCGGGCATCCATTCGCCGCTGTACGCCGATTATTCGGCTGACCTGCGCGGTATGCTGGTGGCGCCGGCTGATCTGCGCCTGCTGCAGGAAGCCCTGGCCGCTCAACAGGCGCAGGATGATACCGTCATCAACGACCTGCTCACGCCGGTGCCGACGGTCACCCCGCCGGCGGGCAACGTGCAGCCCACGCTGCCGGTTGTGGTGGTCACGCCGCCGGATGGTGGGCCAACCGCCACGCTGGCGCCGGGCATCACCCCTGTTTACACCTGGACGCCGACCCTCACACTGATGCCAACATTCACCTGGACGCCGACGCTGACGTGGACACCTTCTGCTACGCTGCCCGGCGGGGTCACC
>JAPKMQ010000216.1 GCA_026645875.1 Longilinea sp.
AAAAGGGTAAAGAAACGACTTCGTCCGCCAGGCCAGCCAACCAAAAGCGCTGCCGCCGAAAATGCAACTTAAGGTTTCCAGTTCGGGTTTACCGAAGTGCGCCAACGTGAAGGGTACGGCCTGCAGCAGGATGGCATACGGCCCGGCGACGCGCGCCAGCGCGAAGAGCAAAAAGCCGCGGAAGAAGAATTCCCATCCCAGCATGCCGGCAGCGGTTTCAGCGATGAACGGCAGCACCGGACCGGTCGAGGTTGAATAATACTGGTTAAAGTCCTCAAAACGCACCACAAATGGCAGCAAGGCGGTGATGGCCGCCATGCTGACCGCGCTGGTCGCCAGGCCCAGTTTCCAGTTACCAACGCGGAAGCCGTAATCGGCAAGCGGCTGACGGAAAAACAATACAATCGCCAGCACGGGCAGCACAAAGTAGAGGAAAACCGAATTCCAGGTGAAATCTGGAATGAGATCGCGGTAGTGATCCACCGAAAGGATCAGGGTTGTCAACACCACTGCGGCGACCGCTTTCCAATCGATGGATGAATGATTTTCAGACTGCATGGTTTCCTCCAGCGTCGAAAAGACGCCTGGATTTGGAAAACGGGCCAACCCGACGGCGTTCAGGAAAATTCGTTTTCGCGATGAGGGCAGGCAGCTTTATTGTATAAAGGCGGCCGGTAAAAAGTCAACCTGATTAGCAGGCCATGTTCCTCATGGCGCGTTCTTCAGGTAGCGGTCATAAAATTCCAGCGTGCGCTGCATGGCCGTGCTGAAATACCCGGCCAGGTTGTGGTCGTCGCCTTCGTATTCATAGTACTCGACCGTCTGACCGGCATCCAGCAATTGCTGGTAGAGGGTGCGCGAGAAGGCAATTGGCACGGTGGTGTCGCCGGTGCCGTGGTGAAGCTGCACAGGGCCGGAGATGTCGCCCAGGTAGTTATTGGCTGAGATGCCCAGCCAGAATTCCGGGTTCTCCTGCGGGGTGCCGAAGGTATTCTGCCAGGTGCGCCAGCCGCTGCGGAAGTTTGGGTTGGGTGTGGCGGTCGGCTGGTTGGGGTTGGGCGTGCGCCAGCAGCAGATCAGGTCGGGATAAGAAGCGACCACGCCAGCCCAGATCACGCCGGCGCGGATGTCAGATGATATGACCATGGCGCGCAGGGTCAGGTAGCCGCCCAATGAATGTCCCCACATGCCAATTCGGCGCGGGTCAGCCTGCGGGAAGGTTTTCATGGCCCCCACCGCGTTCAGTACATCGGTGGTGTAGCCCGGGCTGCCGTACGCGCCGGTGGCCGTGCCATCCGAGCGGTCGTGGCCGCGGTAATCGATGCGGTAAACAATATATCCGTTGGCAGCCAGGTTATTAACATAGGCGATGTAGCGCTCGGTGGAACGGTAAATCTCGGGCGGGATGTAGCCGTGGTTGAAGATGATGGCGGGCCAGCCGGTCGCGGGCGGCTCGCCATACGGGATGGTGAGCAGACCATAAATCTTCAGGCCCTCGGATTCATACCAGGCGATATAGCGGTGATAGTTGGCGCCGGGGTCGAGCGTTTCTTCGATTGTGATGGCGCTGCCGGGATAGGGCGTCTGACGCGCGGCCAGGATGTTCATCGGGTGCAGCGTGGGCGTGGCCGTGGGGGTGATGGTGGCGGTGAGCGTGGCTGTGGGGGAGGGCGTGACCGTTGGCGGCAGCGGCGTGTGGGTGGCGGTGGGCGGAGTCGCCGGGAGTGCGACGGCTGTGGGCGGCGCGCACGCGCTGAGCAGCAGGATGAATGCCAGAATAACCACGCTGAATTGCTTGTAAATGAATGGTTTCAAGGTTAATACCTTTAAATTTACTGGTTTGTTGCAGCATCCCGGTAATGATAATTCCCAAGCATCCGTGCTTGATCGGTAGGCGACTTAGATTCGACCGCGGGAGTATTTCCTACTATACATCACCGGGCAGGTTATGGTTCCGCCAAGCCGGGTAGTTTTAGGAATACTGACACTTATTAATCATTATATTACTAGTATTTTGATAAATAATATCTATAATTAATATTGCGGACTTGATGATCTTCATGTGCTATCCTGTTGCGCGCATGTGGATCGATCGGGTAAGAGGCAAAAAACCGTTGTGCGATCAATCACTGTACGCCAGTGGTGCAGAGACCCAATCAGAAAATTTGGATTGGGATTTTTTGTTCCTGCAACTTCAATCAGCGCGTGGCTCCACCGCTGGCCATGCGCAACGATGTTTGGAATTGAGCTTTGAAGCCATCGATATACAAAAACGCGATCAATCCTTGTGTTCTCTCAGCGAAGGAAAGGATGGTGATCCGTTGGCTGAAGTGATTTCAGCAGCATGTTAAAGGTCAATCGACTGTTCAAGTGTGATCAACCAGGATAACGAATAAGGAGAAATACAAATGCCATCGAAAATCAATCAGACTGCCGGTTCCGTGAAAGGCCGCATTTTCACGATTGCCGGCCAGATTCAACGGGAGCAGGCCGATCTTCAGGCTGGAGAATTCAGGCTCATGGCCTATGTTTTTGACAAGGCCGGTTCGCTGTTGGGCAGCGAGGCGTTGGATGAAAAAGGCGGTTACAACGTTGCCGTGAAGCTGCGCAAACCTGCGGATGTGGATCTGTTTGTGGGCCCCGCCGATATGGCCGAGCAGATCCGATCCTCAAGCGCTTTTTCACATTCCTTTTCAGCCGGCGATTGGAAGGGTGAAGGAGGGTTATTTCGCCTGCGCTTTGACACGCTCATCCCGGTGGAAATCTGGCGTCCCTGGTGGCCGCTGCGCATCTGCGTTTCAGGCCACGTCCGCAAGGTATCCCAACAAAACGGCGCCACCGAAATCTGCCCGGTGCCGTTTGTAAAGGTTGAGATTTTCGACGTCGACCGCGAATTCTGTTATTGGCCGTACCTGCGCAACTGGTGGGAACTGTTGCTGGATCGTCCGGTGTTCCGTATTCCTGATCTGCTGCGTGATCCGCCCATCCCCATCCCGCCGTTGCCCGGCCCTGACCCTGCCCCGGACTTGAATTTCGACCCGATCCCAGGCATCCGCCGAAATTTTGGCGGCTCGCTGCTGGAAAGAGTTGGACTCAATCCGCAACCCTTGCCGCCGCGCGAGGTGGAGGGGATGGCGGCAATTTCCGCCCGGAGCTTTGAGTTGAGGTCGCAGCCCGACCTGCGAAACCTGGCGTCCGCTCCGGTTTCGGGCCGCGTGGGTGAAGCCCGGCTGATCGATAAAAGCATCGCTTCACGCCTGGACAAACTGACACTGACGTCAAAAATTGCTCCCTGGGTGACCTTCTCCAAGTGTTTCTACAGCAAGGTGGAAGTCTGCGAGACCACCACGGATTGCGACGGCTATTTCAACTGCTGTTTCACCTGGTGGCCGTTCCATTTCCGCTTTGGCCGGCTGCGCTATGACCAGCGTCCAGACATCATCATCAAAGTTACCCAGGTGATCAACGGCGTACCCACTGTCATTTACATGGATCCGTATACCAGCACGCGTTGGAACGCCACCAGCACTCACATCGACCTGTTTTTGGATAATGAAGAGATTGTATGCGGCAGCGGTAATTGCGTTGATCCGTTGCCCGGCTCGCCGGTGTTCTTTACCCGCATCGGTGATGACGAGGTCTACAAGATCAACCAGTTTTCCGGCCTGTATAATGAGGCACCGCTGGCAAATGTGGCTTACGGCAGTTCGCTGCTGGTATATGGCCAGTTTGGCGACAACCTGACCAGCGGCGCCCAGGCGCGTTATTACCGCCTCTCGTATGCCAAAGAGGGTAGCAGCGAGTTTACCCCGGTCACGGCCAACATGGAGGATACCCGGGTGGCCAAGAGCACGCTGTTCAGCGAGACGCACAAGCTGGGCCCGCTTACGGTGAACGGGGTGCCAGCGCTCTATGAGGTGCGCAATTTTGGCGACTATTACTGGTACAACCCGGACTGGCTGGGCACCTGGTACAGTTGGTTGGCCGAGCCGGATACCGGCAAGTATATCCTGCGGCTGGAGGTTTTTGACCAGAACGGCGCCAAACTCACGACTGCAATGGGAGTCGATTACCGCGACGGCACGGTTGCGCCGCCAGCGGTGCTGCCGCCCATGCTGGATCGCTGCGACCTGGTGATCCTGCTCGACAACAAGGGGCCGGTTGTCAACCTGACCATCCCGGCTGTGCTTAACGATTGCGGCGTTATCCCCTTCAGTTCTGTCCCGCCGCTCGATTTCCAGGTGAATGTATCGCAGGAAAACGGCCGGCTGCACAGTTGGGGGCTGTATTACACCAAGGGCGTCCTGCCGGGGGTTCACTACCTGGCCGGGCCAAATACCTTCAATGCTGGCACGGCAGGGCCCATTACGCCAACCGTATCCGGCGCCGCGATGTTGGTTGGATTGACATCCACCTGCGCGTTCGCGCTCAAGCTGTGGGCAACCGCGCACGTGCGCGACGGGCGCAACTTCATTTTCTATGACGAGCAGTTGAAAGCCATCGCCATCGAAAAATGCGGCCCGTAACGGGCGGCGGTTGTTGATTTGAAAGGGGCTGACTCAAAGACAGGCGGGTCAGCCCCTTCTTTATTCAAGCCAATTTGGAGATACCAGCCTGTTAACCGGTTCGGCGGGCAACAATCACATAGGCATAGGCCGGCCGCTCATGGATCTGCGGGAAGTAAGGCATGAACTGGCCAGGGTTCTCCTCCATCTTGCGCTGGTGTTCGGCTGCTTTTACCT
>JAPKMQ010000217.1 GCA_026645875.1 Longilinea sp.
AACGGCGCGGCGGGGTCACAGCCGAGCAGTTCGCCGCAATAGGCTGCCAGCGTGTGGAGCTCGACGCGGTGGTTGATGGGCTCCCCGGGGGGCGGCGCCTGGAGAAGCTGCGTGCCGTGATCCTGCGGATCCGGCGGGGTGAAGTGGGTGGAATAGCCCAGGAAGCGCGGCGGCAGTTCGCGTGCCAGCATGGCGTGGATGGCGGCATGCTGCGCCTGCCAATCGGCCCTGGTCAGGAAGAGCAGCAGGCGCGGGCCCCAACCGTGGTCGCGCGACATGGGCGTATCCAAGCCCAGCACCTCCGAACCCTCACCGATCAGCGCGGCGGCGTGCGGCAGACCGGGGTAGTGGGCGTCCAGCAGCGGGCGCACCGCCTCGTGATAGAAGCGGCGGCTGAGTTCAAGGCCGGGGATGAACGCGGGCGGTTGGGTCATGCGCTTTCGCTTGTGCGGGATTGGAGGAACAGGCGGTGGTAGAGCACAATGCTGCCGGAGACGGCCACATTGTAGGATGCGCGGTTGACCGCCTCGATGGCCACCACGGCGTTGCAGTGTGCCAGCACCTTTTCGGGCAGGCCCATATCCTCCGAGCCGAGCAGATAAATGGCCTGTTCGGGGTGCTGAAAGCCCGCCAGCGGCTGCCCGCCGATCTCCACGCCCACCAGCAGCGCGCCCAGCGGCCGCGCCGCCAGGAATTCTTCAAAGGTGGGGTAATGGCGCAGCGGGATCAGGCGGTGGGCGGCGGAGGTGTCACTGGCCTGCGGTTTGTAGGGTCGCCCAATGGTGAAAATGCCCGCCGCACCGAGCTGCCAGGCCGAGCGCCACAGCGTGCCAATATTCTCGTTGTTGCGCGGGTTGTAAATGCCTATTTCAAAGTAGGCCACGCGGCTGCCTCCGGAAGGTTTTTTTGAGTGTATCACAGGATGCGCGGCTGTCAGGCGGTTGGTTGCTTATGAAAAATTTGGTGGTGCTTGATCTAGTTGGCTGCATTATTTGCGGACCTAACCCCCTGGCCTCCTTCTCGAAACGGGAAGGGGGAAGCGGCGAAGCCGCGGGGGATAGGTAAGTAATGATAGGTTTTTTAAGTGCTATTACTCATAAGATATTTAGGCTACCTTAACCAATTTTGAATTTTGGTGTGCAAGAATAAATCTGTCGCATGACCGGCAAGCCACGACCCAACACCTAAACTGGAGGTGAAATGGCACAGATCAAACATGGGCCGGGCAGCCTGAACGCAAGCAGGCCGCGCCCGACCCAACCCATCATGACCGCAGAACAGGACCGCTTCGTGGCGGAGCTTTTTGAAAAGTATATCCCGGCCGAGTTTTCAGCCGAAGATGCCAATGAGATCATTGGCGCGTTGGAGGACCAGGGCCTGCGCGGGCCTGGGGTGCGCTCCGCGGTGATCACCGCCGGGCTGGACGCGGAAAAATTCATCCAGCAGGTCGCGCTGACCCAGGAACGCTGACAGCTGGCCTGATTGTTAAGCTCAAACGGGTCTGAACCGCGTGGTTCAGACCCGTTTGATATGGGTTCTACCGGTAAACAATAAATGGGGCAAACCTGTTTAGGACACCTCTTTTGCCCGGTTGTCTTATTATAAAATCAGGATAAATAAAGTCAAGATAGACCAGGTTAAGAGAAGGTTAACGTTTTTCGGCGAACAGGAAACGCAGCGGAACGTGCAGGCGCTTGCGCCAGGCGCGCTCGTTGTGGGTGGCGTCGGGGAAGCGGCGGATGAGGTAATCGCTGCCGTCGCGCCAGCCGAGCCCGTCCAAAAAGCTGCGCACGCGCAGGTGGTGCACGCCGTATTCACGGTCGCCGCCGCGCCCGCCAAAGTCGAAATACAGGCGGTGGCTGCCGGGCTGCGGCAGGTTGTCGCGCATCCACTCCTCGATCTGCCCGGCGCCGATGGGGAAGTGCGTGGAAAGGCAGCCCGCCAGGCCAAAGACCTGCGGGTAGCGGCACAGCGCGTAGAGCGAGATCAGCCCGCCCATGCTCGAGCCCATCACGGCGGTGTGCGCCGAGCCGGGCAGCGTGGGCAGGTTGGCATCGACCCACGGCTTGAGCTCTTCGACCAGGAAACGCAGGTAGGCGTCGGAGCAGGGGGCTGCGCCGGCATCTGCGCGGATCTCTTCGCGCAGCGGGTCGAAGTGCGCGCCGGCGAAAGGCGCTTCGGGCAGGTATTCGGCCACGCGGCGCTGGCCGGCGTTCCACACGCCGGCGACAATGCAGTCGATGCCCAGCGCGGTGAGCGTTTCGGCCACGCCCCACGTGATTTTGGTGTACGACTCGGCCGGGATGAACAGGTTTTGGCCGTCGTGCATGTACAGCACGGGGTAGCGTTTGGCCGGGTCATAGCCAGCCGGCAGCCAGAAGTCGACCCGGCGCGGCGGCACGTGGTCGGAGGGAAAGGGGTCGAGGCGGTACAGCGAGCCGGGAAAGTTTGGCGTGGGCGCGGGGAGGGAAATCCAGGGATTCATAAGATGATTATAGCGCGATTTCATGGGCCATCCCGGCGCGGAGGGTCTAAAACCCCACCAGGCGTTCGGGCTGCAGGCAAACGATCGTATTCTCCGGGTCCACCATCCACGATTGCGGCTCCGGACCGGCCAGCTCTTCGGGCGGCATGTAGCGCGCGTAAATGATCTCCGAAAGGCGCGCCACCTCGGCGCGGTCCGCCGTCAGCAATTCCGCTGCGCCCTCCAGCAGCACCCCACGCAACGGGCTGGTGCCAGGCAGCGGCTCCACCAGCACGGCGCAGCGCCGGTTGAGCAGCAGTTCCTTCACCTTGCGCGTGCTCGAAAACGCGCTGATCCAGATGCGCTCGCCGTCCCACCAGAACCACACCGGCACCACGTGCGGCTGCAGCGTGGCGGGGTTGGCGGTGGCCAGGCTGGCGTTGACAGCCTGCGCCAGCACGGCGTCCATTTCGGCTTTGCGTTCGGGGGGCATCTTCTGCGGCATGTGATTTTGCTCCTCAGTTCTGCTGAATTATAGGCGAAAAACCGCCCCGTGAAAAACGCATTTCACGGGGCGGCCCATGGTTTATAAAACTGGCTCGCTTAGGGCATGATGTTCAGGGTGAATTCCCACGGTCCGGGTTGGATATACCCCAACACGTCCATAAACCGTTGGAAGGCCTCCTCAAAGCTCATCCCCTCCGGCAGGGTGGTGAAACGCGGCCCGCTGGCCCCGCCGTTGCCATTCGTCATCCAATAGTAGTTCATCTCGATGCCCTCCTTGCGCAACGCCTCCTGTGCCGCTACGATCTGGTCGTCGGGGATGACCTCGGGCGGGGATATTTCCAGGCGGTCAATGGTCAGGGTAAACGGGCCCGGGCGTCCGGCGTGCCCAATAGGGAATTCAAGCTGGAGACAGCGCCCGTGTTCGGCAGCTTGAATGGCCTCAGGTACGCTCCATTTCCCGCCCTCGCGCGATGGCACCTGGTAATCGACATCAAAGAGCAGCGAACCACCCTCCTCCATAGCGACGCCGCCATACGCATCGGCCAGATCGGCCCTCCACACCCACCAGTCGCTGGCTGTTGGCTTGTTGTAGCACACCATCACTTCCGTGGCCGAGGCGGTCATCTCGGCGTAAGGGATGCTGATCTCGACGCCGCCCGCGGTCACGGGCAGTGTGTCTTCCACCGTGGTCATGGGGTGCACCTGCGCGGCGAATTCAAAGTGATAGGTGCCCACCAGGCGGTCGGGCAGTGCTGGCGGGAAGACCCCGGACGGCCACGGCGTGGCCTCAGGCGCGGCCGCGAAGTAACCGATAGTATTGTCCGTTCGCGAACCATCCAGCGTGATGTCCAGGCTGAACGCGGCCTCCGGCTCAGTCAGCGGCTGCTGAAGTCTGGTGCTGAACGTGCTGCGGATCACCCCCGGCTCGCCTGCCACCCGCTCGACGCTGCTCGATTCCCAGCCGTCGCTCAACACCTGGCCTGAGGCGTCGCTCAACGTGATGGTGCCCAGCAGCGAGGTTGCGTCCGGCACGTTGGGCAGCCCGCGGATGGTGTACCCGACCGCCGCGCGTTTGGCGTCCACGAAAAACCAGTCCAGAGAGACCGTGACGTTTTCCAGCGTCTGCTCGCCAAACGCCTGTGCGGTTGGTTGAGGTGAGGCGGCCTGATTGTACGCCGAACGCTCCGGCAGGCCAGCGTATAGCTCCCATGGCCCGGCGAGCGCCTCTCCATTTGCCACAGTCAGTTCCTTCACGCGCAGAAGCATTTGCTGATCATCACCTGCGCTGCCGGCCGGGAAACTGAGTCGGGCGCAGGAAGCACCATTCAGTTCCAGCGGCTGAATCGAGTCCAGATCCGTTTCAGGACCGCCGTCGAAGGATACGCTGGCCGCCCCGACCCCCGTCACGGCGTCATCGTAACAAAGGATGGCCTGCGTGGCGGTTTCGCTCACTTGAACGCCCTCCAGGCGCACCTCCACCGCGTTCATCCGCACGGAGTACGTCAGCTGGATGGGGATGTATTGCGGCGGATACACCGGGATATCGCTCAAATCGAAGTGGAACGTGTCCAGCGCCAGGCCGCCGGCCTTGCGCAGCGCCACATCCACCCCCAGATTCAGTTTTCCGTTCATATCCCTGGCGTGGATCACCTGGTAGGAGGCATACTCGGACTGCCCGGTCTGGCTGTTGATTCGCTGAGTCCAGCCGCGCGGCTGCATCGGCGTTACCTCTTCAAAGGTGACAACTGGCGCGTCAAGTTCCAAT
>JAPKMQ010000218.1 GCA_026645875.1 Longilinea sp.
TGGGTGACCTTCAAATCGACTGAAGTGGGCAATTCAATGTCGATGGCTTCGTTGTTGTAGAAGGTCAGCTTGACCTGCAATTCTTCCTTGAGGTAGCCGACGGCTTCGCCAAGGATGTTGGCAGGAATACCATACTGCTCGAACGTCTCGATGTCCATGAAGTAATATAGATCGCCGTCCGAATAAAGGTACGTGGAATTGTGGAAATCGAGGCGGGCTTCGGCAACCTGGTTGCCGGATATGAACGTTTTTTCGATGGTGGAACCCGAGCGCAAATTTCGGGCTTTCACGCGGATGGTGGCGTTGCCCCGTCCGGGCTTATTAAACGAATATTCGAGAACTTTGTACAGGTTGCCATCGAGTTCAAAGGTGACACCTTTTCGCAAATCATTTACATCAATCATAACCAAAAGCCTTCTTTTTCAGGTTGAGAATTAATCCGGTGAATTATAGCGCGGAGTGTGGATCATGACAAGGCAGGCATAAAAAGACTGCCGGAGCTTGTCTCCGGCAGCCGCTGTCAAACAAACGTGCATTTAGCGCAATTGCGGCTCAATCAAGCCGTAAGACCCATCCAGCCTTCGATAAAGAACGTTAATCGCATTCGTGGAGGCGTTAAAGAAGATGAAGAAATTGTCATGCCCCAACAATTTCATCTGTTCGATGGCTTCCAATTCGTCCATTGGAACCAGGTCAAATTTCTTCCGCCGGGCAATGATGGGAGTGGCTTCTTCATCAGAAGCGGGTTCCACTTTTACGACCTCGGAGGCGGGGGTGCCGTCGCCGCGGCCCCGGTTGCGCTTGCCCTTCAGGCGCTCGGCCTGCCGCTGCATTTTTTCAACCGCAGCGTCAATGGCGGCAAAGATATCATCGGCGCGTTCTTCGGTGCGCAGGATGTAACCCTTGCCGTGAATAGTGATTTGAGCGACCTGCCGGTCTGCCGCACTCCGGGCAGCTTTGACGTAAGCCAGATCCACGCGCGTAGACTCAACATCGCTGATAAAGCGGTCAAGCTTTGAGACCTTTTTCTGGACGTATTCATTAATTCGGTCGGTCACTTCCAAATTCCTGGCGTAGACGTCAATTGTGAGTGCCATTGGTCCCTCCTAAAAAATGGGTAGATGCGATGCGGTTGCCCCATCTGCGTGCTGTGCTTCACCAGCAGGATGGTCGGAAAAATCCTGCAGCACCGCCCTGGCAAGGGTCAACCCGTAAACAGATAAAGCGCCCGCTGCATGGAGCGCACTTGCACATTCCCGAATTGTAGACCCGGTCGTGGTGACATCATCAATGACCACGACCGTTTTATTCTTTACCAGATTCGCGTTTGCCCAGAATGCGTCTCGGACGTTTATGTCGCGTTCCTTTGCAGATAGTCCTACCTGTGACCGGGTCTCGCGCGTGCGTTTGATTGCCTGGGGGATAAAAGGAATCTGCAGTGCCAAGGCCAACGGTCTGGCTAACAGGTTACTTTGATTATAACCTCGTTCGATAAGATGTGCATTAGATAACGGCACCGAGATGACCTGATCCAGTGGCCAGTTTAATCCTTTAACCAGGTCGATGAGATGTCTGGAAAGCGATTCGCCAAGACCCATATCGCGATCATACTTCAACCGGTGAATTGCGTTCCGCACCGAGCCTTTGAAAACAAGGGCTGAGCGCAATTGCCTAAAAGCTGGCGGCTGGTCGGCGCAGCGGTGGCAAACGTAGCTGCCTGGTTGGGGATTCCCGCAGATGGGGCAAATTTCAACCGGAAGACTCTCAACGCTGCTTTGACAATGCTCGCACCAACGGTTGCCAAACTGACCGCAACCACCGCAATACGGTGGGTAGATCCAATCGATGGCCTCCCACATCAAATGATACAGGAAGAATGCTGAGGGCTTACGCGTGCCCGACAGCTTCATACAATTGTCCCTTTATTTTTTTATAAACCAAACATTTGACCCAGGCCGGAGTTCATAAGTTTTAATGCAGCCGGGGTTAAAAGGACGATCATCAAAGAGGGGAAGATGAGAAATGCCATGGGAATGAGCATTTTGACCGGCGCTTTGTGGGCTTCTTCTTCTGCCAATTGGCGGCGTTTAACGCGCATTTGGTCAGATTGGATGCGCAGCACCTTTGCCAGACTGACACCCAACTGCTCAGATTGGATGACTGCCGCGACAAAACTGGTCATTTCGGCCAGGCCAATCCGGTCCGCCATATCGCGCAATGCTTCACGGCGCAACTTGCCCAGTTGAATTTCGGCGATCACGCGGGCGAATGCCAGCGATAACTCATTGTCCCATTTTTCGCTTACTTTCGACATGGCGGCGTCAAACCCGAGGCCGGCTTCCACGCAGACCGTCAGCAAATCGAGCGCGTCTGGCATCGCTTTTCGAATGTTCTTCTGCCGTTTTTGGATCTGCGAGGTCAGCCAGAGCTGCGGAAAGTAAAAACCAAGCGCGGCAAAGATAATGACGAAAAGCACCAGCCGGCCGGTGGCAACTTTGGTGGGGCCGAGTGAGAATACCAGGGCGATGATGCCGCCAAATGCGATCCCGGCGATGAACTGCATGGATAAAATCATGGTCGGGTCGAGCTTGGCCGGGCTCCCGGCCAATTCCAACTTGCGCGAAATGGAGTTTAATGCATTTTGTGGGGTAAAGCGGATGGCCAATTCACCCAGTTTACGCGCAATGGGATAGACAACGCGTTCTGTGAACGGCTGCGAAAGTTCCAGTTTGCGCAGATCAACAGTTTCGCCTTTGGCCGTGAATTCTTCCAGGCGATTCTGCAAGGCGCGGTTATCGATCATATCGGGGGTGCGTAGACCAATAACCGTCAGCGCGACAGCGCCGCCAAGGATAACCAGGATCAGGATAATGACTGGGAGCATCTGTTCTCTCCTCTTCGCCTAGACTTCAATCTGGCCCATTTTATTCATCACAAAGTACCCAGCGATGATGAATAAAGCGCCCACACCCAGGGCAATGTATCCGCAGGGGATGGGGGTGTTGTTGGCAGGGATAAAGAATGTGAGCATGTATTCGCGGTTCAACAGGTACAGGATACCCATGACGAACAGGGGCAGCGCTGAAAGAAATCGCCCCGAATACATGGCCTGCGTGGTGAGAACACGGATCTCGCCTTTGATGCGGACGCGCTCGCGGATGGTAAAGGAGATGGTGTCGAGGATTTCGGCGAGGTTACCGCCGACCTCGCGTTGAACGTTGATCGCGGTAATGATCAGGTCCAGGTCATCGCTGGGGATGCGGTTGAGCAGGTTTGCGAGCGCACGTTCCATTGGAACGCCCAATTGCATTTCCTGCACCACGCGGCGGAATTCGTCGCAAATGGGACTGGGCAGTTCCTTGCTGACGGCTTCCATCGCTTGCATGGTTGAATAGCCAGCACGCAACCCGTTCACCATCAGGTTGAGCATATCGCCAAGCTGGTCGTTGAATTTGATCAGACGTTTTGCCTGCAAGCTTTTAACATACATTCCAGGCAAAAATGCGCCGATCAATGCGCCCAGCAAGCCCACGAGGATGTTTCTACCGCCGAGGAAGAAGAGGACGAAGCCAACCGCAAACGCAACCAGTACGATTACTGCGATATATTCGCCCGATTTCAGCTTCAGGTCGGCCCGGGCGAGCATTTTGGATATCTGGTCGCCGTAGGATGACTTTTCAACGCGCTTGTTAAACCAATCCGTTAATGCGGCACTCTTTTCGGCGTTACTCTGATCAATGATATGACCGGCCGTCAGGTAACGGTCCAAGCGTTGATCGACCTCAGTCTTTTCTGACCGAATGGAAACAACCAAACCAAACATTAACGTAAGAAATGCAAAGCCGCCACCAATGATCAGAATGGTTATCGGGTCTATACCAATGAGCATATCATCCTCTTTCTGGGAAAGACTTCAAAGGTATTCCGCCTTTAGAATCGGCGCCGTTCGCCGATGCCAAAAATCGTTGGGGGCAGGTGAATTCCGGAAGCTTCAAGGCGTTCAATGAATTTGGGCCGCAGACCTGTGGGGCGTAATCGTCCCTGGATGCGATTGTTTTCCAATCCAGTTTGTTCAAACACGAACAAGTCGGTCATGGTGATGATGTCGCCTTCCATCCCGGTCACTTCCGTGATGTTGACAACCTTGCGCGTGCCATCGCGAAGACGTTCCTGGTGGACGACCAGATCGATGGCGGAGGCGACCTGTTCGCGGATGGCGCGAACGGGCAAATCCATGCCGGCCATCAGCGTCATCGTTTCAAGACGTGAAAGCGTATCGCGGGGAGAGTTTGAGTGTGCTGTGGTCATTGAGCCGTCATGGCCGGTGTTCATTGCCTGAAGCATATCCAACGCGGCCTCATCGCGAATTTCACCGACAATAATCCGGTCGGGTCGCATGCGCAGTGCGTTGATCACCAGTGCGCGGATGGTGACTTCGCCGCGACCTTCGATGTTGGGAGGGCGCGATTCGAGGGTCACCACGTGTTCCTGCCGGAGTTGAAGTTCGGCCGCGTTTTCAATGGTCACAATGCGTTCGTCCGCGGGAATAAACCCAGAAAGAACATTCAACAGAGTGGTCTTTCCGGAACCGGTACCGCCGGAAATGATGACATTGATGCGCGCCTTGACACAGGCGTCCAAAAACTGAATTGCTTCTGGGGTCAGGCTACCAAATGAGACCAGTTGATCGACCGTGATCGGAATCTTAGCAAAC
>JAPKMQ010000219.1 GCA_026645875.1 Longilinea sp.
TCAGGCTGCCGTGGTAGACCTCCACCACGTCCAGCACGCGGTTGCGCGTGTCAAGCGCTATCACCACCAGGTATTCTTGCTCGCGATGGGCTAGCAGCGGCATCAGGATCTGCGCCGCGTCGGATGGGGAGTGGATCACTGGACGATCATCTTCCGGCTGGAGCAGCTTTCGCCCCAGCGCCAGCGCAGCCTTGATCCGCAGCGCGGTCTGGTTGCCAATGCCGTCTACCCGGGCGATCTCACTGACGTGCGCCTGGGCGATCTTCTGCATGGTGCCAAACTGGCTGATCAGGCGTTCGGCGTGCTCGATCTGGTTGGAGCCTCCGATGATCACTGCCAGCAGTTCAGGTAGATTGCAGGCATCCGGATCTCTTGCTACCCGGTAGCCCGGCTGCTCGCGTACTGGCAGTAGTTTCAATCGCGGAAGCGCGTAAGCCTGGTCTCTGGGGTCTTGCAATAAGGGCATTTGGGTTTGAGTCATTTGTCTGTCTCCACTGAATGAGACGTGGGAGACAGCCACCCCCGCGTGGGGACAACGTCTCCCACGTCTGGGGTCGGGTAACTGCGTCAGGCAGTCGGGTCATAGCCGGTCTCTTCGAATACCCGGCGACTGATCGCCGCGCACTCTTCCCAGGTCATGATTTCATCTCGCCGCACGCCGGGATATCCGGGCACGGGCGGGAAGAGCCATGGGTTTTCTGCCAGGTTCTTTTGGATGCGCTGCGCTTTGGCTTGCAGAAAGTGGCTTAACCCACCAGTCTGACAGCGCCAACCGGGAGTCTTGGTGTACTTTCCGTCCCACTTCGGATCCCGGAACGTTTTCGCGCCGCAGATTGGGCAGGCAGCAGGGTCAAGTGGTTCTGGCGCGCGCATGCCGCCGGCTTGTAAATACCGCCGGACCGCGTCGATCGCTTCGCAGTATGGTGCGCCGCAAGAGCAGGTCTTGTCTTTGCTTACCCGGTGATAGCGGGGATTGTCTTGCCGGCCCAAGTCCACCAGGTATTGGTATCCCTGAATGGAAACGGTGGGATCCGGTGGATCTGGACCGCGGATTGGAGCCGTGGACAGACCCTTTCGAAATGCAGCGCGCAGGTTTTGCCTCCTTTCTTCTGAGCGCGAATCAATCGATGCAGGTGCGGTCTTCATAGGCCATTTCCAGGAACCAATCCACAGGGATGTGTCGATCGGGCGCAGGCTCAACTTGCTCAACCGGCGAAAGATCGATTGCCAGCGGCTGCTCTTCCTCGGCCACGACTTGCACGTTGCGTACGTGCGGGATCGACCAGACCGCTGTGTCATCCTGATAAGGCCCGCCGTGGCTCATCTTTGTAAAGGGGGCGAGATTATTCAAGGCCCGCACCCAGACCGTTCCGGGACGCGGCCCTTTGGCATAGATCTCGACTGGGATATTTGCATCCCCATAACAGGTTCTCACGGTGATTTCGCCCGTGACCATGTGATCCTCCTTTGGTGTAGAAACGGTCAAAGGGCACGCCTATTCGGCAATGCCCTTTGATCCTCTGGTGGTTATCGGTTGACGGTTGGGTTAGAAGGGAATGTCGCTGTCGGCCAGACCAGCGCCGATGGCTTCACCTTCCTCTCCGTCCTCACGGCTGGACAGGAAGCGAACGGTCGAAGCGGTCACTTCATAGGAAGCGCCATGCTTGCCGTTGTTTTCCCATACGTGCGGCCCGCCCGTTTCCGGGTCCGGCGTCAGCCGGCCTTCGACCAGCACCTTGCTCCCCTTGTGGAGGAACTGATTGCAGGTTTCCGCTTGCTTCCCCCAGACGGTCACGCGGAACCATGCGGTTTCCTTCACCGGCTGGCCGTTAGCGCCAGAATAGCGACGGTTGGTAGCGACGGACAGCGTAGTCACGGGCTGCCCAGAGGGGGTGAAGCGCATTTCTGGCTCTTTCCCCAGGTTTCCGATCAGAATCAGCGTTTGAAACATTTGGTTTTCCTTTCCTTGACTTCGAGTTTATGCAGCAGTTGGGATGCGGTTGGCGGAAATCCAGTTCCGCAGGTCGGTCTTGGAGGCCGGCTGTTTGCCCATCTTCTTGATGTAAGCGTCGTAAGCTTCCTGCTCGGGCGCATTGCCGTTCACATTCGTGCCATCCATGTACAGGCGAGCAGGCGCAGCCGGTGCCGATCCATTCGCAGGACGATGATCGGAGGTTCCAGTGTTGCCTGTGTGGCTCTGTTCCGTCCCGGCAATCTGGGCAATTTCCTTGTCGTACAGCGTATTTCCAAACTGGTCACCCAGCTGGCGGAAACAGCGCTTCAGGCAGTCGGTCACTGAACCGGCCAGAGCCATATCCAGCGCCTCGGGTGTATCGCCGGAAAAGACACATCGCCCAAGATCGGCATGGGAATAAACCGAGCCGTTCAAGGTGATGCTGACTTTCCCGGTCGCGTACACAATGCCCACATCCTCGACTTGAAAATTGCCATTCGCGTCCATTTGCGGAACCTTGCGCCGTTCTTGCTGGTTCCAGACCATGATTTTCTTCTGCCAGCGCACGACCACCGGCTCGCCCAGCAGATCGAACGACCAGGCGAAGTCGAAAATGGCGTTGGCGCGATCAATCACGTCATAACCTTCAAGGTATGGAACTGTTCCCTGGCCTGGCGCCTGGCGGCGCTTGACTCGGGTCATATCCAGCGGCTGGCGCAGTTCCCACAAGACACGATCCAACCGGTCCTGCAAGCTTTCTTCTGTGTTTACGTTCGTCTGGTCCATTTGCGTCTCCTGTTGCGATATTTGTTGTTGTGCCGCCTCTGAAAGGCGCACACCTTCGATATGTTTGCAGCGCAGGTCTGGCCCGCGCTGTTGAAAGTCTTTACAGGTGCAGCTCCACGTTTCGCCCTGCAGGGAAACCACGTAGGGCAGCTTGTCACCGTTCCTGACCGTCCATTGGAATGGACTGGTGCGGGTAATTTGAAAGCTGCCAGCGTGTATTGCAGCGTAAGCGCGTTCAGTCCGTTCGGTTTGAGCCTGTTCCTGCAAATGTTTCGTGGTGTCCTTGCCATCCTGATCCGTCATGTTCCTCCTTTGGTGTGTAAAATCCAACGTTGAATAAGACTGATGTTTGAACAACAACCCAGGTAACTTCAACCACTCTGAATTGGAAATTCAGAGCAGCAAACGCCAGCCGGCTAGAAAACTAAGCAGCTCGCATTTGTTGCTCTGGAAAATCGTTGTGAGGTGAGTTGCCCCAAATCTACGGGGCAACTCACCAATATCTTTGTTTTCGTATGTGATATGAGCCTTCCAGGAACATTTCTGGCGAACAAGGCTGTTTGTTAAAGTGCAGAATAAAAAAGGAGGAACCACAAACCACCCGATAAACGGGTATGCCTGTGTTCCTCCTTTGACCCCGAAGCGCTGTGCTTCAGGTAGAAAAACCGAACCGGATCCGCGCGAGGTTAGGTTTTATCGCATATGCGGCCGAGACCTGGTTGCCCAGGGATAGTGGCCGGCGGCGAGATTATTCAGCGGTTAGGGATGGTTTCGGTTTTTTCTCTGTGTTATTGCCGTTGTCCATGACGATCAAACGGCGGGCAACGATTTCGATGGCGTTGCGGTCAATCTGCACCTGGTTCGGCTTGAGCCCGGTGGCTTCCACCTGAAACTCGTTATTGCTTTGCTTGTGAGCCTTTTCGAGAAACTCTTCCAGGCTCTCCTTGAAATCGCGGGATTGGATGAATCCGTGCACCCGCAGGCGCATCCCACGGTGGATCTGGATCAGGCCGTTTGCGCCGCCGCTCACACGCACGTTGACGTAGTCGCCGCTGTCGCGTTCGGCATCCAGTTTCTTTGCGGGCATATCGCTGTCACGATACACACCCAGACGGAAGAAGAGATCATCCGTGTACTTCCACGGTTCCCGGACGACAATACCTTCTAAAATGACTTCGTTGATCAATCGCTCCTCCAGTTAGCGGCTTATTGGGCCATGAAAATCGGTTAAACAGGTTGGCCGGACGGTTGCTCAGGGGAAAAGCAATGTCCGGCCAACGGGGAAAATAGCGTGCAATAGAAGGGGTATTCAGTTGTACAAAATCATTATATCGATCTGACTGGCCTCATCCTAGATAGCCCAGGAAAACAGGTCAGTGTGTCAGTGCCCTCAGTTTGGCGATCCCAGTTTGGGAGACGATCACGTCTGGGACTACGGAGGGGAAGAGTATGGAAAGGTCGGCGGAAACCGTGACCTGCACCATGTTTTCCCCGCCACTCACCTGAATGCCGGTGACATATGCATGGACGCCCTTGTTGGAGAGGCCGGCTGAATTGAGCGAGGCATAGGATTGGGCGTTCGACCAGGTCTTTCCGGTGGGTACCAGGCTGCCGCTGTCTTGAAACGTGCGTGCATTGATTTCCGCCGACGCTGCCACAGCGGCCGCATCCGCGGCTTTCGCCACTTCGGAGATGGCGTAGAAATACCGGCCCAGTTCAATGGCAAGCGCAAAGGTTGGCACGAGCACAAAACCGATGAACACCGCCCAGAAGGTCATGGTGTACCCGCGCCGGTCACGCTGCAGCCGGTTCACTACCAGCCTTCCTGGCGGAAAGTTGACTCAGCCCTGACAATAAAGGTCTGGCCGGGAAGTCCGGGGAATAGGCTCGTTAGTGGCGAAAGGAAATTGGTCACCGAA
>JAPKMQ010000021.1 GCA_026645875.1 Longilinea sp.
GCGGCCTCCTTGGCGCGCAACAGCGCCTCGCGCCCGCCGGCGGTGACCGCTTCGTGTGAGCCGATCAGCCCAAAACGCGCGTTCTTGTAGCCCAGGTAGCCAAAGCACACCACCAGCAGCCATTTGTGCGCCGAGGTGCGCGCTTTGTACCACTTGCGGCGCGGATCCCAGGCGGGCAGCTCCGGCAGGCGCAGCTTGAGCAGCACGCGTTTGCGCAGCAGCGGTGCCAGCGTCTGCGGCACCAACCCGGGGTCGTCGGGCGGCGGGTCGGAGAGCGAGAGCGCGGTTTTCTCCGGCGAGATGTTACAGCGCACCATCACCGCCGGGTAGAGCGAGACGAAATCGACCGCGGCCACGTCGCGGTGCAGCCCGACCGTCGGCTGATAGACCAGCCCGCCAAAATCGGCGTGGATCATGTCGATCAACGGGCGCGGCTGCTCGACCTGCTGCTTGTGCCACGGCACCAGCGTGCCGCCGCGCAGCGCGGTGATCATCTGCATGCACGAAATGCCCGAGCCCGGCGAGACGCGCGCCGAGGTTTGAATCGGCAGCGCGGTCACGCGCGCGTTCTCCAGGATACCCTCCAGTCCGTAATCGCCCCACATCATGGCGTTCTTACGGTCAATGTGCACCCGCCCGAACAGATGCACCTGCTGCCCGCGGTAGACCACCTGCCCATACGAGAAATAGGTTTTCTCGCGGATGGTGTGGATGGTGCGCGCCGGGTCGCGGCTGAGCGGCAATTCATTCGGCGGATCGCTGACGCGCGCCAGCAGGTTTTCCAGCAGCCAGGTGTCGCCGAAATCGGTGATCAAAATATCCGGGTCGAATTTGGACAACGCGGTCTTGAGCCAGTAGGCCGGCGCGCTGCCCTCCATCAGCTCGTATTCCTTCCGCCACGAGCCGCAGCGTAACTCGAAGCGCTGTGGCTGCGCGTGCCCGGGCGAGCCTTCCGGCAGGTTGATCTCCAGCACGGTCAGCGGCGGGGGCTCGGGGTCAAGGTCCCAGCGCGAGTCCAGCGTCTCAAATTCATGCACATTGAGCTGCCCGTCCACCTGCACGCGGCAGCGCGCCAGCGCGAACGAGCCGTAGCGCGCGGCGTGGCGGATCTGCACCTGCACGTCAGCGTCATAGTAGATCAGGTCAGGGAAGGCACGCTCCATTTTTAGAAAAAGGTTGCGTTGCTCGGCCGGATAGCGCGCGTTGACGGCCAGCACCGCGATCGGCTGCGGCTGGAACAGGTCGCGCCGGCTTTCGCGCGCCAAGCCGGGCGGATTGGGAAGCTGCCCGAGCCACTGCCAGGCCTCGCGCAGGCGCGGTGCCGGCCCTGCGGCGTAAAAACATAGCGGAAAGGCCTGGTGCAGGCACAGGCGGCGGCCGTCCTCGGCGATCAGCCACAGCGCCAGCCCGCGCTCGCCGTCCTCGTACATATCCAGCAGCCAGCCGGTAATCTCATCCATCCCCCACCTGGTTTTGGAGAGCTTCCAGCCGCGCGCGCAGCCGGATGATTTCCTTATGTTCCTCCAGCAGCATGGCCAGCAGGAATGTCTCCATGGGCAGCAGGTTGGCCGCATACGCCGCCGCCGCCATGTGCTGCCGGGCGGCCACGAACAACTCGTCCAGCGCGAGCTGATCAGAGCGCCGCAGCGCGCGCCGAAATCGGTTGAAAGCGGCCTGTTCTTCGCTCAAGCTTTGCGTGATTGACGGTAGTGTGCGCCCCATTCATTCTCCTTCGGAAAAGATTAGCCACAGAGATCACAGAGAACACGGAGAAAGAATTTGTTGAGAGAGTCATTTATGCAATTACGTTTTTAATCCAAAGAAGCATTGCTCCAATACTGAATTCTTTCTCTTTGTCTTTCTCTTTGTCTTTCTCTTTGTCTTTCTCTTTGTCTTTCTCTTTGTCTTTCTCTTTGTCTTTCTCTTGATACTTCCTCTGTGACCTCTGTGTCTCAGTGGTTTTCTTTCTCCTCCCTCCACAATGATGGCTGCGCGGGCGGCCGCGGCGCGGGCTTCTCCTCCAGCCAGCACTGGTCGGCAGTGCCGCACAGCATATCCACGAATACTCCGCGCTCCGGGAACTCGGCTGGCGGCTGGCGCGCACTGATCAGTACCGGCGCTGCGCGGCGCACCTGACTGACGCAGCGCAGGCTTTGTTCAAGCAGCCGGCGGCCCTCAGCGTAGGATACGCTTTCATCATAAAATGTTGCCAGCAGTTCCAGGATCATCAGCGGCTGTTGCGCCGGGAAGAAGGCCACCTGCTCCAGCAGCGCCTGAACCTGGAAACAGGTGAAAGCGCGCGCCACCTGGATGTTGCCCATCGCGCGCAGCGGGTCCGGCGTCAGGCGGCGCAGGCTGCGCGCCACCGGCAGCGGGTTGGCGCGGTTGCCGCAGTCCAGCAGCAGCAGCGGCCCGCGCAGCGCCAGGCGCGCCGCCAGCTCCAGCAGCCGGTCCACGGCGGCGTGCCCGCCGATGACAGCATACAGTTGATTGCTCTCCGGGAGCGTGATGGCATCCATGCGCTCATCATGTCACACAACACATGTGCTGCATATCCTCCCGCTGGAGGATTGCAGGAGGATTTTGCGGCCTCCTCCGCAGGAGGCGCCAGATGCGCGGGAGGATGACGGGGAAAAAGCCAGATCTACAGGTAGGCGTTCAGGTCCCAGGGCGCCAGCAGCACGCGCAGCGCCACCCGGCTGCTCACACCAAACTTGCGCAGGATGACTTCCACATGCGATTTGACCGTGGTTGGTGAGATATTCAGCTCCTGGGCGATCTGGCGGGTCGAATCGCCGCGGCAGATGTGCGCGGCGATCTGCTGCTGGCGCGGCGAGAGCCGCTCCCAGCAGCGCAACGTCCAGGCCTGAGCTTCCTGCTCCAGCGCAGCCTGTTCAAAGAGCTGCGCGGCTACCTCCTCCGGCGGGCGCCGCTGCCGTTCGGCCACCAGGTGCAACGTTTCGAAATCTTCAACGTCCATCGCAAACAGCCGCTTGCGATGCAACCAGCTTCGTAAATCGCGTAGAATCAATTGCCAGGCATTCACAGTTTCATTTTATAGAACAATTGAACTAAAGTCAAGAAATGTTTTTAAGCAATATGACAGGATTTGCTGGCAGCCTTACGCATGAGTACCCGCCGCTCGATAAGTTAGCCGGCCGGATACTTTTGAACGTGATCAGTTACAAGGAAAAAGCGAAGGCTTTTCTGACCAGGGTTTCATTGGGAAATAAAGTGCTGGAATAGTGCAGCTTCCTTGCAGTAACGAAATAAATTTGATCACCTGCAAGAACATTCCGTTTTAAGAGAACTTTGGTATAATTAACTTGTTAAGGCCCGGCTACCTCCTTTTGGGCCCGCCTTCAGTATATTGGACTCCTCGAGTCCCTTGCGTCTGGTGCACTGAAAGCAGCTTTTGTCTGTCTGATTGGCACCTTAACACTGCCATAGCGACTACGAAACTCCTGAATGGGAGCTGAAACGGTTGGTGTTCCCGGCGGCTTGATGTTGCCCGGAGCGCCTTTTTTTTTCCAAAATTCAGCTCGATTTCGGGCTGTGGCAGTTGGCTGGTTTTTTCCAGCCACTTGGACAGGCCCACGGTAACCCCGTGGAAAAGTGAAGACCTAAACCGGGCACAATTCCGGCATGGCGATCACACAATTTAATATCTCTTTTTAATAGGAGAGGAATGGACACTCAACGATTTTCTTACACCTCGCCCAAGCTGGAATTGCGTTCTTGCCCTGAAAAAGGCGGTTTTGGCCTGTTTGCCTGTCAACCCATCGCTGCCGGCGAACTGCTGGCCATGTGGGGCGGCCAGGTGGTCACCACCGAGCAATTGGAAGAATTGCCCGTCGAACGGCAGACTCACGGCATCCAGGTTGACGAGGATCTTTATCTCGTGCCTGCGGTGCATGGCGACCCGTCGGATTACTTTAATCACTCCTGTGATCCCAACAGCGGGCTAAATTCGCCCATCTCGCTGGTGGCCATCCGCGATATCGCGGTCGGCGAGGAATCTTGCTTCGATTACGCCATGAGCGATTCGTCCGACTACGACGAATTCGAGTGCCACTGCGGCGCACCGAACTGCCGCAAGCGCATCACCGGCCGCGACTGGATGAACCCCGAGTTGCAACAGCGCTACTACGGCTACTTCTCGCCCTACCTGCAGCGCCGCATCGAGCGCCACGTGCACAAGTCGGGCAACGGCTCCAAACCAATCGAAACCGCGAACGAAAAAATCAAGACCGCGCGCTGATCCTTCACGGCAAAAAAAAAAAGCAAAACCGCCAGGAGCTCTCCAGGCGGTTTTTATTTATTCGGGCCAAGATCAGGGAAAGATATTGAAAATGGCGTTGCCGCCGTACGCAAACACCATCATTTTGATGATTTTTCCCAGCCAGCACCATAGTAAAAACCGCCACAACGGCATCTTCAGCGCTCCGGCAAAGATACCCACCATATCAAAGGCCGGGTTGGGAATGATCGCCAGGAGCAGCACCGCCCAATCGCCGTAGCGTTTGATCCAGCTCTCAACCCGCTCGCTCCATTCATTGCGCGCCACTACCGACCGGCCGCTATAACCTGCCAGGTAGCCGGTTAATTCGCCCAACGCAGAACCCGTTCCGGCAGCCACCGCCACCCAAAATGGATTGAGAATGGCACCCATGGTGGAGGTGACCAGCACGCCCGGCAACGGTAGGATGATGGACGCATTTGCCACCAATGAAAGCAAAAAAACGCCGGGATACCCCAGCGCTTCCAACATGGGAATGTTCTCCTGAATGCGATCGCGATTCAGAAAGAGCAATACAGACAGGCCGATAACAAAGACCAACGCCAGGACGCTCACAATGCGCTGGCGCATCTCAGGCTTCATTGATCCCCGTCCTGGTCCTCACCCTTCAGCAGCGCCTCAATGCGCGCGATGACCATCTCCAATGCCACCTTATTCATGCCGCCCTCGGGGATGATCACATCCGCGTAGCGCTTGGAAGGCTCGACGAATTCCAAATGCGAAGGCCGCACGGTTTTCAGGTACTGGCGGATCACGTTTTCGGTCGTGCGGCCGCGTTCGCTGATATCGCGCTGCAGCCGGCGGATAAAGCGCAAATCGGGATCGGTATCCACAAAGATTTTTACGTCAAACAAGCTGCGCAGTTCGGCGTCGGCAAAGATCAAAATTCCTTCCACCAGGATCACCCGCCGCGGATCGACGTGAATCGTTTCTCCGGTGCGCGTGTCTGTGGTGAAATCATACACGGGCAGTTCGATCGTTTTCCAGTCGCGCAGCGAACGCACGTGCTCGATCAGCAGCTCGTTTTCAAATGAATCCGGGTGATCAAAATTGATCTGATCGTGCTGTTTCCCGGGCAAATCGCGCACATCGCGGTAGTAGGCATCGTGTGGCAAATAGGCGATCCGGTGCCTCCCCACCCGCTGGAGAACCGCATTGGCAACCGTCGTCTTGCCGGAACCGGATCCCCCGGCGATACCGATGACTAAGGGTGTTTTATGGATGGGCATGAAAAAATTATACCTGAGAATGGTATGGCTGAATCGAAATTCACCACCTTTAACGGCATCGCGGCCGTTCAGGTACGGTATAATCCTTCCAGCCTGACTTGTCCAGGGACCGCTTTAAATAATCAGAGCCACCGATGGGATTCGGACCCATGACCTGGCGTTTACGAAACGTCTGCTCTGCCAGCTGAGCTACGGTGGCGCGGGCAAAATTATACCAGCACCTTTTGAGATTGTGCAAGGTCTCATTATGATCAACGTAGCCATGCTTTCATACCACACCTGCCCGCTGGCCACCCTGGGCGGAAAAGACACCGGCGGCATGAACGTGTATGTGCGCGAGCTTACTCGCCGCCTGGGCCAGTTGGGCGTGCATGTGGATGTCTTCACGCGCTCGCAGGACGAGCACGTCCCACACGTGCTGCACGATCTGGGTTACGGCAACCGCGTGGTGCACATCCCGGCCGGGCCTGAGGTGCCGCTCCCCAAGCCGGAACTGGCCAACCATCTGCCCCAATTCGTCGACGGTATCGAAAAATTTAGCGCTGAAAAAGGCATCCGCTACGATTTAATCCACAGCCATTACTGGATGTCGGGCATTGCCGGCCTGCAATTGAAAACCCGTTGGAATTTGCCCATTTTGCACATGTTTCACACCCTGGTTCTGATGAAAAACCGGGTGGCCCGCACGCCCCAGGAAGTTGAAGGCGGTTACCGCATCGATGGCGAGCAGACCATTCTGCGTTCCGCCGACCGCATCATCGCCGCGACGCCAGCAGAACTGGCTCAACTCCAGTTTCTTTACCGGGCCGACTCGAACAAAATCACGGTCATTCCACCGGGCGTCGACACCAGCCATTTTTACCCCATCCCCGCCGACGAGGCACGCACCGCCATTGGCATTCAACCGCACGACCGCATGATCCTCTTCGTCGGCCGGATTGAACCGCTCAAGGGCATCGAAACATTGATCCGCGCCATCGCCCTGCTCTATAAAGACCGCATCATCTCCGGCTGCCCGCACTATCTCGCCATCGTTGGCGGCGACCCGAATTTAACCCCGGAGATGGAAAACACCGAAATGGCCCGCCTGATGGCCCTCTGCCGCGAGTTGGGCGTGGATGACCTGGTGCTCTTCCTGGGCAAGCGCGCTCAGGATACGCTGCCGTATTATTACAGCGCCGCCGAGGTTGTGGTCATGCCGTCGCATTATGAATCCTTTGGCATGGTCGCGCTGGAAGCCATGGCCTGCGGGACGCCGGTCATTGCCTCACAGGTCGGCGGTCTGGCTTTCCTGGTCCAGGACGGCATCACCGGCTACTCGATCCCGGATGACAATCCCCAGGCGCTAGCCGATAAGCTGTCATTGCTCGTCTGCGATCCCGGTTTGCGCAACCAACTCGGCCAGCAGGCGGCCGACTATGCCCGCCAGTATGACTGGGAAATCATCGCCCAACGCATCACCAACCTGTACCAGGAATTGCTGGCCGTTCGGATTTAGAGTATTTCCACAAACAGCACTTCGAGTACCAGGAGCGAGGAAATCCACAGGCCGATGGCGGCCTGAATACGCTGCAATCGATTGTAGCTGCGCCATATGATCACAAAGAACCAGGCCAGCGCGCCGGCGATGCCAATGCCGATCGTGACTGGGTAGATCAGTTGCAGATGTGGAAGATGGTCCACCACGAATTGCTCACCGGAGATGATGAGTCGCGAAGCCCAGTTCAGAAAAAAAGCCAGAACAAACCAGCGCGCCGGCAGCGGCAGCACTCTGCGCCACAGGATGGCAATCACCAACCCCAGGATCAGTAAGAAAGGCACCGCATCCAACGAAATCAACCCCGCCTCGCTCAGCCGGTCGGTCACTTCCGTGGCCATCCAGGTCAACATCCCGCCTGCCAGCCCGTACCAGGCCCTGCGAATGATCGACCGGTCTTCGTGCAGCGAGCGCTCTAGCAGGATCATGCCGAGCATCAGGAGCACCAGCATATACACCAGCAGCCCTGGCCGGCCGAAGCGGGTCTGGATGAGCAGCATAAGCAGGCTGGGCACCACGATCAGAAGCAGCATCACCAGCGCCGGGAGCAAGCCGTCGCGCAATTTACTCACCCAGTTCCATTTCCAGATGGGACCGTGAATGGTAATGATTTCTTCTTCAATTTCTATCTCTGTTTTAAGCGGGCTTTCGTTTGGCTTTACGCGGTGTTGAATGCGTTGTTTCAGGCGCTCCATACCCCTCCCAGTCACTTATTCTTGGGTTTTTCCAGTCCGCGCCGCAGGATCTTTTTTCCATACCGGGCGCGTAACGTATCCACGGCATCCAATAGCCGGCGCTCCTTTTCAGCGGGCGTATCCCACAGCATCAACTGGTGCACGTGTGCCGTCAAACCGCTCACGCCAACGCCCACCAATCTTACCAGTCTTTGCTCCGGCAGCCACAATTGATCAAATAGCCGTAAAACTGTGCCGTAAATGACGCCGTCCTGGTCGGTCGTTTGCGAAAGGGTCTCCTGGCGGGTCAGGGTCGTAAAATCATCCCAGCGGATCTTAATTCGCACCGTCGAGGCGGTCAGATTATCCTGGCGCAGACGGTAGCCCACCTGTTCCGACAATTCACGCAGCTTATGGTGCAACCGATCAGCATCTCGCACGTCCCGATCAAAGGTCACCTCCTGGCTCACTGATTTTACATCATGCTCAGTGACCACCGGGCTGTCGTCGATTCCACGCGCCCGAAGCGCCAGTTCCTCGCCATATCGGCCGAATTCACGCTGCAGCAGCCCGGCAGGGGCCTGGGCGAGCTGTCCGATTGTCAGAATTCCGAATTCCGCCAGCCGCGCGCCGGTTTTCGGCCCAACGCCCCACAGTGACTGGGCGGGCAGCTTTTCCAGGAATGAAGCCTCCTGGCCCGGCAAGACCACGGTGATCGCATTCGGATAGGTTCCCGATCCGCGGTGCGAGCTTTTGCCAAAATCGTTCGCAATTTTCGCCACCAGCTTGTTGGCCGCCACACCCAGCGAACATGGCAGTTTGCACTCGCGCTGAATGGCGGCTTGGATTTCCTGAGCCAGCGCACGCCCGTCCCTGGGCAGATCGCTCAGGTCCATAAAGGCTTCATCAATGGAGATCTGTTCCAGCAAGGCCGTGTACCGGCGCAGGATGTCCATCACCTGGTGTGACGCTTGTGAATAGGCGGCATAATTGCCTGTGATGACGGTCAGGTCCGGGCACAGCCGCAGTGCGCGTGACATCGGCATGGCCGAACGCACACCAAAGACCCGGGCCGCGTAGGAACAGGAGGAAACCACCCCGCGGGAATCCGGCCGCCCACCCACCGCGAACGGCTTGCCGTGGAGTTCCGGCCGTTGCAGTTCTTCCACCGCGCAGAAGAATGCATCCAGATCGAGGTGGAGAATCTTACGCACGCTCATACCTCGAGTGTATCCATCCCGCGATCATCGGTCAATGGATATTTGGTCTTGCATGGCGAAACCCGTTCAGCTTTTTTCGAAGGCAAATGTCAGCCCTGCATTCCTCGCAGGGTGAGCACCGGGTTATCCCTGAACCTTAGTCACGGCTGGCCATCTCATCCTGAATGGCGTGGATACGATCCACCGGGTTGGGATCCGACCCGTAAATCATCGCCAGGTAATACGCAAAATAATCGCCGTATTGCACTGCCGTCCACAATTGCTCCATCCGGGTGGCACCAAGCGCCGTGATGGTATCAGTCGGGATTCCCTCCAGCAGCAAGGATTGCTGAGTCAACTGCGTGCGTAATTGATTGCGCGGATGGTCGCCGGCGCTGTGCAGGAAAATCGCGTACGCCCTGGGAATTAATTCCTCCGGGTGATTCACGCCCTCCACGGCATTGTAGTCAGCATCTGGCAGGCTTTCGGCTTGCGCCCAGGCCTTGGCCAGTTCGTTCACCTGCGCCTTCCACCGCCGCGCAACAGCCGCCATCATGCCCGAACCAAGAATGCTCACCCATCGGGTAACCACCTGCCCCGCCAGTCGCTTGGCTGAATTCTGACGGGTGGGCACTTCCGCGCCAATTTTAACTTGCTGCGCCTGCATCGTCTCCACCGCGGACATCAATTCCTGCGCGGGGTCGGGGATCAGGGCCAACCGGAAGGATAACGCCAACAGGTATCCAAAGAACCAGCCCACGGAAGCCCGCGGGGGTCCTGCAAAATTGACCTGCCAGAACGGATATCCGTGCTGCTCCGCCAGTTCCTTCAGCTTGCCTGCCCGCCCCATCGCCAGAACCGCGCAGCCGCGTTGGTGCGCCGCTTCCACGGCCGCCAACGTTTCTTCCGCATTTCCTCCCAACGACAACGCCACCACCAGCACGTCCTCGCCGCTGGCCCATTTGGGCAGATCATAATCGCGGTGCAAGACAACCGGCAGCGGGCAAAGCGGCGCAGCATACGCACAAAAGAGATCAGCGGCCTGGATGGACCCGCCAACGCCCGTCAGGACAATCCCACGGTACTGCCGGCTGAAGGGCAGTTGCAACGTCAGCCCGATCCGGTAAGCCTCTTCAAGTTGTGCAGCCAGGCCGTCAATCCAGACCAACAGGCTGTCCGAATCCAGTTCACGGAATCTCTCCGGATGATCCAGGTCAAGGTTGAGCGTCACATCATCCTCCCCAAAAAAAACGTTGCTCAGGGAATTGCCCAGGTCAGGTAATCCAGCCGGATCCCCTCCAGGCTCACGGCCATCAGGCGCACAACCCCCGGCAACCCCTGGTCGGTCAGGTAGCAATAATAGGCCCCCACCTGCTCATCAGTTACCGTCAGCGACTCAGTACCCTGCGTCACCTGGCGGCAATCGGCCTGGGATGGGCTATCGAAGCCCGCCAGGCCAAGCAATGCGCCGGGTGCGGGTCTTATGACGAGTTGGCCAGCGTCCTGCTCCAGCGCCAAATCTCCCTGGCCGGCTTCCACTTTTTCGCCGCTGTCCAGGTCCAAATGCTCGCCAACCAGCAGGTCCAGCGAACCCTGCAGCAGCGAAACCGAGGTCGCCGTTGAAGTCGGCGTCACCGTGGCTATAGTTGCGACAGAATCCTCGACAATGATCCTGACCCAGAAGGGCGAGTCGCCGGCCGGACCAATGCCGAACAAAGTAGAATCAGCATTGCGCAGCTTCCAGTAGCTTTGCTGGACTCCCTTCTCCCCCGGAGCGCGCATGTCCACCGAAATATCCACGCTTTGCCCGGATTGAACTTCATGAGGAAGTTTTTGGACCAGGATCGGGCTCAGTTGATCGCCCGAGAACCATACCACGGCATAATCGCGCGTCCACGAACAGGAACCGGCATTCACCAGCCGCCAAACCTTCGTAAAAGATGCGCCGGCCGGCAAAACGGTGTCATCCGGGATCGATACGTCGATGGGGCGTCCAGCAGCAGCGGCATCACAGGGCAGTGCTGAGGTTGCCGTTTCAGTGACTAGGACCGGCGTGTTGGCCTCAAAAACGTCAGTCGGCGTCACGGTCCAGGTTGCATCCGGCGCAGGCGCAGTCTCAGCAGATAGCGTGGGTTCAATTCTATTGGTTTCGGTTAGCTGAATCGGCTGTCCATTTTGGGGAAACGGCGTGAATGTGAGCCGGTCACAGGAAGTTGCCCCAAGTAAGATCGCCAGGCAAACCACACAAAGCAATTTCTTTATCATCGAATTCAGGTAAAGCTCCAACTTTTCATTTTACCCCAGTTTTCCTTCAGGTGTGATCGACGACAACGATTGCGCTTTCGGGTTTAATTTGACTAATGGGGTAAAATTAATAGACAAGCTTATCACCGTATTCCGACCGTCCATCCTGTCAGCGCAAGCATACTCGGTCAGGAGATCCTGCATGCAGCCAGTCGATCAGACACGAAAAATCCTACAATACACCGCTTCGGGGAGCTGGGAAGTCAATGACGCACGGATAATCGACGAAGTACCGGTAGAGTTGAATGTCAACGGCGAATCCTGGTTGACCTTTATGTGCACTCCAACCCATCTCGAGGCGCTGGGCGTGGGCTTCCTCTTCAACGAAGGCATCATCACCCGCGCAGATGAGATTTCAGCCGTCCGTGCCTGCGACAACGGCTGCCAGTTAGATGTCTGGCTGAACCATGCCGTCACAAAACCGCTCCACTGGCGGCGCACGTCTGGTTGCACGGGCGGCGCCACCTCAAGCCAGGGAACCAACACCCTTCTTCCCATCGTGGAAAAGGATTTCCTCCCGCCCGATCTCATCCTTGCGGGAATGGATGATTTGCTGCGACAGCAGGAGTTGTATCGCTCCACGCGCGGCGTGCATTGTTCCATGCTGACGGACGGCGAGGGCACGACCCTGTTGGCGGAGGATATCGGCCGTCACAATACGCTTGATAAGCTGGCCGGCCGCCTGTTGCTTGAATTGCCCCGTCTGAAGCGCCGCATGGTGTACACCACCGGCCGGATCAGCTCGGAGATGCTGCAAAAATCAGCCCGCATGGGCGCATCCGCGGTAATTTCGCGGACTTCACCGACCGGGCTGTCGCTCCGCCTGGCGGATGAATTGGGCATTACGGTTATCGGGTACGCACGCCGCACCCAGTTCAACGTTTACACGCATACCTGGCGTTTTCAGTCCGAACCTGCCAGCCTGTACGTCAACACAGAGCCTGCTTGTGAGTTTTGTTAACCCATCTCCCGCGCCAGGGCTTCAGCCTGTTCCAGTTCTTCCTGTGAATTCACATTTCGAAAAGCCAGCCCCAAGGGATCTAACTTCTGAATCTCTTTCGGCGGAACAAACTGAACATTAACATGTGCAAACCACGAAATCAGCCGCTTTTCGCCGCGCACCAGTGCCTGGCGAATAAGCGGAAGACAGGTATCCTTGCGGTATACGCTGTGCAAGGGCTCGCGTTTCTCCCAGGTCCCGGGGATCACCACGTCCAGTTCGTGCGTAATCATCAATTCGATCTGGTGGCGCATCAGTTCCGGGCTGACAAAGGGTAGGTCGCAGGCCGCCACCATCACAATCGGGTGCCGGGCCGCCCAGATGGCCGTGTACAATCCCCCCAGAGCCCCCTGACCTGGATAGACGTCCGCGACCAGCGGCACATTCGCGGCTTCAAAACCTTCGGAGGTGTTGGTCGTAATCAGCACCTCGTCCGCCAACGGAGCTAACCGATCCAGAACGCGTTGATATAACGGCCGACCCAAAAAGGGAACCAGAGCCTTATTGCGCCCCATCCGGCGCGATTCACCACCTGCTTGAATGACTAAGCTGATCATTATTCTTTATAATTATACCGATGATTGTCACAAGCCCATCCCATCCCCATCGAATTACCTCAAATAGGAGCAGGTATGGCAGAAATTGATCTCGCACTCCTCCAACCTGTGCTCGCCGAATTGGGTCCGCAAGGTCGAACGGCGTTGCTGCCGGCTTTGCATGCCGCACAGGAGTTGTACGGATATATCCCCGAACCGGTGGCAGCCGCAGTCGGCCAGGCGTTGCGCATGCCGCTGGCCGATGTGTACGGCGTCATCGATTTCTATGCGCTATTCTACCGCGAGCCGGTCGCAAAAACCGTCATCCACGTTTGTGGCGACCCCGCCTGCAGCATGGCTGGCGCGGACGGTGTGATGAAGGTAATGGCACAGCAGGTCGAACGCCATCGCATCCAGGGTCAGATCCAGGATACCATCAAAGTTGAAAGGGCCCCCTGCCTGGGGCTATGCGAACATGCCCCGGCACTGCTAATTCAGGGTGCGCCAGTGCCAAAAGCCGATACCCAATCCTGGGAAGACCTGGTTTCGGGCAAGGCGCAGCGTCCGTATTCGGTGGTCGGCGGCGATATCAACCTGTTGACGTTTAATTGCGGCAAAGGACGGATCACCAACCTCGACGGGTACCGGAAATCCGGCGGGTACGACTCGCTGCGCAAGGCTCTGGCGCTTTCGCCGGATGCCATCGTCGCTGAAGTCAAGGCTGCCGGACTGGTGGGACGCGGAGGAGCGGCTTTCCCGACCGGCGTGAAATGGGAGGCGGTTGCCGCCTCCAACGAACCGGTCAAACACGTGGTCTGCAACGCAGATGAAGCCGAACCTGGCACATTCAAGGACCGCGTGGTCATCGAAGACGATCCGCACCGCGTCCTGGAAGGCTTGATCATTTGTGCATTTGCCGTTGGCGCACACAAAGGCTACCTTTACATCCGCGGCGAATACAACCTGCAATACCTGATCCTCAAAGCTGCGATTGCTGAAGCCCGGCAGGCAGGCTTTTTGGGCACAAATATCCTGGGCAGCAGTTTCGACTTTGACATCGAACTGCGCCGCGGCGCGGGCGCGTATATTTGCGGCGAAGAAACCGCATTGTTCGAATCCATCGAAGGCAAACGCGGTTTCCCGCGCGTCAAGCCGCCTTTTCCCACCACGCACGGCCTGTTCGGCAAACCCACCGTTATTAACAACGTCGAAACCCTGATCAACATTCCCCTGATTCTTAAGGTCGGGTCGGCCGCCTACCGCCACCTGGGCACACAAAAATCACCCGGCCCGAAGCTCTTCTGCGTCTCCGGAGACGTTGTGCGCCCCGGTCTGTACGAGGTGCCCTTTGGCGTCACCTTCCGCCACCTGATGGATGACCTGGCCGGCGGCATGCGCCCGGGCCACAAATTCCAGGCGGCGCTGTTCGGCGGCGCAGCCGGTGCATTCGCCGTGGAGAAAGACCTGGATGTGCGCTTATCCTTCGAAGATTTGCGCGCCGCCGGCCTGCCGCTGGGCTCCGGCGTCATCACTGTCTTCGATGAAACCCGTAGTATGCAGGATATCCTCCTGCGGCTCGGGCACTTTTTCGCCGACGAATCCTGCGGGAAATGCTACCCATGCCAGATGGGCACGCAGCGCCAATACGAAATCCTTCAGCGCATCGCGGAAAACCGCGCGCTTCCCGGCGACAAGGATCGCCTGCTGGATGTGGGCTGGACCATGACGGACGCCTCGTTATGCGGCCTGGGCCAGACCGCTGCATCCGCAGTGATGAGCGCCATTCGCCTTTGGCCCGAATTGTTTGAAGCCCGCCAAACCACCCCAGAAGGAGGACCGGCATGACCGACTCAATCAACCTCACCATCGATGGCAATCCGGTCCATGTCGCCCCGGGCATGACCATCCTCAAAGCCGCCGCCTCCGCCGGCATCGAGATCCCGACCATCTGCTATCACGACTATTGCACGGCCAACGCGCTTTGCCGGCTGTGCGTGGTGGAAGTGGAAGGAGCGCGCACGCTGGTGCCGTCCTGCGTAGCAAAAGTCAGCGAAGGCATGCAGGTCAGCACGCACACCGAGCGGGTGAAACGCGCCCGGAGGACGATCCTCGAAATGCTGGCCACCACCGTCGACCTGAGCGAAGCGCCGGATATCCAGGCGTACATGCGCGAGTACGGCGCCCAGGACGAGCGCTTCCCCGAAGCCGAGCAGCGTTTTTCGCCGGTGCTCGACGATAATCCCATGTATATCCGCGATTACTCCAAATGCGTGCTGTGCTGGCGCTGTGTGCAGGTTTGCGCCGAAGACGCCCAATACACCCATGCCATCAACTTCACCGGCCGCGGCTTCGAAACGCAAATCGGCACTTTTTTTGATAAGCCCCTGCCCGAAACCACCTGTGTCTTTTGCGGGCAATGCGTGGCAGTTTGCCCCACCAACGCGCTGAAACCCAAACGCCAGTGGCTGCTTGAGCAGGGTCATTCACCGGATGAAATCATGTCGCTCACCCGCACCGAACGCCGCCGCCGGATGCGCCGCGAGGCAGCCGCGGAACAGCCCGCCACAGGAGGTAAATCATGACCCTCAACGACCGCGTCGTTTCCACCACCTGTCCGTTTTGCGGCGTCGGCTGCACACTCCAACTGCACATGCAGGATGATTTCATTTACCGGGTCACCTCGCCGCATGATTCCGTCGTCAACCACGGCAATTTGTGTGTCAAGGGCCGCTTTGGATATGACTTTGTCTACAACCAGAAGCGCGTCACCACCCCGCTCATCCGGCGCACGCCGCAAAAACCAGGTCAGCGCTCGCAGGCCTTTGATCTGTCAGAATGGCGTGAAGCCACCTGGGACGAAGCCCTGGATTACATTGCCGACCGGCAGATGGAAATTTACCGGCGCGACGGTGCGCATGCCATGGCCGTCTTTTGCTGCGCCAAGGCGACCAACGAGGACAATTACCTGATCGAGAAACTCTTCCGGTCGCTTTTCCGCACCAACCACGTCGACCATTGCACCCGCCTGTGCCATGCCGCCTCTGTCGTCGCCCTGCAAATGGCGGTCGGTTCGTCGGCGATGAGCAACACAGCGGCCGAGGTCGCCCTGAACGATGTCTTCATCGTCACCGGGTCCAACACATCCGAGAACCACCCCATCATCGCGCTGCAGATGAAAGCCGCCATCCAGAAGAACGGCGCAAAACTGATCGTTGTCGATCCGCGCCGCGTAGAGATGGTCAACTATGCCACTCTCTGGCTGCCCGAAAAACCAGGCAGCGACGTGTCGGTCTTTTCGGCGATGGCGCATGTGATCCTCAAAGAGAAGCTTTACAACCAGGCTTTCATCGATGAACGCACCGAAAACTTTGCGGCCTTTGCCGCCTCGATGGAAAAATTTACCCCTGAATATGCCGAATCGGTTTCAGGGGTGGACCGTAACCTGATTGTCGAGGCTGCGCGCCTGTATGGCAATGCCAAAAATGCTGCCATCTACTGGTCGTTGGGCATCCCCGAGCACACACACGGCACGGCCAATGCCCTGGCGCTGATCAACCTGGCCCTGCTCACCGGCAATATTGGCCGGCCGGGCACCGGTCTCAACCCGCTGCGCGGGCAAAACAACGTGCAGGGGGCCTCTGACATGGGCGCCATGCCCTGGCATTACCCGGGATATCAGCGGGTTGACAACGAGGACAACGCGCGCAAGTTTGAACAGGCCTGGAACATCGAGCCCGGCGGATTGAACCGGCAGCTGGGCCTGACCACTACCGAGATCGTCAGCTCCATCGGCCCGGGCGGCGTACAGGCGCTCTACATCATGGGCGAGAACCCAATGATGTCCGAGCCGGATCTCAATCACACCCGTCACAAATTTGAACAGCTTGAGTTCCTCGTCGCGCAGGATATCTTCATAAATGAATCCGGTGCATTTGCCGATGTGTTCCTTCCGGCGACCTCCTGGGCCGAGAAGGATGGCACCTTTACCAACACCGACCGGCGCGTGCAGCGCGTCCGGCAGGCCATTCAACCGCGCGGGCAGGCCCGCCCGGACTGGAAAATCCTCTGCGACCTGGCCAAACGACTGGAAGCCCGCCTGGGCCGTCCCAACAGCGCATACTGGGATTACCAGCATCCTTCCGATATCATGCGTGAAATCGGCTCAGTCGTACCGGAATACCGCGGCATCACCTACCCGCGCATCGAGCGCGAAGGCATCCAGGTGCCGTCCTGGGATGAGGATCACCCGGGCACGCCCTACCTGTTCGCAGGCACCTTCCCGCGTGGACGGGGAAAATTCCACCCTCTGGATGATGCCCACATGGCCGAGATGCCCGACGAAGACTATCCGCTCATTCTCACCACCGGCCGCGTGCTCGAGCACTGGCACGGCGGCACGCTCACCCGGCATTCGTGGCTGGACGACCTGTTCCCCGAAGCGCTCATGGAAATCAACCCGGCCGACGCGGCCCGCCTGAACGTTGCAGAAGGCAGCCCGGTAAGGGTCACCTCGCGCCGCGGGTCCATCGTCCTGCGCGCGCGGGTCACACAAAAAACCACGCCCGGCGTGGTGTTCATCCCCTTCCATTTTCACGAAGCAGCCGCAAACCTGTTAACGCAGGATGTCATTGATCCTCAGGCAAAGATTCCTGAATACAAAGCCAGCGCGGTGCGTGTGGCCCCTGCCAGCGAATCCGAGCTGGTCAACCCGGAGGCCAGGCAAGTTCGCGGCAGGTATTAATCAAAAAACCTCTTTGATAGGTCAGCCCGCCTTGCAGCCAAAGGCGGGCTGTTGTATGATTTAATATCATCCAACTTTTCTTCAATACTATGCCTACAGTCACCATTACCTCCCTAATTGAGGATAGTAAAAGTAAAGAGTCGGCTGGCGATATTCAAGGGGCATATACAAGCGCCGCACAGGCTTTAGAACTGGATCGAAGCCAGAACAACGGGCAGGCTGCGCTCCAGACGCTTCAATGCGCGTTAAACCTGGCATGCCGGATTGGAAAATATGAAGTAGGACGTCAATTGGCCGAGGAGATACTCGCGACCACGCAGGCATCTCCAGAGGCCGTCGATGCGCTTGTTTCGCTTGGCATCATTGAGGCCGAAACCAACGATTTGCAATCGGCCGAGCAAAGGTTTTATCAGGCGGCGGAAATCAGCCGTGCCATTCAATACACCGCCGGGCTGGCGCGCGCGCTGCATAACCAGGCCGCTTCAGTATTCTACATCGAAGGGAAATTCACGCTGGCGCTCGCCACCATGGACGAAGCCAGCCAGCTTAAAGCGGACAGCGGCGGCGAAACCTGGGGGCTGCCGTTTCTTCAAGCCCTGATTTTTCAAACCATCGGCGACCGCAAGCGGGCACGCCAGGCGCTGGATGCCTACCTGCCCCTGGTGCGACCGGGAACGCGCATGGCCGGCGGCTATTACTACCTTTGGTCGCGGCTTGCGCTGGATGAAGAGGAGCTTGAAAAAGCTGAGGAGTATCTCTACCTGGCATTGCGCATCGCCAACCAGAGCGGCTCACCAGATTTAAATGTCTGGACTCGCCTGGAATACAGCCGGTTGTTTCGGCTGCGCGGCGAACCGGCCACAGCCAACACCTGGGCAGAGGATGCCTACCGATACGCCGAACGGATCCAATCGACCTTTTTGATCGGCCAGGCCATCATGGAACTGGCCCGCACCTGTTGGGAATCCGGCGATCGCAGCCAGGCGCTGGAAAAAATAGAATTGGCCATCCAAAAATTTAACAACCTGACGGCCGATTATGACCTGGCATACGCCTGCTTTTTACAGGCCGTTTGGCTCGCCCAGGAGGAAAAGCCTGGCGCGGTCGACATTTGGCAACAGGCGGTCAAATCCGTGTTGCAGGGCGGCTATACCTTCCTGCTGGAACGCGAGCGAAAATTGGCCTTCCCCATGGTGGCCCGCTACATCCGCAGCCGCGACCCCGCCGCCCGGGAACCCACCGAGGCTTTCCTGCAATACCTGGATAAAATCTCACCCCCGCCGCTGCGCGTGTACGGCCTGGGACAATTTCGTGTGCTTCAAGGCCGCCGGCCGGTCTCGGACGTGCTCTGGCAGCGCCGCAAAGCCGGTGAAATGTTCCGCTTCCTGATCCTGCAGCCCGGCCACGCTGCCAGCCGCGAGGTGATCCTGGAAGAATTATGGCCGGAACACCCGCTCACCACCAGCCTGGATTTGTTTCATCAGGCCACTTCCACGCTCCGACACATTCTAGAACCGGATCTGCCGGACAAATTCCCCTCGCGGTACTTGACCGTCGAAGGCGAGCGCGTTTTCATCAATCTGCCCCCCGGTTCGATGGTCGATTTTGAGCATTTTGAACAGGAAATGCCCATCGCCATCCAATCGCGCCAGGTTGGGCGACTGCAAGAGGCTCTGGCGCTGTATACCGATGACCTGTTTCCAATGGATTTGTACCTGGACTGGAGCGTGACCCGCCGCCAGGAATTGGTCGATCTGTTCCTGCAAGGCCAGTTGGTGCTGGGCCAGGCCTACCTCGAGCAACAGCGTTACTACCAGGCGGCCAACTGCGCCCAGAAAATCCTTCAGCGCGATGCCTGGAATGAAGATGCCACACTACTGGGCATGCAGGCCTACATTGGATTGAACAGTTCACCGCGCGCGGTCCATTTATACCAGAAACTGGAAGCCACCCTCAAAGCTGACCTGGACCTGCAACCGCGCTCCGACCTGCGCCAACTGGTCGAAAGCATAAAATCTGCCCGCCAGGAATCGCCTTACAGACCTGTATAGAATCTTGCTTGTGTTTGTCTGAAATGTCAGTTTCCTGTCAGTAGACCCTGGTATCCTGATCCTAGAGGTTCACGGATGCGCAGGAAAACAACCTTCGTCCTCACAATATTGCCTGCAGAATCATCAAAGAGCGAACTTCACGGAAGCCTGCGGTCAATTGCAGATGGCAGTGAAGCCAACTTTTCAAACCTGGATGAGATGCACCAACTGATTCAAAAAGCAATCAGCACCCAGTCCGAAAAGATCAAACCCGACCATATGCAGATCAACGCCGACCCGGCACAGGCATCCTGATCTCACCCTGCCGCGCTGTTTTCGTTTCCGATGCGTATCACAGGGGACCGCATCGGAAACAAACGCCCCCTGGCCTACCCGGCCAGGGGGATTTGGTTTAAATTTCGCGCTATACTTATCCTATTCGTATGAACACACAAGTGAGGGAGGGGGAAAGGCGATGTTAAATTTTCACCGCCGCTCCAGAAAAAACATGATCTGGGGAATCTTGATTGTTTGCACGCTGTCGATGGGCCACGCCAAACCGAATTCTGCACAGAGCAGCCACAATGTCTTCCTTCCCTGGATTTCAACGCTGCCCATTCCGCTGCCCAACGGCGATTTTGAGTCGCAGCCCGTAATCTGGTCATTCTCTCCAGAAAATGTTGAATTGATTTACGCGCAAACCGAATTGCCCGAAGGCGTTGTACCGCATTCCGGGACACGCGTAGCCTGGCTGGGCGATCACGGAGATCAAAGCCAGTCGCATCATACCGAAATCAGCCAGACCGTTTCACTTCCGGGTAATGATCCGGTGCTGCGCTTTTGGATCTGGATTAAATCAGGCGAACCTTGCGACATGACCAAGGATCAACTGCGGGTTTATTCCAACGATGAGCTGGAATCCTCCTGGAGCATCTGCAAGGAGAAGAGCACCAATTCCTGGGCCGAAATGATCGTGGAACTGTCAGGCATGCGCGGCGATGCGGTCACTTTGCGCATCCAGGTGGAAACGGTCAACTCCACCCCCTACAGCCCGGCAAGCGAAGTTTTCCTGGATGATTTTATCTTTGCCACCCACTAGAATAATCGCTTTGGTTATTTGCCGCAGATCTCCCCACGCTGGTATTTTCAATTGACAATTTTCACAACCACCCATACACTAAACCCATGCTTGCCCGCATCTTCTCCTGTGCAGTGATCGGCCTCGAAGGCGTCATCGTCGAGGTCGAGGTTGATTTTGGCCAGGGTCTGCCCAAAATGACCATCGTCGGGCTGCCGGACGCGGCTGTGCAGGAAAGCCGCGAGCGGGTCTTTTCAGCCATCAAGAATGCCGGCCTGGAATATCCCCGCAAACCGCTCACCGTCAACCTGGCCCCGGCCACCGTGCGCAAGGAAGGCCCTGCCTACGACCTGCCCATCGCGCTGGGAGTCCTGGTGACTACCGAGCAATTGGCGCCGGAAAGCCTCACCGACACCGTGGTCATCGGCGAGCTTTCATTGGATGGCATCGTCCGGCACGTGCGCGGGGTGTTGCCCATGGCAGCTGTTGCCCGGCGGGAAGGTTTCAAGCGCGTTTTCGTTCCGCAGTGCGACGCCGCGGAAGCGGCGCTGATCCCGGAGTTGGAGGTTATACCGGTCGCCAACCTGACCGAACTGGCCAACCACCTGCTGGGCAATGTCATAATCCCTGCCCATCCGCCCGTGGATGTGAAACAATCAGAGCCGGCGGTTCAGGTGGATTTCCGCGAAATCAAGGGTCAGGAACACGTTAAACGCGCACTGGAAATCGCTGCCGCAGGAGGCCATAATGTTTTGCTCAGCGGCCCGCCAGGCGCTGGAAAAACCCTGCTGGCACGTGCCATGCCCGCCATCCTGCCGCGTCTGTCGATTGACGAAGCGCTGGACGTCACCCGCATTTACTCGATCGCCGACCAACTCCCGCCGGATGTGCCCTTGATTCAGACGCGCCCGTTCCGCGCGCCGCACCACACAATCAGCCACGCCGGGCTGGTCGGCGGCGGGAACATTCCCCATCCGGGTGAAATCTCGCTGGCCCACCGCGGCGTGCTTTTCCTGGACGAATTGCCCGAATTTGGCCCGCGCGTGCTGGAGGTGCTGCGCCAGCCTATCGAAGACAAGGTGGTTACCATCAGCCGGGCGCAGGGATCGCTGACCTTCCCAGCTAACTTCCAGATGGTTGCAGCCATGAACCCCTGCCCGTGCGGTTTTTTCGGCGACCCGTTGAAACCGTGCACCTGTTCGCCCGGCATGGTCACCAAATACCAGAAGCGCATTTCCGGCCCGCTGCTTGACCGCATCGACATTTATGTCGAGGTGCCACGCGTGGCCTACGATAAACTCAGCGACAACCGCCTCGGCGAAACCTCCGCCACGGTGCGCGCGCGGGTCGAGGCAGCCCGCCAGATGCAGATTCAACGTTTCAAACCGCTGGCCGGTGGCGGCGATCCACAGTTCCCGGTAATGAACAATGCCGATATGCGTGTTGGCGAGGTGCGCCAGTTTTGTGGATTGGATGACTCCGGTCGTGCGCTCATGCGCACCGCCATGAACCAATTGCAGCTTTCGGCGCGCGCCTACCACCGCGTGCTCAAACTTGCGCGCACCATCGCAGACCTGGCCGGTGCCGAGCAGATTTTGCAGGTTCACCTGGCTGAAGCCCTGCAATACAGGCCAAGAATGGCCGCGGAATGAGAAAACCAAGGATTTTCTCAAACATATTTTATATTTTCGATGTACAATACGTAAATTAGAGGGCAACGAAAATCCTCTGATCCAATTCGAAAGAAAGTAAAGGAGTAAAAATGCCTACGATCAAGTTTTATTCTGTGGTGAAACGTCAGAGTGTTGAAATCGACGTTTCCAAAGTCGAACTGGTCACCATGAAAAACGGCCGCCCCGCGGCCCAGGCGCTTGACCCGGAAACCGGGACGAAGCTGTTCAAGATTCTCGGCGCCGCCGACAAGGCCCTGATCGAACAGGCCAAGGCGAAAAAAGGATAGCCGGTCAGGCTTTCCCTGTCTGCGTGATATAAAAACATCATCCCGG
>JAPKMQ010000220.1 GCA_026645875.1 Longilinea sp.
GGGGCAGTCACGGCGCTGCGGGCGCGCGGCGTGCGCTGCGACGACGCCGTAGTCATTCCCGGCATGGTGGCTTATGGCGCGTTTTACGATCCCGACGGCAACCGCGTGCAATTTACCTCCTCCCCGCCCGGCATGTAGCCGTGCCGGCGCATGGAGATAAGATTTTCGCAACAGAATAAGCGTGCAAGGGGTATAATGAGCGCAGAGCATTTCGACGGATGGGCAGCATGGACCGGCGCGAACTGATGCACAACCTGCAGGCCGGGCGCCGCCGCCTGGAGGATGCCCTGGCTGGTCTGCGTGACGACACGTTGCTGGCGCCCGCGCTGGACAATGGCTGGTCGGTCAAGGATTTGCTGGCGCACCTGGCGTTCTGGGAAAAGCGCGCCGGCGATATCTACCTGGGGTTGGTGTTTGGGGATATTGACAATCTGGAAGGCGCCGGCCTTTCGGTGGACGCGCTGAACGCGCGCGCCTTTGAGCAGAGCCGCGGGCAATCGCTGGCGCAGGTGCGCGAGAGCGAATCCTGGGCCTACCACGCGCTGCGCCGGTTGGCAGCCGCCGCGCCCGAAGAGCACCTGTTCGATCCGCTTTGCTTCGTCTGGACGGGCGGTCGCCCTTTTGCGGAATGGATCGCGGACAACACCTACGGACATTACGACGAACATTTACCCGCGCTGCTGGCCTGGCGCGACCAGAATCCAGGCTGAAAGCGGATCAGAACAACCAACCTGACTCAAACGCAGGGGAGAAGGCAAGCGAGGGAGCCATGTCTAACATTTTCTTGATCGGTGGCGGTGGAGACCAGCCGAAAGTCTGGGCGGACACGTACGGGCGGTTTCTACAGGCCACCGGCGGCCCTCAGACGCGCCTGGCGCTGGTGGCCGTGGGCGTGGTACCGGCCGAGTCCGTCGAGCTGCTGGCCTATTACCGCAAGATCTTCGTCAAGCTGGGCGCGGCGCCTGATTTGATCTTTGACCTGCCCCTGACCGAAGGACAGACCCTCGACCTGCAAAAGCTGGCGGCGTTGGAGCCGACCGGCGTGTGTGTGTGCGGCACCTCCACACCGCTCTGCCAGCAGGTGCTGTGCGCCGATACCGCCTGGGTCGATTGGCTCAAAGAGAAGAATCTGCCCTATTGCGGCCTGTCCTCGGGCGCGGTGGTGGCCGGCGACCGGGCCGTGGTGGGCGGCTGGTGCGTGACCATGGACGGCGAACAGCACCCGTTTCAGGCCCGCTCAACCAGCGAGGGCCTCGACGACCTGGAAGTGCGCCCCGGATTGGGGCTGGCGCCGTTTGCGGTTGAATGCCACGCCGGGCAGCGCGGCAACCTCACCCGCATGATCCACGCCGTGGCGATGGAACTGGTCGGCGAGGGCTGGGCCATCGACGAGGACACCTTGCTGGAGATCGGCGCGCGCGGCATCTACACCAACGGGCTGGGCCACACTTACCGGCTGCAAATCCACCACATGGGCCGCGTCGAAGTTTCGTTGTTCCGCGACGGCGGCGGGGTGATGCGCGGGCAGGGATGGTAAGAAGCACCTTTCGGAACGGTTTGTTATGTGTTTGTAAGCAGTTGCTTCTCAAAACTGGGCTATAATAGACGTTGGTGGTTGGCCCACATACAGTTTCACTGCAGCCGGGCCGCCACCCGCTTGTTTTAATCCAAAATCTCAACCATCTCCGGCTGCATGTTGTAAAATCAACCAATCTGCTTGCGCTGGCGGATGCCAACGCTATAATTCATCGTATGCACATCCAGTACCTGGAGATGACTCCGGCTTCGGCGGCGCGGCTGAGTGGCGAGATCGTCGGCATCTACGCCGGGGCCTTCGCCGGGCCGCCCTACCTGCGCGGCGAACCCGAAGCGCTGGCCTTTACCGACAGCTTCGCGAACCACCGCGGCCGGGCGGATTTTCGCTGCATTGTGGCGCGCGACGGAAGCGATGGGCCGCTGGTGGGCTTCATTTACGGCTTCGCCAGCCTGCCGGGTCAGTGGTGGTACGACCAGGTGGCGCACCGCATGACCACCGAACAGCAGGCGCGCTGGCTGCCCTTTTCGTTTGAGCTGGCCGAGCTGGCCGTGCTGCCCGCCTACCAGGGCCGGGGCATTGGTGGGCAGTTGCACGACCGGCTGCTCAACGGCCTGCAGCAGCGCACCGCGCTGCTTTCGACCATGCAAGCCGAAACCAATGCCATGGCGCTGTACCGCAAGCGCGGCTGGCGCCTGATCCTGAGCGATTTTCTCTTCGCCGGCGCGGTGCGCCTGTACGTCATCCTCGGCAGGGACCTGCCGCCGCGCGCCTCCCGCCCCAGGGGCCGGCCACTACACGCAAGAAACCTTTGACGTGTGGCTATATTTGCTGTATAATCGGGCCGTAGAAAGTTCGCCTTTTAACAAGAACGACTTTCGACCCAACGGTACTGGAGGTGCCCCGAACATTGCTTCCGAGATCGCAACACACAGCATGCAAATCTCTCTCGGCTGCTCTGCGAAAACCGCCAGCCGAGTTTTTTTGCCGTTTCAGGCAGCACACTCCAGCATGGGAGGGAGGTGAGTTTCGTGACTTTTGTCTTCATTCGCCCGAATGAGTCTCAGGATCAACTGCTCAAGCGCTTCCGCAAGAAGGTCGTCAAGAGCGGCATACTGAGCACCGTTCGCCGCAAGCGCTGGTTCATCTCCAAGAGCGAACTGCGCCGCGTGGAAAAGAAAAAGGCCATCCGCCGGATCAAGCGCCGCCAAATGACCAGGATGGGTGAATAAAAACTCACCGCACGATCCTTCCGGGGAAGCCGCTCGGTTTAGTGCCTGCACAGTGAATTGGAGGTGTACATGGCCAAAGAAGAGGATAAGATTCAGGTAGAAGGCGTCATCGTCGAAGCGCTGCCGGCCACGCAATTTCGCGTGCGCCTGGAGAACGGGCACGAGGTGCTGGCCTACCTTTCCGGCAGAATGCGCAAGTATTACATCCGCATCCTGCTGGGTGACCGGGTTCGGGTGGAGATGTCTCCCTACGACCTGACCCGCGGCCGCATTGTCTACCGCCAGAAGGCTGGCGCAGCACCGATCGAAGAAGAGCAGCAGTAAGCCCTCGGAATCATCGATCATTAAACCATCAGGACCGTCCTTGCAAGAGGACGGTCCTTTGCGTTTATGCCAGCCAGCCCCACTCCAGGTACACCACGGTCAGGAAAAGCATACTGAACAGACCCACGACCAGGGCGGCCAGGCGCGCGCCCTTGCCGCGCGCCACCAGCGGCAGGGTGATGAAGGCCGGAAACGCCATCATCAAGTAACGCCCGTAGCTGCCGAAGGGGGTGGTGTAGTTGGTGGTGGAGCAGATGTAGACGACCAGGCTGAGGTGGTACACCCACAGCGGCGGCTCCAGCCGGCGGATGCACACCACGATCATGCCCACGCCAAACAGGAACAACGCCAGGTTGATCCAGCCGTCCACGTGGCCGAGATAATACAGGATGAAGCGCTGAAAATCGGCCACGATCATCCAGGGCGGCTGCATCACGCGCAGCCAGATGGTGGCAAGCAGTTCGTTGATGGGCGGCAGCCCGATGCCAATGCGGTAGGCAAAGAACAGCAGCATGCCCAGCGGCGGGGTACCGACCGCCGGCAGCAGCAGCCAGGCGCGCGGCTGTTTGCGCACCTGCAACAGCCAGGCCGTGAACAAACCCAGGGTCAGCGGGATGGTGGTACCGTGCGTCAGCCCGGCGGCCAGCCCGGCCAGCGCGGCGGGCAGCCAGCGTTTTTGCATGGCCCAGCGCAGGCTGAGCATCGACAACAGCAGCGCCAGCGAGAGCGGGTAAGGCGCGAACCAGTACACGCCCATCGGGTAGAGCGCGGCGAACAGGACCGCGAAGGTGGCAACCTCGTCGCCGAATTTCTCGGCCGCCAGCTTGTACAGCACCACCAGCGCCAGCAGGGTAGCCAGCCGGCTGACGACCAGCAGCCCGGCCAGTTCGTCACCGCCCAGCAGCCCGCCAACCGCCCGCCCCAGCAGCGGGTAGAGCGGGAAGAACGCGCTGACCACCTCGGTGGTGTAGCCTTCCTGGGCGATGTGGTAATAATGCAGCGCGTCCCAGCGCAGCCACACGCCCTCCAGCGCGCCCGCCAGACCATCGTCGATGGGCGTCGAACCCCACAGGTTGTATGGATCGTCCGGCCGGATGGGGCTGTGCAGCTTCCAGGCCACCACGCCCATGCCGGTCAGCAGGATGTTGAGCGCCAGCCACACAATCAGGCTGCGCTTCCAGGCGGGGGTTTTCAATTCCGTTACAAGAGAAGAAAGCCAGGTGGTGGGAAAGGTTTGCATGACGATCACAATTATAGGTGACCCAGCGTGCGATGGGCACGCTCAAGCGGGCGGTTTATTGATTTGATAGGAGATCGTAAGCACCCCCGCCGATCCGGCTCTATCCCTGCCGGGTTCTGCGCCGCGTGGCGGTCAGGCTGACCAGGCGCGACACCACCACCGCCACGTAGCCCACGCCGGTGAACTGCTCGATCATCGCGATCACCCGCGCGGCCGCGCTGACCGGCACCACGTCGCCCAGGCCGGTGGCCGAGAGGTTGGTGAAGCTGAGGAACAGCAATTCCAGGAAGGTCAGCGGCTGGCCGGGGTGGGTGGCATACACAA
>JAPKMQ010000221.1 GCA_026645875.1 Longilinea sp.
CGCCCGGGCCGATCAACGCGATGGCAACCTTCTCTCCAAAGCGTTCGCGCAGCAATCGAGCGCTGGCATACACGCCCTGCCCTGCCAGCTCACCCGCCGGTTCGAAGCGGACACCCGCTTTGCTCAAATGCAGCAGCCACAGGCCCGGTTCTTCTGGTTGATCTTCAACAATGACGGCCTTGATGCCCAGCGAGGTGATCGCCAGACCGGTGCTGCCGCCGGCATTGCTTTCCTTCACGCCGCCGGTCAGCGGGCTCTTGCCGCCAGCCGAGATGCGGTCGCAGCTTGAGAGCATGTGCCCCACCAGCAGCCCCGGTGCGAAGATGAGCTTGTTGTGCCGGCCCAGCGGATCGCAGGTTGCGGGAACTTCGTCCAGTAAAATGCGCGCCACCAGCCCGCGCCCGCCCAGCCGTTGCCAGCTCTCCAGCACGGGCTCGCGTTGCAGTATTTGTGTGCGGACGTTTACTCGCCAGGTTTCCATGCATCCCTCCCAGGCCAATGACTGTTGCACCAATTCTAACATGCGCGGGCGCCGCGAGCATCCTGCCGCTCACAGCGCCCGCTGTTCAATTTACCGTTTTACCGGATCAAATATCGACATTCACTGCGCCTTCACTTCCTTCAAAGCCGCTTCGAAGATGTTCAGGCTCTCGTCGATCTGCGCGGCGGTGACGATTAGCGGCGGGATCCAGCGGATGACGTTGTCCCACGGGCCGCAGGTCAGCAGCATCAGGCCGCGCGCGTGGCAGGCTTTGGCTGCGGCCTTGGCGGTTGCCTTGTCCGGCTTGCGCGCCGCGTCGCGGAACTCGGTGCCGATCATCAGCCCCAGCCCGCGCACGTCGCCGATGACGGGATACTTCTGCTGCAGCGTTTTCAATCCGGTGGTCAACTGCGCGCCGCGCGCCTGCGCGTTCTCCAGCATGTGCTCGTCGTGCATCGCGGCGATGGTCGCCACCGCGCCGGCTGCCGCCACGGCGTTGCCGCCAAACGTGCCGCCGTGCGAGCCCGGAATCCACTTCTGCATCAGCTCCAGGCGGCTGAACACGCCCGAAATCGGCAGCCCCGAGCCCAGCCCCTTCGCCGAGGTCATGATATCCGGCCGCAGGTCAAAGTGCTCCACGGCAAACCAGCGCCCGGTGCGCCCAAAGCCGGATTGGATCTCATCTGCAATCAGCAAAATGCCGTGCCGGTCACACAGTTCGCGCAGCCCGTTAACAAATGCCCGTGGCGGCACCACATAGCCACCCTCGCCCAGCACCGGTTCGAACAATATGGCGGCGGTCTCCTGCGGCGCAGTCTGCGACATGAGCAGGAACTCCAGTTCGTCCAGGCACCACTGCGTGGTCTGTTCCTCGCTCCAGCCGTAGCGATAAGCGTACGGATAGGGCGCGACGAACACACCCGAGGGCAGCGGCTGGTAACCGGCGCGGTAGATCGTCTTGGAGGTGGTCAGCGCCATGGTCGATGAGGTGCGCCCGTGAAAGCTGCCCTGGAAGACGATCACATTCGAGCGGCCGGTGGCGTGGCGTGCCAGCTTGATGGCCCCTTCGACCGCCTCGGCGCCCGAGTTGCTGAAGAAGAAACCGTCGATGGTGGGCGGCACGATTGGCATCAGCGCCTGCACCAGTTCCAGCATGGGTTGGTGCAGGATGATGTTGGCCTGCCCATGCAGCAACAGCCCGGCCTGCTCGCGGATGGCCGCCACCACCTTCGGGTGGCAATGACCGGTGTTGGTCACGCCGATCCCGCAGGTAAAGTCCAGGTAGGCGCGCCCGGCCAGGTCATAGATGTATGCGCCTTCCGCCCGGCTGGCGATGATATCCGTGCCGTGCGTCCACACCGGCGAAAGATGCGCCAGAGCGTCTTCAAAATCCTTGTTTGTCAAAGCCATGATGCCTCGCTTGTGTTAATCCTTCTCCGGCTCCAACCGGTAAGGGTCGACGTCGGGGATGCCTTTCTTCACGTACTTGCGGATGGGGAAGTACAACGCCGCGCCCACCGCCATCGCCACCAGCGCGATCCAGATGGAGCTAAGCCCCTCCTCGGAGACCTGACTGACAATTGCCAGCGTGATGATGAAGGCCGGCGCCAGAGTCATCAACACCAGGCCAAAGTAGCCGCCCGGCACCCTGGCGCGCGGCAGGTTGGGCTTCTTGAAACGCAGCACCCACAGCGCCAGGAACTCGGCCATCAACACCAGCATATTGAGGAAGACATCCACCACCACCAGGAAGGCAAAGGCCTGCAGCGAGAAGATCGAGAAGATCAACCCGCAGAACAGGATCGACACCCACGGGGTGCCGAATTTGGGATGCACCTTGACCAGGAAACGCGGCATCATGCCGTCCTCCGCCATGGCGAAGGGCACGCGCGTGCCGCCCAGCCCGTTGCCGATGAACAACCCGATCATCGAGAGAATGGCCGCCAGCGAAACGGAAACGCCCAGGAAGTTGGCCAGTGGGCTGTTCGGATCGCCGGTGGCTTTGGTACCGATCGCATGGGCAATATCCGGGAATTCCCAGCCCACCGAGGAGGTGGGATCGACGCCCCATTCTTGCAATTGTGCCTCAGTTATGCCGTAGTCGGCAACCGCGGCGGCGATGCCCTCGCCGTCCGCGTTCTCCTCGATGCCCCAGATCAGGTAGCGTCCATCTTCCCCAGCGCCGCCATACAGGCCAGCCACGGTCGGAATGGAGTAGGTAGCAATGGCGGCCACCAGCACCAGCACCATCGCCAGCGGGTAGGTGCGCTTGGGCTTGACGATCTCATCGCCGGCCGCGGTGGGTAATTCCCAGCCCATAAAGTTCCACATTGCGATGAACAGGCCCGTACTGAGCGCGCCCATCAGCGTCTCACCCTCCGGCAGGAACGGCAGGCTGACCGTCACGCCGCCCTTGATCCAGTTAAAAATGCCGACGATCGACATCAAGATCAACGGGATGAGCATGACCACGCCCAACCAGTTGGCCGTCATGCCCGCCAGGCGCGCGCCGCGCACGTTCAGGTAAGAGATGGCCCAGATCAAGATGAGCGCCACGATCCAAGAAAGTACCCAGGCGGGCACTTCCACGCCGCCGATCACCGCGCCAGTGCGCAGCGCCGGGATGAAGAAGCCCAGGTAGTACGCGCCCAGCACCGGGTAGATCGACACATCCACCCACGAAACTACCCAGTTCATCCAACCGGCCATAAACCCGGCAAACGGTCCAAATGCCTGTTTGACCCAGTGGTAATAGCCGCCTTCCACTGGCATCATTGAAGACATCTCGCGCACCATCAGCATGTTGGGGATGCTGAAAAGCAGCGGGGTGAGCACGAACAGCACCAGCGTGAACAACGGCCCCGAATACCCCACCATCGGTTCGGCGCCGAACGATCCGCCGCACACGGTGAAATAGATCAACCCAAAGAGCGGCAAAAGCGTCAGCTCCCGCTTAAGCTTCTTTGCCTCTGACTTAATTTCCTTGGCCTTGGCAACTTTCTCAGCCATGGATCAACCTCCGTCTGAATGGATGGCCGTGCGGCGGCGTGAATTGCGCACCGCCGCACGGATAACGACCTACATCTCTTTAATTCCGTATGGGAAGCCGTAATCGGCCATGCGTTCCATGAACGGGACAGGGTCGAAGGCTTCCGGGCCGTATACGCCGGCATTTTTCCAGATGCCCTTTTCGATCAACTCAAAGCCGATCACCGCGTTGAACCCGGTCTGCGCCACCACGGCCTGCACACCAAATTTATCCATGCATTCCTGGTTGTCGGCCACCTGGTACAGGTACACCTGGCGGGGTTTGCCATCTTTAATGCCCTTCACCCAGGTGCCGGCACAGGTCTTGCCAAACATGTGGTCGCCCAGGTGGGCCGGGTCGGGCAGGCAGGCCGCCACCACGTCGCGCGGCGCCACCTGGACGCCCTTGACGTTGATCGGCTCCTTGTTGTCCAATCCCAGCATTTTGATGGTCTTGAGCACGCCGATAAACTGGTCGCCCAGGCCGTACTTGAAGGTCACCCGCTTGGTTTTCACCCAGCGCGGCACCAGCAGCACTTCCTCGTGCTCCACGTTGACGCATTCCACCTTGCCAATGCCCTCGGGGAATTCAAAAACTTCGGGCTCGGAGAAAGGCGCGGTGGTATACCAGCCTTTGCCGTGCTCCCAGATCACCGGCGGATTGAGGCATTCCTCGATGGTCGTCCAGATGGAGAAGTTGGGCGCAAATTCATAGCCGCGCACTTCCAGGTTGGCGCCGTCGCGCACGCCCACTTCCTCGATCTCGTCAAAGAGGTAATCCTGGGCATAGCGTGCAAACACATCCGCCATGCCGGGTTCCACGCCCAGACCCACCAACGCCAGCAGGCCTTTCTTTTCCCACTTTTCGGCCTGCTCAAATTGCAAATCGCCCAGTTTGAGCCCGGGTTTTTGGTATGGATCGGTTTCATGCGGCTCTGAAAGCGACATGGCCATATCCATGTAATGGCAGCCGGTCTCATAAGCAGCGTTGAAGATCGGCATATTAAAGACCGGGTCGCAGGCGTTCATGATCAGGCCAACGCCGTGCTTGCGCGCCAGCGCTTCAATCAACTCCTGTTTACCCGCGTCCACCCACTCCACAGGGA
>JAPKMQ010000222.1 GCA_026645875.1 Longilinea sp.
CCCAGGTGCATACAACGGCATGACTATCCAGAAGGGTGGACTGAACATGCACCTCATAAAAGCGAGCCATTTTCTGTTCAGGAACGAATTTTATCATCAGCATGGATAAATTGTAGCACAAACGTTCGCCTGGAAGGTGCATATTTTACCTCCAGACCCAATGAGCGCATAAACCGAACGATCAGCCCGTTACCTCATATCCGTTGGATGATTTGTGATGAAATGACTGCCAGAAGCATAATCGGCAGCCCGGGCAGCCGGTGCCTTTACCTTCCGCTCCGTTTTATAGGTAAACGCCATCAAACCTAACGCGACAATGGCATGACACCCGAAAAACGCCAGGAAAAAGCCCGGTCCCGGCCAGACCAGGCTGAGGGCCATCGCGCTAACTGCGTCAGCACCACCCCACCAGCCCAATTCCCAGGCGACCCAAAAGCCGACAATGGACATCGCAGTGATGGGGCTGTTTTGCACCGACCAGAACAATGCCAACAACAAGAACGGCAGCCAGGTCAACACCCGCCCAATTTCCTCAAAACCAAAGAGTTTGGAAATCCGCTCCCGTTCGCTGATCAGCGCTACCAATCCCGTCAGGACGACAAGTTGCCAGTCCCCCTGCCAGAAACGGTAAGCGCCGGCCAGCGCCAGAGGAATAATGACCCACAGGCTGTGCGGAACCTCGCCTTTCCGCAAGTCAAACCAGGATACCGCCGCCAGCCAGAGGATGACAATGCCAAGGATTATCCAGTCCATACATACCTTTTAGGGAACGATTTGCTCTTCAATCCTGCGAATATATTCCGCGCCGCTGCCACAGCCAGTCGGGAAGTTGATCGCAATCGCGCTCCAGGAGCTGGGATTACCGGTATGGCGCAACGCCTGGTAGATGCAGCCAGTTCCTATGTGATAATTTGCCAGCGATAACCGCCAGAAGTCTTCATAACTCAGAAGTTCCGCCGGCCGCTTCCCGGTCGCCAGCCAGAACGTCCGGTTAGATTGCCGGCAGCTCGCATTCAACGATTCTGTGAGCACAGTAACTGCCTGGTCGCCCCTGGCCGGATCCACCCCGCCCGGGCAGGTTGGGCAGGTCGCATCAATGCTCTTCAACATCAGACCGCGTAGGATACGTTGAGCGGCGAGGTCGAGACCTCCATAACCTTTGGCGCAAGCCGCTTTATCCAATCCTTGACTGCAGATCGCTAGAAAATAATCAGGCCGCCATGCCAGAACCAGGTCTGCGCCCATCTCGGTCATCTGTCCCAGGCCAATTTCCCCTTTCGCCCAATTGGCGGCTGGCCAGAACTGCGATTCAACCGCGATGACCGCCTTGAGTACCTTCGCAGGCATGTTCTGCTCCGAAGCTGAGGCCTGAATCGCCGCATCGTAACGGTTTTGCCAGCGAAACACTTCTTCCCGAGAAGTTTCTAATCCGCAGGCATTGGGTGATCCATCCGCATTCAGCCCGCCGGAGGGACATCGTGAACCATCCACAATGGCGCCCTTCAGCAGGTGGCCGGCCAGGAGTTCATAAGACTGAGCGGTCTGTAAATCTGCCGGTTGCTCAACAGGCTGTAACCAGCCTGGCAGGGGGTCAGGCAAGTTCGCGCCATATGCCTGGCTGCATGCATTTGGAGAAACCGGAAGCGGGGGAACAGCCGCCGAAAGGCAAAACCAGATCAGGATTGAGAGGATCAAGGTGCGCCGCATTATGGCCTCCCATGAACGGGGTACCAGGAAACCGTCCAGGTATTGCTGTTGGTGCGAAAGGTGCGGCCTGCGGAATCGGTCAGATCCGCCCAAACGGTCCAGGTTCCTTGCTCCGTTGTGCCAAAATTGATATCCCCAGCTGCTGAGGGTGACAACGACCAGGCCGAACCACTTCGCGAATAGGTTGTAACCGCCCCGGAAGGCGCACGGACTGAAACCACCACAAGATAGGGTGGTTCGCCGCCTGCTACCGTTCCGGTCAGGGTCTGTGCCGGCAGGCCAAGATTAGGGCTAAACAACACCAGCCTGGCAAAGGTCGGTGAGACTGTTCCGGACAGCGGCGCAATCACATACACGGTGACTGTGTCGCTCCGCGTTCCTGAGACATTCGAGCAGGTAAGCGTGTACGAATGGGTTCCAATCAGCGCTCCGGAGATAGGCGCGCTACCGGAGACAGTTACGCTTCCGGTCCATAGGGCATCCGAACTGGCAGCCGTGCAGGATGCGGCATACTGGCTGGTCCAGGTCAGGGTATAGCTGCCTGGCTCAACCTGGGTAATCGGCCCATTGCCACCCTCAACTTGCAGATCCACGATCGGCGGAGGCGGGTTGACATTAACAACCACCGTGTCGTTTGCAGTCGTTCCGGCCAGGTTCATACATTGCACGGTGTATTGATAGGTGCCCTGCAGCACATCGGTTGCCACTCGTGCCTACTGGCCCGGAAAGATTATTCAACGCGGAGCAGGAAACGGCATTGGCGCTGGTCCAGCTAACCGTGTAACCGGCCGGTTCCTGAAAAGTGAGCGGCCCATTTGACCCGTTCACCCGCACGTCGACAGATGGCGCAGCCACAACGATCATTCGCACCGTATCGCTGGCGGTTGCCCCGGCAGGATTCTGGCAGGTCACGCTGTAATCGTAGGTGGTTCCTGCCGGTACGTTTGCTTCCGAACGCGTACCCGCAAGTCCGGAATATCCTGCCAGGCGGGCAGAACCCGTGCACAGCGTGGCATTACTGCTGGTCCATGTGGCCAAGTAGGTGATCGGACCGGTGCGAGTCACGGTAGGCCCGTCCGAACCGTCCACCTTCAAGTCAACGGAAGGGGCAGCATATACAACCGTTCGTTTCGTGTCGGTTGCTGACACGCCGGCCGCGTTGGTGCAGGTAACGGTGTAATCATAACTCCCCACGGGGAGACCTGTCTCGGCCCGCGAGCCGGTCAGTCCACTTAACCCTGTGAAGCGGTTTGAGCCTGTGCAGGATGTGGCGTTGCTGCTCGTCCAGGTTGCCATGTAGCTGGCTGGAGCGGTGGCTGATGCCGGCGCATTGACGGTCACCGTTGGGGCAGACAAGACATTTACAGTGACGCTGTCACTGGCGCTGCCGGATGGATTTGAGCAGGTCAGTGTGTAAGTGTACGTGCCACCACTTACATTATTAATACCCTGGGAGCTACCGGTTGCCTGCGCCCCACTCCAACTCCCCGACGCGGTGCAAGATGCGGCGTTGGTACTCGTCCAACTCAACGTATAACTTGCCGGTGCACTGAGGCTGATTGGGCCATTCGACCCATTGACCCGCAGATCCACAGTCGGCGCAGGGGTTGTCCGGTAGGTGGTTGTTACTGCGCGGACATCCACATATCCACCGCTGGCGGAGATCGACCAGGTACAATCGCTCGCGGTTGGCACGTTCCAGGCCGGGTTCGGCAGGTTATTGAACCCGGGAACGCTCTGGTTTGCCAGGTAGAGGTCATCGGTAAAGATGACCTGCCCGCAAGCCCGAACAGTCACCGTTCCGACATTGGAATCGCCGCTGTAGGCAGCCTGTACATTGAAGGTCCGGAGATATGTGAAGTTGCCGGAAATCGAACTGCCGCTTTGAATGCGCGTGACTTGTTCGGTGCAACCGCTGCCACAGAATGCTCCCCCTTCGCTAGGCGGGAGCGAAGTGCTATCCCGGTGAAACAGGTTTATGTAAGATACCGATCCATTCCACTGGATGTAGGTGCTTTCCTGATCATACGTTCGCCCATTCCGCAGATACTCAGGGGAGATGTTGGCGTAGGCCAGCCGGTAGCCAGCCAGTAGCACGGAAAGAACAACCATAAAAGCAGCGGCTTTCAGCCAACTGGTATTCTTCGATGATCCAATTTTCAAAGTAAATCTCATTGAGCCACTCCCGCAGAGGCAAACACGCGCACGGTTTTTTCCTGGACATTCAACATATCTAACATCAACCAATCCACCGGAACTTCCAGATACACCCCAACCGCCGGTTCATTGCTGCTCCACTCACCAAGGCTCTCACCCAGACGTACGGGCCGTAGTGGAAAGCCCGGGATACTACCGCCGCCCGCATCCGGTAGAACACGCACATCCATGGTGTAGCCGCTTATTCCGCGTGAAGCCATTTCTGCTATCAACACCCTTTCTGCCTCAGCTTTCGCGGTTGCGCTGTCCAACCTCATTTCAAAGCCGGTCATAAGGGCGCTCCAATCCCGCCCGCGGGATGCCCCGGCTAAAGCCGCTTCCTGGGCTGCCGAATAGGCCCAAATACGGGCAGCGTACAGCCGATAGATATCCACCAGGCCGGAGGCGATCGCGATCAACGCCAGCATGGTTAGAAATCCCCATAGGGCCGTTTGGCCTTTTCGCTCAGAGATCATGGATAACGCTCGACAATGCCCCAATGGCGGACACGAATGGTGATGGCCGAATCTGGCAGAAAGGGAATGTCTGTCTGAAATGGAGCACTGGCCTCGACCACAAAGGCGGTCCCGAATGGGCTACCCGAGAGCCACGCAGCGCTGCGCAGAGAGTTGGCAGAGTCGTAAACCTGCAGAGTGATCGGCGCATTGCCGCCCATTACATTCTGGTCCACAGTCTGCTGT
>JAPKMQ010000223.1 GCA_026645875.1 Longilinea sp.
GGAGTAAAAAAATGAATAATTCCATACTCTTTGAGATTCACAGGTACCTGGGTCTGGCTTTGCGTATTGCTGATGCAGCCAATCATTAATCCCAGGTCGGCAATTCTTTGTAAAACACCGGGTATTTCCGGGCGGAGTTCGCGCACGAATAATTGCGTTTCATATAGGTAGGCAAGATCTTCAGCGATCGGTGCGAGTTGTTCTGCGGTCAATTGCAAATCTTTTAGAAAAAACCTGGACCAGATGTCAGCCGGCTTCAGTTCCCTATTGGTTTCCATATTCCAACGCAGGTATGCGGATGCACCCTGTGAGATCTGTTCTGAAAGTGCAAGGTCTGAGAAATGACCTTGAATCCCGGCTTTGGCAAGCGTATTGCGAACCAGCGGCATTTTGGATATGCGGTATTCGGGCGTGTAATGAAAGGTGTCCAGTGTACCGCCCATATCAAAGAAAATGGCTCTCAGCATAATCAAATCCCCTCGTTCCAAATAATGTCACAAACCGCTTTCCAAAAACCGCCGCTCTGATTATCAGGCACGGATCAAACTGATCCGTGCCTGAAATGAGTAGAGTCGTCCCAGAAAATGTGAGGGTTATTTGCTCAGGTTGAGCAGGTAGAAATCGCGCGCTTCGATCATGTGATCGTACGCATACTGTTCGGCGATGAACCAGGTCATGTCGAAGATTTCAGCCAGGGTCTTCTGGCCTTCGGGCACTTCGTAGGTCTCATCGGGGAAGTAGGTGCCGAACTTTGCCCACGGATCGCGGCCATCGGGGCTGGTGACGAATTTGATCCACAACTTGGCAGCATTGGGGTGCGGGGCCTGGTTGAGGATGCCTACATAGCTTTGGCTCTGGATGCCGACCTTGGGGAGCAATCCCCAGCAGGGTTCAAAGGCCAGGTTGCCTTCAACGACATCCGACATGTTGGAATAAGATGTGAGCGCCATGTAGCTTTCGGTCATGCCGGGGGTGGCAAAGGCCGAATCCACTTCATCGCCACCGGGTTCCGGGATGGGACCGTTCTGCGCGAAGCGCTTGAGCCACAGCCAGCCAGCGTCGGGGGTGTCAGAATCCAGCTTGGGTTCTTCACCGTACAGTTCGACGTAAGCAGCTTTCATCTCATCGGCATGGAAAGCCAGCGTGATGAGCTTGCTGAGGGTCGAAGCGTCGTTCAACGGATCTTCGATGAAGAATTTGCCTTTCCATTCCGGCTGGGTCAGCTCCCAGATGTTCTTGATGGGGCAGGTGTCATTCAGTTCGGAGTTGTAGGCAAAGATGCTGGTCCCGAAGCGGCTCATCAGCAACGGCTGGGTATACTGCTCGGGGGTCACGGCCGCGGTGCTGTCGGGGAGGAATCGCCAGACATAATTCTTGGGAAGGATATTCCCAACTAGTTCCGCGCCGCCGCTGCTGAACCAAACATCGCCGGTGAAGGCGCCGGCTTTCTGCTCTTCAGTGGTCTTAAGCGCCACATCGTCGCCGCCCAGATCAAAGGCTTCCACTTTGATTTCTGGATACAGTTCCATGAATTTCTCAGCGGCTTTTTCCACTTTGGACGAATTGGCATAGACGAGGACGGTGCCCTCTTTCTTGGCGGCTTCTTCAATCGCAGCCCAATCCTGCGCGCCCGTATCATATGGGCCAAGCTGATTGGCCTTGAGCCACTCTTCCTGGGGGGTTAGGGGTACATCGGTAGGTGGTGTGGCTGGGGCGGCTGGATCGGCTGGCGCCTGGGTTGCCGGGGCTGCCTGCGGAGCGCAAGCTGTCAATACCACGCACGCCAAAATCAGCAGTGCCATGATGCGATACAACGTTTTCATTCCTTCCTCCTGATCGTTCTGAAAAGACAATCTTGAATTCGGTGAATGCAACAACCTGCCTGTGGTATTTTCGATTGCGCCTCCTTTTGGATCCGCGGGATGTTTATTCTCGCTTTATAGATTGAAAAAGTCTATTTGCACCGTTCGCTGGGTTGGCCGTCAAGGCCGGTAATTAAATCGCCGGTCTCTTTGTCATACAGGTTGATGCAATCTTTTTGAAAGGTCAGCCAGATCTTTTGATCCATTTTGATCTTACTAACGCCCATTTCTTTGACGGTTAATTCTGTGTCGCCGATGCGGGCAATGATGGTTGTATCGGCTCCGGCTGGCAGCACGGAATAGGCGATGAATTCAACCGCGCCGTTGATCGGCACCGTACTCACGGTGATATCTTCCGGGCGCAAGCCAACGACCATATCGCCCTTCTTGTTGTGTGTATTAACAGGGATATTGAACCTGCCCAGGTCAATCATATCCGGGCCAGAAACCCAACCCGGCAGCAGGTTTACCTTGGGATTGCCGATAAAGTCGGCAACAAACAGGTTGGCCGGGAAGTGATAAACCCGGTCAGGGGAGTCCATCTGTTGAACCACGCCTTCTTTCATCACGGCGATGTTGGTCGACATGGTCATGGCTTCCACCTGGTCATGCGTCACATAAACGGTGGTTGCGCCGGATACATGGTGAAGACGTTTGATTTCTGTGCGCATGTCCATGCGCAGGCGGGCGTCCAGGTTGGAGAGAGGCTCATCCATCAGGAATACTTTGGGCCGGTAAGCCAGCATGCGTGCCAGCGCAATGCGTTGTTGTTGGCCGCCGCTCATTTCGCGCGGGTAGCGGTCCTCGTATCCAGCCATTTTCACTTCTTCAAGCGACTCTTTCACGCGGTGATCCATCTCACTTTTGCTCAGTTTTTGCATTTCCAGCGCAAAAGTGATGTTTTTATAAACCGTCATGTGCGGCCAGAGAGCGTAGTTTTGGAACACCAGGCCCAGGTCACGCGCGCCAGGTGCCAGCGAGATGCCCTTGGATTTGGAAAACACCAGCTTTTCACCGATGAATATTTCACCGTCATCTGGATCTTCCAGGCCCGAAATGCAGCGCAAAAGTGTGGTTTTGCCACAGCCCGAAGGGCCCAAGAGGGTTAGGAAAGTGCCCGGTTCGATGGTCAGGCTGACGTTATTGACAGCGACAACGTTCCCGAATTTCTTGGTGAGGTTTTTGATAACGATTGGGGTAGCCATGTTTTCGTTTTCCTTTTCCTTTACATTCCCAGGCCTTTTTTCAGGCTGCCGCCGCGGAAACGGCTGATTATAAAATTGCCGATCAGGACAAGTACGATCAACAGGATGATGACGGCATCAGCTTGCTGTTCATTGCCGTTCTCGATGTAGCGCATGGTCATGCTGGCCAGAACCGCGGTCGATGGCGTAACCAGCAGGATGATCAGTGACAGTTCGCGCATGGTGGTGATGAAGGTGAGCAAAAAGCCCGAGACAAACCCGGTGCTGGTGAGCGGGAAAATAATTCGTTTGAACCGCTGCCAGGGAGATGCGCCCGCGATGGCCGCAGCTTCCTCCAATTCCTTGCCCACCTGCAGCATGGCTGAAACGCCGCTACGCGCCGAGTACGGGATGTGCTTGGCAACCGAAACCACCACCAAAAGTGCAAAGGTGCCGTACAAGGCTGGAATCGGTCCGACCGGCCGGGTGAACATGGAAATATAAACCGCGCCAAACGCGATGCCCGGGATGACATACGGTATGAACGAAATTTGCTCGACGATTTTCGACAGGCGGGTGCCACGTCCCTTGACGATGGCGTAGCCAAGAATGACGCCAAACAGGGCTGTGAAAAGCGCGGTGAAGAGTGAAAGGCGGATGGAGTTCCAGGCCCCCATCCAGATTTTGTGGTTAAGCAGCACCCCGGGTTCACCATTGTTGATGGTGATGTCACCTTTACCGATCCAGTGTGCCAGGGTGAAGTTGCTCAGGCTGTAGTCGCCGGTGCGCAACATCAACGTGCTGTAAATGAGCAACGCCAGCGGCAGCACTGCGATGATAAATTCAAACACTACCACCAGGGCAGTAAACAGGACTTTCCAGTTGCGCAGCTTCACCTTTTGCGACATAAAACCACGGCCGCCAATGGTTTCATAGCTCTTACGCGTTCCAACCAGCTTCTGGTTGATCAGGATCGTCACCATCGCAAAGAGGATCAACACGATCGCCAGGACAAATCCGTCGCCGTAGTTGCCAATGCCGGTGTTGGAGCGTAACATGGTGGACAGGGTGTAATACTGAACAGGCACGCCGAGGACGTTCGGGCCGCCAAAGGTTCCCATCGTCTTTGAGAAGGTCATGATAAAGCCGGATGCAATGGCAGGGATGACCAGCGGGAAAGTGATCTTGCGCATGATACGCCACTTGCCCGCGCCCGCCAACTCACCTGCCTCTTCCAGCGATGAGTCGATCGAGAGCAACGCAGCAGAAACGAAAAGGAAGAAGAAGGTGTAGTAATGCAGCGCACTGCTCATGATGATGGGGAAGGGACCGTAGGCCAGCCAGTCTGGCGTCGGCGACCCCAGGACATATTCCAATAACCCCGGCGTGCCGCCCGATTTCTGGTTTTTAAATAAAACCGTCCAGGCCATGGCAATCGTCCATGAAGGCATGATATACGGCACGGTCGCCAGCAGATTGATAATATTTTTGCCGGGCACATCGGTTCGCACCACCAACCAGGCCATCAAGCCGCCG
>JAPKMQ010000224.1 GCA_026645875.1 Longilinea sp.
TCGCTTCATCGGGCTGGCCTACGAGTGGGAGTTCGAGGAGAAGTGCTGGGTGATCTCCAACCTGTGGTCGGTGACCGCGACATACCGCGCCGAGTTCATCCGCACCTACGACGAGCTGTTCGCGCGCTGGCCGGACGAGTACGAGAGTTATTACGCCACTTCCGAAGAGATGCGCGAACACTTTGCCAAACAGCGCCGGCGCATTCCCATCCTGCACCGCAACGGCGGTTTTTACCTGCTCTCGCCGGGCAGCGAACGGCTCACCCGCGCCGATCCGGGCAGGTTTCGGCAGTTTGGGATGTATTTAGAATGATTCACCACGGAGGCACGGAGAGCACGGAGAAGAAAATAATATAGAGAAGAAAACCTGATCTGTTTTTGAAATCTAGATATTCATCCTCTCCTTTCCTTCTCTGCTCCGTGTCCTACGTACCCTTGCGGGTATGATGTCTCCGTGGTTAATTAATCCGAGGTGAATATGATTACCCGTTTGCAGAAAATTTACCGTGAATTCCCACGCAAGTTCTGGCTGGTGGTGTTTGTGTCGTTCGTCGACCGGGTCGGCGGGACGCTGCTGTTCCCGTTCTTTTCGCTCTACATCACCCAGCGCTTCGGCGTCGGCATGACCCAGGCCGGGCTGGTGCTGGGGTTGTTCTCGATCTTCGGCCTGCTGGGCAACGTAATCGGCGGCGCGCTGACCGACCGCTTTGGCCGCCGCAAGCTGATCCTGTTCGGGCTGGTGTTCAGCGCGCTCAGCACGCTGACGCTGGGGCTGGTGAACGAGTTCAGCCTGCTCTTCCCGCTGGCGATGGTCATCGGCGTGCTTTCGGATATCGCCGGGCCGGCGCACCAGGCCATGCTGGCCGACATCCTGCCCGAAAAGCAGCGCCAGGAAGGTTTTGGCATCCTGCGCGTGGTGGCCAACCTGGCCTGGATCATCGGGCCGACCATCGGCGGCTTTATCGCCAACCGCAATTTCTTTGCGCTGTTCGTGATCGATGCGACTGTAAGCTGTGTGGTGGCGGTGTTGTTCTATTTTCTCATCTCCGAAACCAAGCCCGAACCTCACCCCGGACAGGAGAAGGAAAGCATGCTGGCCACCTTCAAGGGTTACGGCGTGGTGCTGCGCGACGGCGCCTACATGGGCTTTCTGGCGGCGGGCATCCTGATGGGCCTGGTGTACGGGCAGATGTACAACTCGCTGTCGGTGTACCTGCGCGACGTGCATGGCATCCAGCCGCAGGGCTACGGCTTTCTGATGACCGCCAGCGCCATCACGGTCATCCTGTTCCAGTTCTGGGTAACGCGCAAGATCAAATCGCGCCCGCCCTTCCTGTTGATGGCGCTGGGCGTGCTGTTTTACATGGTCGGGTTCACCATGTTCGGGCTGGTTGGCGCGTATGCGCTGTTCGTGCTGGCGGTGGTGATCATCACCATCGGCGAGATGATCAATATGCCCACCATGTCGGCGCTGGCGGCCAACTTTGCCCCGGCGGAAATGCGCGGGCGCTACATGGGCGTCTTCAGCCTGATGTGGGCGCTGCCCTCGGCCATCGGCCCTGGCGCGGCCGGCCTGGTGCTTGATAATCTGGACCCCAACCTGCTGTGGTATCTCGGCGGCGTGCTGTGCGCCGTTTCGGCATTGAGTTTCTACCTGCTGCACCTGCGCCTGGGCAAACAGGAGCGTTTCGCCCCGGCGGCGGTGGAGGCCGAGGGCGCGGCGGATTGATGGGTGTTCGTGGATGTCGGATCGGAGGAGCGGTGGATAACCTTGACCGAATCCGTTATAATTTTGCTTCTACGGGTTTGATTGCCCCGAATCTTGCGGGAGGTGATGGGTATGATCTTCGTCGATAACGAGCACAACTACAAACCGTATGTCAACCTGGCGCTGGAGGAGTATTTGCTGCGCAACTTCCCCGGCGATGAGGATATCCTGCTCTTTTACATCAACGAGCATGCCATCATCATCGGCAAGCACCAGAACACGCTGGAGGAAATCAACCAGCATTACGTCCAGGAGCAGGGCATCGTGGTCACCCGGCGGCTTTCGGGCGGCGGCGCGGTGTATCACGACCGGGGCAACCTGAACTTCAGCTTCATCACGCAAAACCGGCCCGAAAACGTGCAGAACTTCCGCAAGTTCACCGAGCCGGTGGTGGAAGCGCTGCGCGAGATGGGCGTGCCCGCCGAGACAGGCGGGCGCAACGACATCCTGGTGGACGGGCGCAAGGTTTCGGGCAACGCGCAGTACATCTCCAGCAAGCGCATGGTCAGCCACGGCACGCTGCTGCTCAACACCGACCTGAGCGTGCTGTCGCACGCGCTCAACCCCAAACCGGCCAAGTTCGAGAGCAAGGGCATCAAGTCGGTGCGCAGCCGGGTGGCCAACATACGCGAATTCCTGAGCGCCGACATGGATATCCTCGACTTCCGCGAGCGCATCCTGCGCCATTTGCTGCGCGCCGAAGATGGCATCCCGCAGTATCACCTGACCGCGGCGGACTGGGAAGGCGTGCACAAGCTCTCGGCCGAGCGCTATCAGACCTGGGAGTGGAACTACGGCCAGTCGCCCAAGTTCAACGTGCAGCGCGTGCAGCGCTTCACGGGCGGCGAGGTCGACGCGCGCATCGAGGTGGAAAAGGGGCTCATCCAGGGCGTACGCTTCTACGGCGACTTTTTCTCGGGGCGCGAGCTGAGCGAGTTGGAAGGCGCGCTGATTGGCGTGCGCTATGACGAGGGCGACGTGCGCGCGAAGATCGCGGCGCTGCCGATCAATGAATTCTTCTTCGGCGTGACCGCCGAGGAATTCCTGCAACTGCTGTTCCACGCGGGCAGCGGCGAGGCATAGACCCTGCGATCCGGCAAAATAAAACGAGGCGGCTGGTACAGCCGCCTCGCCTTGTTTCAGCGCCGGGAAAACGCTTGTTTAGAAAGCCGAATCCGGCTTCCACACCTTCCACACCTTGCCGGCCAGATCGGGGCCGGGGGTGAGGGTGGGCTTGCCGGGCTGCCAGCCAGAGGGGGTCACCTCGCCGGTGGCGCGCACGTGCTGGAAGGCCTTCACCTGGCGGATCAGCTCGCTGACGTTGCGGCCGACCTCGGGGGTCAACACTTCCATCGCGCGCAGGTTGAAATCGGGGTCGATGAGGAAGCGCCCGCGGATATCCACGCCAGCGTCTTCATCGTACACGCCGTAGACGGTGCCCACGCGGCCGCCCTGGTCCGAAAGCAGCGGGAAGGGAACGCCGCCCGGGACCATCTTGGAGAGTTCTTCTTCCTGCCAGATCTTGTGAGAGAAGCGGCTGTCGGTGCTGATGGCAAACACTTCGACGCCCAGCTCCTGGAGTTCAGCATATTTGACGGCAACTGCCGACAATTCGGTCGGTCAGACGAAGGTGAAATCGCCCGGATAGAAGCAGATGACGATCCACTTGCCTTTGTAGTCGGATAATTTGATATTTTTGAAACCGCCGCCGACCAGCGCAGCCAGCTCAAAATCGGGGGCGGGTTTTCCAACGCGTGCTTGCACTTTGGGTACCTCCTTGGTTATGACAGGGCTGGCGGCGGGGCTTTCGACAGCAGCCAAAATCGGTCCTTTGGATGGTTTGACGCATCCGTCTTTGTTTTCGGCCATAGTCCCTCCTTGATTGTATGATTCCCGGCGCTGCGTTTGGGGTAAATTGCCAGCATCCGCATTGTTCAGCGGACGCGGGTCAATTTCACCTATCATGATAACAAAGAATTCTCAAAATAATATTAATGTATCAATATATATGACAGTGGTTGATAAATTTGTGACATCCAGTGAAAAAACCACCAGCCGGATGGCTTCGTCCGGCTGGTGGTTGGGTTAATCGAGTAGATGATGCTCAATGTAGTATTCCATCCCGGCACGCATAAACTCGGCCAGGCCGGGGCGGATCTTCTCGTAGAAGGCGCGGAACTCGGGGTGGTCGGTGTAGGTCTGCGCCAGCCCGGAATAGACCTCAGCCGGGGCCGGGTAGAATTGCTCGATGACGGCGTGGTGGCGGGCCACCTGGGCCTGCACCTCGGGGTCGCCGGGGCCGCGTTCCATCAGCGCGGCGATGGCCTGGGTGGCAGCGCCCATCTCGGCCTTGACCGCCTCCCACTTCTCATTGCCCCAGCCGCGGATGCGCTCTTCAGTGGTCTGCACACGTTCTTCGCCGTAGGATTGGGAGGCCTCGCGGCGGTAGCGTTGGGCCTGCTCGGGGGTAAAGCCTTTGTACAGTTCTTCGTCTTTCATCGGTTGCGTTCCTTCCGTGTATTGTGACAGGGTCCTGTCGATGGTTTCGATCAGTTGCGCCAGGCGATCGGCCTTCTCCCGCAGGTTTTGGCGGTGATCCCGCAGCGCGCGCACCGGATCAAAGCCGGGACGGTCGAGTAGCGCCTGGATCTCCGCCAGCGGCACGTCCAGCTCGCGGTAGAAGAGGATTTGCTGCAGACGCAGCAGGTCGGTGTGCTGGTAAAGGCGGTAGCTGGCCGGGGTGCGCAGGGCTGGCCGCAGCAGGCCGATCTGGTCGTAGTGGTGCAGCGTCCGGACGCTGACCCCGGCCAGGCG
>JAPKMQ010000225.1 GCA_026645875.1 Longilinea sp.
CGTTTCATTATTGCCGTGCTCAGCGTGCCGTTGATGGCCCTGGTGGTCATCGCGGCCAGCGTTCTGGCGGCCAGATCCGGTTATGACGGTCGTCCGGCCGGCTACATCGACCAGTCTGGCCTGTTTGCCAATGCGCAGCAACTCCCGGTGGAAGAAGACGCCTTTATGCCGGCGATTCAATTCCGCGCCTACACGGACGAAAGCACGGCGCAGGCCGACCTGGAAAAGAATGTCATCCAGGCGCTTTTTGTGATCGCCCCTGATTACATGCAGACTGGCAAGGTTCAGATGATCGCCCTGGATTCGCCGGGCTCGCAGGTGCAATCCGATTTTGAGGATTTCCTGGTGGCCAATTTACTTACCGGCAAAGATCCCAATGTTGTCAAACGGCTCACCCAGGGCAGCAATCTGAAGATCAAGAATATCGAGGGCAGCCGCGAGATGTCGGATAACAACTTCCTGGCGGTGCTGGTGCCGATCATTGCCGGCGTGCTCTTCATGGTTTCCATCAACACGAGCGGCGGTTATCTGCTTCAGGCGGTTGTGGAAGAAAAAGAAAACCGCACCATGGAAATCATGGTCACATCCATTTCGCCGGCGCAGTTGATGGCCGGGAAAATCCTGGGGAACCTCAGCGTGGGGCTGACCCAGGTGGTGATCTGGGTGCTGGGAGGCGTGGCTGCCATCAATCTGCTGACGCGCGCCAACCCGGAACTTTCCCTGGGTGGTCTGATCACGCCCTCCTACTTCTGGTTAATGATTGGCACCTTTATCCCGAGCTTCATCATGGTTGCTGCGCTCATGGCGGCCATCGGCGCCACCGTCACCGAAACACGCGAAGCGCAGCAGGTCTCAGGTCTGTTCACGCTGCCCATCTTTTTGCCGCTATGGTTCATCAGTGTGATCATGTCGCACCCCAACGGAGCGCTGGCCAAGGTGCTCAGCTTCTTCCCGTTGACCGCGCCGTTGACCCTGCCCATGCGTGCCGTACTCACTGATATCCCTGCCTGGGAAATCGTCGCGACTATCAGCCTGCTCATCCTGACCGCCGTGGTTGCCATCTGGTTTGCCAGCCGTGCCTTCCGCCTGGGCATGCTGCGCTATGGAAAACGCCTGTCATGGAAAGAGCTCTTTGGACGCGCGTGAGGACCCCATGAATAAAATGCTGCTTGTGCTCAAAAACGAACTTCGGATCGTTGTGCTCAGAAAGTCCTTCTTCATCACGCTGATCCTGGTTCCGCTGATTGGATCGGTGATCTTCGCCATCTTCGGCTCCATTGGCGGCACCGAGCCCACCTCGGCCATCGGCCGGATCATCTCGTCGCCGGAAGAGGTCAAACCGGAAGGCCTGGTCGATCAAAGCGGCCTGATCCAATCCATGATGGAAGGGATGGAAGCCGATCTGATCCAATTCCCCAACGAAACCGCTGCCAGCCAGGCGCTCCAGGCCGGCCAGATTGGCTCGTATTACATCCTTCCGCCTGATTTTCTCCAATCAGGCGAAATCACCTACCTGCGCACCGATTTCAACCCGCTGGGGGGCATGGACCGGTCTGGCAATCTGTTTGCCGTCATCCGCCATAACCTGCTCATCGACGACCCGCAGTTGCTTGAACGGATCAACCAGCCCTACAACCTGGAAGTGACCTACACCTCGCAGCAACCCGTCCGCGATACCGGCAACTTCCTGAACTTCCTGGTACCTTACATCGTGACCATGCTGTTCTACATGGTCATTCTAACCTCGGCCAGCATGATGTTAAACAGCATCACCAACGAAAAAGAAAACCGCGTCATGGAAGTGCTGATGACTTCGATCACACCGACTCAAATGCTGGGCGGAAAGATCATCGCGCTGGGGCTGGCCGGTCTGCTGCAAACTGCGGTGTGGATGGGCTACGGCTACCTGGTGATGGTGATTTCGCGCAGTTCGGTTCCTGAGCTGGCCACGTACATCATCACCCCCGCCCTGCTTGTCTGGGGTGTAGTCTTTTTCCTTTTGGGTTACGCAGTCTACGCTGCCTTGATGTCCGGTGTCGGGGCGTTGGTGCCCAACCTGCGTGAGGCTTCGCAGGCCACCACCATCGTGATCATCCCGCTGATCATTCCGTTGTTCTTCATCAACACGCTGGCCGAAAAACCCAACGGCATCATCTCGCTGGTGCTCAGCCTGTTCCCGTTGACCTCGCCCATCACGATGATGGCGCGCCTGTCGACGGCCATCGTCCCCTGGTGGCAACTGGCGATCTCGGTCGCGCTGCTGGCAGCCACCGCCTATTTGCTGATCCGTGCGGTGGCGGGCATGTTCCGCGCCCAGCGGCTGCTTTCAGGCCAGGCCTTTAATATGAAGCTGTTTTTCAACGCCTTACGGGGCAAGGCGTAAGGCGCAATCCCCCCACAAAAAACGCGGTGCAATTTCAACGCACCGCGTTTTTCGCTTAATGAATCAAAAACTGGCTATAATCATCCTAACGATCAAGAAACTCGTATCAGGGACAATCATGGCCCTACTGAATATTCATTGGGAGGCTTGCAGTGAAGAAAAACCTTGTCATCCTTTCCATCCTGGCGGTGTTGGTCATCCTGCTGAGTTCCTGCAACCTGCCGCGCCCCACTGAGCAAGTCTCCGGCCCCGACCAGCTCAACACCTTTGCCGCGCAAACGGTGATTGCCCTCAGCACCACGGTGGCAAATGCCAAAACCCAGGCCCCGGCCACCCAGGCGCCGGGCGGCTTAATCGCCACCGCCACCCCGCCGGCAGTCAACACAGCCGTACCAGGCACCGCCACCAGCCAGCCGCTCCCCTGCGATCGGGTGGAATTCGTGCGCGACGTCAATTACCCGGATGATACCGCCGTGGAATCGGGCCAGACCTTCACCAAAACCTGGGAGTTGAAGAACACCGGCTCCTGCACCTGGAATTCCAATTACGCCATCGTGTTCGACACTGGCGAAAGCATGGGCGTGGCGCCGGCCACGCAACTAACCAGCGGTTCTGTTGCACCGGGGCAGATCGTCCAGGTTTCCTTGAGCTTCACCGTGCCGAACAAGGTGGGCACTTTCCAGGCGAACTTCAAACTGCGAAACGCCGCCGGCGTGATCTTTGGGCTGGGCAGCGACGGCTCGAAGGCTTTCTGGGTGAAGGTGAAGGTCTCTGCGTCAGCGTACAATTTTGTTGACAATTTCTGCAAGGCTGAATGGCGCAGCACCAATGGCAACCTGACCTGCCCCGGCCAGACCAGCGACAATGGCTTTGTGGTCAAGGTGGATGAGCCCACCATGGAAACCGGCGCTAAAGAAAATGAGGCTGCCCTGTGGACCAACCCGCCCTCCGGAACCGACACCGAAATTCGCGCCACCTTCCCAGCCCTGTCAATCACCAGCGGCATGTATTTCAAATCCATTGTCGGCTGCCTGAGCGGCGCCAATAACTGCAATGTGAAGTTCATCCTCGCCTACATCCCTGAAGGCGGTTCAGAAACCAAGTTGGCCGAGTGGAGCGAAACCTATGACAACAACTTCACCCGCGTCAATCTCGATCTTTCCACGCTGGCGGGCAAGAAAGTCCAGTTTATCCTGATTGTAAGATCCAACGGCGAATCCAACCAGGATCAGGCCTTCTGGTTGCAACCACGCATCGAGCCATAGACAATATTGATCCTGTCCATCGATGGACAGGATCGTTTTTTATTAAGCAAACTGCCGATTCATGTAATTGCATTTGTGAGCGGGTTCAACTTGCATGACATTTTCCGGCATGTTATAATCTTTTTACGGAGATATCCTTGATGTTTGATTATGCTTTCTCCGCCGGACTTTGAACCGACGGGAAAGCCGCCCACGCTTCTTTCTACCCAAACCAAGCAATTGCATACTTGTCCGAACCAGCTTGAAACAGAGCTGGAATATTGCTTGTGGTAAAATTACACTTTCTGTTCACGGATGAATGCTTCCATGAAAATACTTGAGCTTGAGACCAATTCGCTAGCTTCACTGCGTCAGATAGCCAAAGACCTGAACGTCGCCGACGCGCATCGCTTGAAGAAAGAAAACCTGATCATCCGCATCCGCCAGAACGAGGCTGAGCGCGAAGGGCTTGAAGTGCGCGGCGGGATTCTCGAAATCATGCCGGAAGGGATCGGTTTTCTGCGCACCAATTACCGCATCGGCCCGGAGGACGTGTATGTCTCACAGGCCCAATTGCGCCGTTACGAACTGCGCAATGGCGATATGGTCATTGGCGCTGTGCGGCCACCGCGCGAGTCGGAACGCCACTATGGTTTACTCAAGGTGGAGTCCATCAACGGCGAGAACCCTGAAAACCTGCAGCGCCGCCCGGTTTTCGAAAACCTGACGCCCGTTTTCCCGGATCAGCGTTTTGACCTCGAAACCGACCGCGCGACGCTCTCCACCCGGGTGATCAACCTGATTGCCCCGATTGGCCGCGGCCAGCGCGGGATGATCGTTTCGCCGCCAAAAGCCGGCAAAACCACCATCCTCAAACAGCTCGCCAATGCCATTTCAACCAAACACCCCGAGGTTCACCT
>JAPKMQ010000226.1 GCA_026645875.1 Longilinea sp.
CATTGGGCAGGGCATCTGCACCGCGCTGCCTGACCCAACCCGCCACATTTTCGCGGGCGGCTTTGCCGGGCCGAGCTTCATCCGGATGGGCGCGAATGACAAAGAAGGTCTCCGGGTGCGCGCGCACAATTTCCAGCACCTGATCCAGCCAGGCAAACATGTGTTCGAATACTACGTTGGCATGTCCCTGGCTGGTGTCAAAAATCACGTTGGTGAATACCGGAACAATTTGCTTGAACTGCCCCGCACGCTGCCAGAACTCTGCGCTCAACGGTTTCATCTCCGGCCAAAAACGCACCCCCGCCATGCTGAAATTGCCCTTGAAACGCTGTTCCAGGTAGGCGTCCAGCCGGGCGTTCTGCTCATCGTTGAGCTCAAAGGTCTCCGGAATGTCGATCGGGTAGGCGGTCGCTTCGCCGGGCGTGAAGAAGGCCGTCATCGGCTGCAGCCCGACCTCATGCGAGATCACCGGCAGGCCGCGTTTCTGCGCCAGATGGCGCGCGGTGGTCTCCGGGAAGAATTGCCCGTTGAAGACGATCACCATGCGCGGGTTGGTTTCCTCCAACAGCCTGTCAAAGGCCTGCGCCACGCTCCATGCCGAGCGAATATAGTGGCGGTAAAGTCCGCGATGCGCATCATCCTCACTCAGGTGATGCCGGCGCAGCACCCAGCGCATGGTCGGCAGCACCAGTTCACCGAATGGCACATCTTCATAGACAAATTGGCTCAATTGGGCCAGGCTCAACCCGGCCATGGCCTCTTCAAGGCGGGGGTCGCGTACCATCGTGAAACCGCGCAGTTCTGCGTTTGCGGCTCCAGGCGCAGGGTAGGCGCGCCGGGACTGCAATTGGCAGGTTGCGCAAGGCGGCGCAGCGTCAAAATTGTCGCGGTTCGTTCCCAGCGGGCAGCGCGTCATGCCGGCCTGGCAGATGAAATGCACCACCTTCACGCCCTGCAAACGCAGCGCCCAGGATGCCAGCAGGTGATAAGCGGCATTCTGGCTGTAACCCGTGATGCGCGTTGAGGCGTTGAACATCACCACCGGCTGGCCTTCACCGGGCAAGGCTGCCGCGGCCACCTTGCGGGCCATGGCAGCAAAGTGGCGGTCGGTTTGCATGCGCGATGCCGTCAGACGATAACGGTATTGAAGCTTTGAAAAAATGTCCTTGACGTTTCCCATGACCTATCAATCACCACCGTGATTACGGTACTGCAGGGCACGGATACCCTGTGGTTTCGGCATAATCCTTCAAAACTTTGTCCACCCGATAAGATTGGTCTTCCAGAAGGGGGAACTGGCCGTTGAAATACTGGTTGAACACGACCCGGAAAGTGTTTACCGGTGAAATATTGGGGGAAAGATTTTCCGAATCTTTTCGTGGAAGATAATAGGCATTCAGGATGGCAGTATCGCCGCCAATCTCCCAAGAGCGAGGCGCGCCGTGATCTCCCTGCAGGATGATGACCGGTGGATTTTTCGATTCTGCCAGAAGTGCATCAACGATCGCTTCTACCCGCATATTCAGGTATTGCAATTCAGCGGTGTAGCCGGCGACATACGTCCCGGGTGTGACATACTCCTGATCGTTGTTCAAGGTAAAGGGCGTTTCGCGATAGACAAAATTGCCATGCTGGTCGAAAACAAAGGGATCATGGGGAGCCAGGATGTGCGCAAAAACAAATTTTGGCCCGTCCATCCCGGCAATGCTCTCAAGTTTATCCAGAGCATAGGCAATTCTTTCGCGATACTGGATGTAAGGGGTATCCAATATGGTTTGGTACTTATTTGCCAGATTCGGTTTGGCTTCATATAAGAGCGTGCCAGCCGAGTTCTTCAGGATCATGGCTTCGAAAGAATTGACCCCGCCGTAAAACAGCCCATCCCACACATTCTTAAATGGGCTCAAGTATTCATCGACGTTCTGAATTTCCGTGATCGAAAAACCTGTCTCGAAAGCGATCGTCCGGTAACCCAAATCTTCGAAAAGTGCCATTACCCGGTTTTGCTGTACCGCCGCCACCAGGTCAGGGTCCTCAACATCAAGTCCCAGAGTATCCAGATAATCCATATTCAATGTTGAACCGATTGAATACTGGGTGGAATTGTAATTGCTCTGGCTGCACTCAGCCACATAGAATCCCCGCTCGGTCAGGTAATCGAGCAACGCAGCATTATCAAACGAGAAGTAATCCTTCAACACATCCGCGCGCGTGTACATATCCAGAATGATGTAATACACATCCGGCGCCATCTCACCTTCCATAACGCTGACTGCACTATCGGGCTGAAAACCAGCTTGCATTCTGGCGACGATTTCGCTGGTCTGGATTTTGTATGCAACGATTTGTCCTACGGGGATGATGATCGCGGCGATGGCAATCACATTCAAGAAAGCGGTGAGGGTACCAGAAATCCCCTTACGGGTGACAATGAATAACGTTCCCGCTGCCAGAAGAGCCACCAGAAGAATCAATAAGGTGCGGTGCCTGCCGATGTTAACGCCCAGAATGACCGTCTTCTCAACCGCCTGGTAGATCGGCACATAAGCGAAGAAGAATAACAGGTAAATCGCCGCCACCCAAAAAGCAGCCGTCAGGGCTGCTTTTTGCCAGCTTCGGGTAAACAAAGCGATCAGTAAGAAGAGAAGCGCGCAACCAAAAAGCGGTATTGCCAACGATCGAGCAGCCATCAATGGGTTGATTTGATCGATGTTCACCGCCACCAAGTACATGACCGGGTATAAGGCGAGCAAAAACGGGTATAGTGCAATTTTCCGCATGCACAACCTCAAGTGTCAGGCCAACTTTGTTTTCATCAGATACAGGATTCTTTTGGAGCCGTGAATTTCCACCTTATCGACAATCTCGAAAGAATGGGCAAAGGCTTCCTGAAACCCTTGCACCGTGTAATCCGGAAAAATATCCTCTCGAGTCGCCAACAGGCGCTTCACCTGCGAATCCTCTTTGGGCACAAATTCAATCACCAGCCAGCGACCCAAACGCGCAAAACTTTCCGCCAACCGCTGTAGTGGCACATTGTTCGAAATGGCCAGGTGATGGATCAATGCCAGCGCCAGCACCATGTCTGCCGGGCCGCGCGATTCCAATTGCTCACGTTCGCGGTTTTCCCAGCCAATCGCCGGACTGGGATTGGTCAAATCCTGCACCAACGGCAGGATTGTTTTCTCGCCGCTGGTCTTGACCGCCAGATAATTCTTTTCGACGGCGCTTGGGTCAATATCAAATGCCACTGTGTTTATTCCGCGGTTGGATGCCAGCCGGCTGAATTCACCGTTGTTTGCACCCAGATCCCACGCCATAGCAGGCTGAATTCGTTCAATGAAAGCGGCCACCAGCGACTTTTTCAGCTCAAAGGCCTCGCGGGTATAGTTCGTGGCATCGTAATAATCCGCCCATTCGGTACCCTCGGGGGTCCATTTACAAGCGCGCACGGTGCCTTCCAGGTTATCCAACAAACCGAGCAGGGACAGTTTTGACATCTTCTTTTCGGCCGCAGCCCGGTCCACTGCCTGGTCAGCGTAGCGCTTTTGCGCGCTGGCATGCAGGTGAATATGCGACGCCAGGCCAAAATTCCAGCGCGTTTTGCCAGGCAACAGCTTGCTGGCCAGGTCAAGCGGCACACCGTCGATATAGATGCGCAACAATTGGTTCAAGCGCACGTCGGTGAAAGCCATCAAGGCCAGCGGCGCCAGGAAATGCTGGCAAAACTGGCGATAAGCCACCCACGGCCTGCCTTCCTGATATTGCTCAAAGGAGAGCGTATCAATCAGAACTGGCTTGCCACAGTGAAATTGAATATTGTATGCACTGGCGTCCTTCAGGATCATACCGGCTTCAAGCGCCAAACGGTTGATTGCCAGTGTCGCCAGAGCCGCATCCTTGAGCTGGCTGAAACTCCACTCATATGGATAAGAGATAAATGATACGACCTCGGGCTGGAGAACGCGGTACGCCAGGTCAGATTGCTCAGCCGGCAGCTCAACTTCTTCATGCTTGACCAGCAGCCCGGCTTTGACCAGCTTTTGGTACAACCCGGATTGCATCAACAGGTCATAATCCGGTTGGTATTTCAGATTGACCTGCCGGTAAAGCACACCCGCGCGGCGGAATAAGAATCCGCTCGGATCGCGGAAGGAAGCGTTGAGTTTTCCCGGTCGTTCCATAACCTTATCCTCCAGGATGATTACTCTTGAACGCGGCGTAATTTCTTCAGCGATGAGAGTTCGCTCTCATACACGCGTTTCACGCCGTCGCCCAGCGACGCTTCGGTGACGCGGATATACTTGACCAGACGTTCAAAACCACCGGGCTCCACAGAGGCAGCCTGATCGCTGCCCCACATGGCGCGGTCAAGCGTGATATGGCGCTCCACCATGCAGGCACCCAACCCCACTGCCACA
>JAPKMQ010000227.1 GCA_026645875.1 Longilinea sp.
TAGAGTAATTTAAGAATCTTACTTTTTATCTGGCTGCGAGGGGCCGTTGTCTCCGCCAAAGAGACGCAGCCACTCCTCGATTTCCCGGTCGCTGGGTGCTGGTTGTCCCTGCGGCGAGTTTTGTGCTTCCTCCGCCGCAAGCTGGAGCTGGCGGGCAAATTCTTCCGACGAGAGCACCCCGGCGTGCCGGCTGTGGGCTTCGGCTTGTACCTGGCGATCCGAGCTGACCACACGCCAGTTGCGCGCGCCAGATCCCAACCGGGCCAACCGCTCACGAATGGCGTCGTCGGCGGTGCGGCTGACTGGCACGAAATGCGCGGTCACTGTTCCGAACCGCCGCGCGCCGGCATACCCGGCCGGAGCGCGGTCAAAGTACACCTCCACGGGTTGGCGACGCACGCGGCTGAAGGTTTGCAGAAGCGGGATGAGCTGCATTTCATCATCCGTCGCGCTCAGACTAAACCCCGCCAATTTGGGGATCAGGTTGTGTCCGTCGATCAGATAGGGCATACGCTTATCTTACACCTGTTGGTCTTCCAAAATACTGAAAAACTGTGCTATGATTCTACCAGGATTAGAGCCTATGACTTCGTGGAAAAAAGCCCTTCCGTTTCTTCTTTTGAATGTTTTGGTTTCGGCGTTGACCACCTTCCTGGTTTTAACCTGGTGGGAGCAATCACACCGCACCGCGCTGCCCGCTGGTCAGAATGTTCCAGCGAGCTCCTCCGCGGCTCAGGCCACACAACCGCCCGCCGGTATTGCGCCGGTTGGCGACACGCACATCTCCATCGAGAACGTCTTCGGCGCGGGTAACTACCAGACCGAAGCGGTGGAGATTCGCCGGGAGAGCGAGACCGACCTGGTGCTCACCGGCTGGAAGCTGCGCGATGAAAATGGTCATGAATACACCTTCCCGAACCTGACGCTGAAGAACGGCGCCATCCGCATTTATACGCGCAGCGGCAGCGATTCGGTGATTGAGCTGTTCTGGGGCCTGTCTGATGCCGTCTGGGGGCCGGGTGAAATGGTGACGTTGGTCGATCCGCAGGGTACCCTGCGGGCCTCCTACCAGATTCCTTAGCGCCAGCTTAACCGTAGCAGGGATGCAGATGAGCGATTTTGGCCGGATTGCAGAGGAAAAGATCCGCAAGGCGATGGAAGCCGGTGATTTTGACCGGCTTGCCGGCAAGGGAAAACCCTTGTGCCTGGAGGAGAATCCTTTTGAGCCGGAGGGGATGGGGGCGGTTTACCGTCTGTTGAAACACAACGATTACGCCCTGCCCTGGATGGAGGAGGGCCTGGAGATTGAGCGCAAACGCCTGCAGGCCCACCGCGCCTTGCGCGTTGCAAGTCTGGAGGAGAACACGCCCGAACTTGTTCGCCAGGCGCAGGAAACATTTTCTCGGCAAATTGAATCGCTCAATCATGAGATCATCCATTACAATTTGCGCGTTCCAGGCGCGGCGTTTCAGCGAACGCTTCTGAACGTTGAGGCTGAACGGGCAACCGCGTTGAGCACAGGCCCAATCGCGGCACAAAAATCAGAAATGCAGGATTAAGCGCATGAGCCAGGCATTCTATCGCAAGTGGCGGCCCCGATTGTGGGACCAGGTGGTGGGCCAGGAGCACGTTGTCCATACGCTGCAAAATGCCATCCGCGGCGGCAAGGTGGGCCATGCCTACCTGTTTGCCGGTCCGCGCGGGACGGGCAAAACCACCACGGCCCGCCTGCTGGCCAAAGCAGTGAACTGCCTGGCGGATGAATTGAGCGAGCGCCCGTGCGACGCCTGCGAGCATTGCACGGCCGTCAATGAGGGCCGCTTTCTGGATCTGATCGAAATTGACGCGGCTTCCAATACCAGCGTGGATGACGTGCGCGATCTGCGCGACAAAATCAACTTCTCGCCCACCCAGGGCCGCTACAAGGTCTACATTATCGACGAAGTCCACATGCTTTCCACGGCAGCGTTCAACGCGCTGCTGAAGACGCTGGAAGAGCCGCCCGCGCATGCCATCTTTATCCTGGCGACCACCGAGGTGCACAAGATCCCGGCGACGGTGCTTTCACGCTGCCAGCGGCATGAGTTTCGCCGCATCCCGGTGAAGGACATCGTTCAACTGCTCAAACAGATTTCGGCTGAGGAGCATTTGCAGGTGGAGGAAGACGCGCTGGTGCTGATTGCTCGCCAATCGACGGGTGCCATGCGTGATGCGATTTCCCTGCTGGACCAACTGGCATCAACGGGTGAGAAAATCACGCTGGAAAACGCGCAGAACGTGCTAGGTACGGCTACCAACCAGTCGGTGGTGGACCTGGTGAGCGCGATACTGGCGTGCCAGGCGGACAAAGGCTTGGATTGCATCCATCAGGCACTCGACAGCGGCACCGATCCGCGCCAATTTGCCCGCCAGGTGGTCGAATACCTGCGCAGCCTGCTGCTGGTGCGCTTGGGCAACGCCGACCAGGTGGACGCGACGGCTGAGATGCGCGCCCTCATGGCGACACAGGCAGCCCAATTTGACGTGGCAGCCTTGCTGCAGGCGATCAAAGCCTTCAATTCGGCGGCCAATGAAGGCCGTTCCGGCTGGCAGCCCAGCCTGATGCTGGAACTGGCGCTGACCGAAACGCTCAATCCTCCGGCAACCGTGCTGGCCGCCGCACCAGCGGTTGTGCCGGCTGCGCAACCTATGCCGAAAGCCGTTACCGTTCCCGAGGCGGCACCGGTTTCAACTCTGGCCCGGCGCAGCAGTACGGAAGCGCCCGCGCCTGAGCAACCTGCGGAACCTGCCCGGATGGCCCCGGCAGCCCCTGCCGACGAAATGCAGGTTCAGTCGAATGCGGCTGCACCCGCGTCAGTCACGACCGGCGAAGTGAGCCTGCAAACCATCCACCAGAATTGGGCGAAAATCTGCGCGGTGGCCAAAGGCCGCCGGCCGCAGACCGTGGGATTGTTGAATTCGGTCAAGAATTTTACGATCAAAGACGGCGTGCTGGTGTTGGGGTTTGCCACCGAAGTGGTGCGCTCCAAAATGGACGGTGAAAACCTCGAAGTCACCCGCCAGGCCGTGCAGCAGGTGATCGGCGTCAGCCTGCGAATTGCCAGTGTGGTGGCCAGCGGAAAGGCAAAGACGCTGCCAGATGACCTGGGCGTCGACGCCGACGGCATGGTGGGTACGGCGCTCAACCTGGGCGGCAAGATTGTGGATAAGGATTAATCCGTAACCCGGGAACGATATTCATAACACGGAGGACGTATGGCAAAGGGATTCAACCGCCCGGCGGGCGGAGGCGGAGCGGGCGGCGGTATGATGCAGCAATTGCGCCGCCTGCAGGAACAGATGGAACAAATGCAGGCGCAACTGGCCGAGGAGACCGTCACGGCTAGCGTGGGCGGTGGCGCGGTCAAGGTTATCATGACCGGCCAGCAGGTGTGCAAGGGCGTCGAGATCGACCCTGAACTGCTCAAAGACGCCGACGCGGAGATGTTGCAGGATTTGATCCTCAGCGCGGTCAACATGGCGCTGGATCAGAGCCGTGAGCTGGCTTCCACCCGCATGGGCCCCCTGGCTGGCGGAATGCCCGGCATGGGCTTCTAGGCAGCCGCAATGCCCATTCTGCCTGAACCCGTACAAAACCTGATCACTGCATTCGAGCGGCTGCCCGGCATCGGCCCCAAGTCGGCTTCGCGGCTGGCGTTTTACCTGCTGCGCGCCACCAACGATTCGGCGGTGCAACTGGCGGACGCGTTGACGGCGTTGAAGACCTCCACTGGTATGTGCGAGGTTTGTTTCAACATCACCATGGCCGGGCAGGCAGTCTGCGATATCTGCGGCAGCTCGCAGCGCGACGAAAGCCAGGTGTGCGTGGTCGAAGAACCGCTCGATGTGCTGGCTTTGGAGCGCACCGGGGGCTTTTCGGGACGCTACCATGTGCTGCACGGCGTGCTCTCGCCGATCGAAGGCATTGGGCCGGACGATTTGAAGATCCGGCCGTTGGTCGAGCGGGTGAAGGCTGGCAAAGTGCGCGAAGTGATTTTGGCCACCAACCCCAGTATGGAGGGCGACGCGACTGCGCTCTACCTTCGCAACCAGTTGCTGCCGTTCGGCGTGCACGTCACACGCCTGGCGCGCGGACTGCCCGTGGGCGGCGACCTGGAATATGCGGACCAGAATACGCTGCTGCGCGCGCTGGCCGGTCGCCAGGAGATGAGCTCCTGAGCTCGAACTTTAGAGTCTTCTCATAAAGGCCGTCTCTCAGACGGCTTTTATTTTTAATTCGTAAAATTGACAAATCATATCCACTAATTAAGAGATTCTCTTGCGAATAGAAATACATTTGGCAACCAATTTACCCAACTCAATGGTTCACTTCCCGCCTTGGGAAGTGGAAAACGGCACAGCCGCGGGGAATAGGTCAGATC